>JBFYOD010000110.1:0-14070 GCA_041303965.1 Candidatus Aminicenantota bacterium
TCTGCCGGCGGTAAAGTCTATCGTTAGGGTTGAGCCCGGGCTTTGGTTAGACGGATGGCGTAGAGATTCTGAGGCTCAGAGGCCAGCTCGAACTGCGATGGCCATTTCGAATGATGGCAGCTTCATCGTTTATAGCGCGATAGAAGAAAACCTAGGCGCTCAAGCGAAATCCCGGTTGTACGTACGGAGAATGGACGAGTCTGTGGCCAAATCCCTCGCTGGCACGGAAGGCGGCATTCATCCCTTCCTGTCTCCCGATGACCAATGGGTAGGATTCTGGGCAGATAGTCAGATGAAAAAGATTCCCATCAATGGCGATAGGCCGGCCACAGCGATATGCAGCGCCAGGGGCATTTACGGGGCGAGTTGGCACGACAGCTATATCGTGTTCGCGAACGGCAGTGCCGCAGGTTTGTTAAAGGTTTCAACGGATGGCGGAGAGCCGGAACTCTTGACCAATCCTGATCCAAAACGCGAGGAAACGAGCCATCGCCTCCCATCTTGGCTTCCCAATGGACAAGCCGTATTGTTCACCATCATGAGACATGGCTGGGATATGCAACCCTGGATCGCGCTTCTGCAACTCGATACCCGCGAATGGCGAGTGCTCCTGCAAAATGGGGCTGATGCCAGATATGTTCCCTCCGGTCATCTCGTGTTCCTCCGGCAGGGCACGCTGATGGCAGTGCGATTTGATTTAAACAAGCTTAAGATCGTTGGACAACCGTATCCGGTTGTAGAGAATGTGGTGCAGGCGCTGAACGGTATGAATACTGGCTACAACAGCGGCGCCGGCCAATTCAGCGTTTCTCCAAAAGGATCACTCATCTATGCTGCGGGAGGGGTTCTCCCGCCTCTAGAGAATTCGCTCGTTTGGGTCGATACAAAAGGATCCGAGCAGCCGGCAGTGGCGTTCACGTTCCCATTTTTTGCTCCGCGCCTCTCTCCCGACGGCCGACGTATCGCTTATGGAACCTCGGGAAAGGAATGGCAGATTTGGGTGTATGATTTGGATTCGGGGACAAACAGCCGCCTGACCGCTGAAGGGAGAGCCAGTTATCCAGTTTGGACTCGCGATGGCAAACGGATCGTCTTCGAGTGGCATAAGTCCCTGGCTTCAAACCTATTCTGGCAGGTTGTTGATGGAAGCTCTCCGATGGAGCGCCTCACGACCAGTGCAGCCACGGAAAATCCCGCTTCGTGGTCACCAAACAGCGAAAAACTCGCTCTTGTCGAATCGGGATCGGATACCGGATATGACATATCAGTCTTGGAGACAGGCTCGGGACGAGTGAGTGCGTTCTTGCATTCAAATTATGCCGAATGTTACCCTGAATTTTCGCCCGATGGGCGCTGGATCGCATATTCATCGAATGAATCCAAGCGTTATGAAGTTTACGTACGGCCATTTCCTGGTCCCGGCGGCAAATGGCAGGTATCGGGAAGCGGTGGCATGCAGCCTGTGTGGTCGAAGAACGGAGAGCGGCTTTTTTATAAGTGGGAAGATCAAGTCTGGATGGTGGATTTTAGAACTGACAGCGGCTTTTCCATCACCAACCGCCGCATACTGTTTGCGCGGTCAGGTTATTCATGGGGCACCCCTATCCGATCCTACGATATTTCCCACGACGGGCTTCGATTTCTTATGGTCAAGTCCGAACAAAGGAAGGCCGCGCCCGTCACCGAAATGATCCTCGTCCAGAACTGGCTTGAGGAACTTAAGCGCCTCGTCCCCACAGGGAAGAAGTAGGGGCGCACAGAAGCCGGCTGGCCGGCCTGCCGGACGGATGATTACCGCGTCAGGGCAGCATGTCCCTTCTTGGGAACCCCGGGACCTCCCTTGGCCCACCCAAAACATGCCTTTTTCCCCGCTACAGGCCCTCTATGGAGTCTCCCAGCAGCAAACGGCGCCCCCCTAGGGAAGTAAGGGGAATCGGGCGATTACTCCCAGAAGTGCCCACTAGCATGCTTTGAGGGCCAGATTTGAAAGCGAAGTAGGCTACCGGCGCCGGGCGCGTCATGCCGCTAACTTAAGTCTTACGCATCGTCCGGCCCGAATTCCCTTCCGCAACTCCGGCATTCCAGTTGCGATTGCGGCCCGGACTCGGAAACCACTTTGACCCGCACATACTTGAAGTCGGTAGAGAAGTTCCCGCAGCCGGGACAGGCAATTCCCTTGGTTGCCGAGCGCTTCGCCAGCTTCTCGCATGCCAACTCGTAGAGGACCCGGGCAACCATCCCTCCTGCGGCAGCAATTTCAGACTTCGCTTCCATCTTCATGCCGGCACCGTTAACCACCGCCTCGGCGGTCGGCAGCTTGGACCGCAGAAGAGGGATGACGGTGGCGAGGGCATCACGCTCGATTGCATGGTGGCAGCCCTCGGAGCATTCGCCTGCCAGCCAGTCTTCCCAATCAGCCAAGGCAACTCGGAATCCGCTTCCGGTCTCAGCCAGCATGATATCCACTTCTCGGATGAGCTTGTCCGGATTGACAGTAACCAGCACTTGATCGTTCGAGAGAGAAACACCCCAGGGGCTTTTTTGACCAGTCCCGTGTCGCTTGGCTTCGAAGTACATTCGGCCAAACCGCACTCGGTGCTTCCAATTTGCGTAGCAGTCCCAGTGCATTACTGCGTCAGAGTATTCCCATAAATCGCTATCGGGACCGAGGAAGTGAGACGTGGCAAAACGTCGATCCCTGTTCGTGATTGGTAAACCACAAAGGGGGCAGGGTTGCCCTTCAGAGAACAGAGCCATGCTTGCTACCTCTTCTGCCGCAGAACTCATTGTACTTCTTCGAATCCACTATATTCAAGGCTGGCAAGCTTCGATACCTTGGCGTCTATCTCAGCGAACTATGCCACACGTTTTCCCTGCCCCCTCCAATACATGCCCTTTATCCCGACTCCAGGCCCTCTATGGAGTCCCCCAGCAGCAAACACCCCCCCTGTGCGGGTCAGTGATGGGAACGTTCACTCTAGGGCTGGTACAATGTTAGGGGGCAGGTCAAAATTCTAAGAGGGGTTGGGGAGATTAAGAATCGGGGAAATTCTTAAGAGCGTTCCGGGAAATCTTCTGTTGATGCCCGCCTTATAGTCTGCCCCTAATAAAGGGGGATAAGGGGGTTAAGAAATACGAACAGAGTCTTGAGAGGTGCTTTTACGCAGCCGTTTATCCCAAAAGGCCTCCTAAGAGAACCTCAACGTTGCCCCTGGCTGGGCTGTTGACAGCGCCGCGCGGCCGGATGTATGTTGCCCGTGTGGGCAAGGGGATAGATTTTTAGGAGATAGATCTTATGTTGCCAATCGGTGATGACAACAGCGCTCGCAGAACGGTTCCGTTGGTCACGTATGCCTTCATTGCTCTGAACGTCCTGTTTTTCTTTGTCGAGCTGAGTGGCGGTGACGCTTTTATCGGGAAGTGGGCGTTCGTTCCTCGCCGCTTCCTGGCCAATCCCTTCGGTGATTTTCTGACGCTCTTCACTTCCATGTTCATGCATGCCGGGTGGGTTCACCTGGGAGGCAACATGCTTTACTTATGGATCTTCGGTGACAATGTGGAAGACCGTTTCGGACGCATCAAGTTCATACTCTTCTACCTGCTCTGTGGGCTTGCGGCAACTTTTGCCCAGCTGGCGTTTAGCCACGGCTCAACCGTGCCGAATTTGGGAGCATCGGGGGCGATCGCGGGGGTGCTCGGCGCGTACATTTTACTGTTCCCAAAGGGAAAGGTCCGAGTATTGCAGGGCCAACAAGTGATTCAAGTGCCCGCTCTGATCGTCATTGGGCTGTGGATCGTTCTGCAGTTTTTTAGCGGCATCGGTTCCATTGCCGACACGGCGCAGACGGGCGGCATCGCTTACATGGCGCACATCGGCGGATTTCTGGCGGGGTTTGTGTTGACCTTTTTGTTTCGTGGAAGCCGCGGGGCGCAGGCGACGGGCTGAATCGCACCGAAAGCGGATTAATTTATTTTCAAGTTCCGTACAATGTCTTCGAATATTTCTTTATTTTTTTCTCTTGATATGACTCCCGGTACGGCTAAAACCTCGTTGACCTTTTCTTGACTGATCGCTCCCGATAGGGCTTGTATGGACGCGTTGGTTATGACGAGAGTTCTGTTGCCGGCGAGAGGGAAGTAATATGTGGTCTGTCCGCAACCCTCGGCTCCTTCGTAGATGGCGAAGCCGGAAAAGTTGCCACTCGTGTAGGCATCAATAAATCCGGGGGAAGCAACAAGCTTGCCATTTACGAAATTTTCTTGGGGTATGTAGGGGCTTAAAGTTTTGACGGTCTCGGTTAGATCTTTATTGATGATCCGGATCTTCATTTCAAAATCAGTAAGTCTGTCGTATGTTTTATTATCACCCATCATGTCGCACGGCCCGGAATTTTTGTAGGGGATATCATGGCGGAGTATGGCGACGCCATCCGTGGTGCTTGCCGTGAGATTTTTAGGATAGGAAAAAGATATTCCCGTAGCGGAGTTTGTGTATTGTGTGTTGGGGTCTTCAGCGGCAGGTTCATTTTCTGTATTAACACAGTCGTATCCACTGCCAGCGATCAACAATATCAAAATGGCAAAAATGATCTTTTTCATATCAACGGAATATCAAGCTCTATATGTTTTGTCAATTCAATCAATTGCGCAGTAGAGCTTGAACTTGCCCACGGCTTCCCGGCCCGCCTTCCGGCGTTGGCAGTTCAACTTGACATCCAATCACGGTGCGATTTATCATACCTAACAATGGAGGGAGGTAAAAACGGTGGATGGGCGCCGGTGGAGCCACCGCAGCGGATAATGAATGACTTCTCCCTCACTCACGACATTATGTGCCAATACGCCGTTTGACCTTATCTGCGCGGTTCGATCGGGTCCGTTTTGGCAATATGAACTCCGGGAGGTAGAAAATGGGCGAGATCATCGACAAGAGCAAAGGCAGGATCAAGCAAGCGGTAGGGGACTTGACCGGAAACAAGAAGCTCAAGCGAGAGGGCGAGAGGGATGAACTCAAGGGCCGAGTCAAGGGCGTGGTCAAGGATGTGAAGCGCACGGTCAAACGGGCCGTGAAATAACCATGACCGCAGGGTCCGGAAGAATCCGAAACAGATACGAATATTCGACAGAGTAAGGGGAGGAAACGACTATGAGCAACACAACACTCCTCCTCATCATCATCGTGGCGATCCTTTTGCTCGGCGGGGGCGGCGGTTACTACTGGAGGAAACGACGGTAGGTGCTCTTGCCCCCGCGCCGGGCGCGCGCTCGGTGACGATGGGCGCTGTTTTTTTTCGATGTCAAGAGGACTCCCCGTCCCCTCGTGACGGAGGTTCTGTGTAACGACGCCTAGGGCAGGCGCCGGAGCTTACTAATCAAACCGTCCCCTCCGTTTGAAGTACCACGACTCAACCACGGCGATAGCGACCACCAAGAGAGTCTTGAGAGGCGCTTTAGTATCTTGGGGCGCCGCCTTACAACGAAGTCCCTCCCGGGAACTCAATTTCCGGCTTCGCCCACTCGCGCCTTGACGCCGGGGCCGCGCACGACCCTACCCGGTTTAGCCCCGGTGTGTTCGCCGTCCCGCAGGACCTGGACCCCGTTCACCAGGACGTGGATGATGCCGGTTGCGTACTGGTGCGGGTTCTCAAATGTGGCGAGATCCCTGACTTTGTCAGGGTCAAAAACCACGATGTCGGCGAAATACCCCGTTTGGAGGCGCCCGCGCCGTTCGATCCTCAGGGTCTCGGCTGGAAGGGCGGTCATCTTGCGGATCGCTTCCTGGAGCGTCATCAGCTTCTCATCACGGACGTATTTCCCCAGGATCCTCGGATAAGACCCATAGGCCCGCGGATGGGCGCCTGATCTCAAAAATATCCCTTCGGGAGCATAGGAGGATTCGTCGGTGCAGAAGCTGAGCCACGGGAGGGGCAGCGTCTTCTTCAGGTTCTCCTCGGACTGGCTGAAATAGATGGCCAGCACCTGGCCGTTGTCCTCGATAAGGAGATCCATGGCGGTTTCCTCCGGAGATCTCCCCCGGATCTCCGCTATCTGGGCCAGCGTTTTCCCGGTCAACGGTTTCAAGCTCTCATCGTTGAAAGCGATCAGCAAGATCCTGTCGGGAGAGCCGCACTGGAGATACAGGCTTTCCCAACCCTTTGATGGTGTTCTCATCTCTTGGATGATCCGCTGCCGGGTGGCCGGATCTTTCATTCTCTTGATGGCCGCTTCGACTCCGCCGTCTTGGATCCATGGCGGGAATGAGGCCAGGAGCCCGGCCATGCCCGCGGCGTAGGGATAGGCATCGGCCGTGATCTCGAGCCCCTCCGCGCGGGCCTTTTCCACGATCCCGATGACCTCGTCCATCTTCGCCCAATTTTCGCGCCCTCCTGTTTTCAGGTGAAAGATCTCGCCGCGTATCCCGGCTTCCCGTACGATCCGAAGGAACTCGCCGGTCGCCCCGACGATGTCGTCTCCCTCGCTGCGGAGGTGAGAAATGTAGAGGCCGTCGTATTTCGCGGCCACCTTGGCCATGGCCACAAGCTCCTCGGTCTTGGCGAAGGAGCCGGGCGGATAGATCAAGGCCGAGGCGACGCCCAGGGCGCCCTCTTCCATCGCCTGCCCGACCAGCTTTTGCATCCGGCCCAATTCCTCTTCGGTCGGCGGCCGGTCATCATAGCCGATCACATGGACCCTCGGGGTCGCTGCCCCGATGAAGGAGGCCACGTTGGGGGTCACGCCGCGTTTTTCGAGGAAGCGCAGGTATTCGTCCAGGGTCGTCCATCCGATATCGTAGCGGATATCGCTATGGCCCTTTACAAAGTCCTCTTTCATCCGCTCATTACGGGGCCCCATGGATTCTCCCTCGCCCAAGACCTCAAGGGTGATGCCTTGCCGGATATCGCTCTGCGCCTTCCCGTCCTCGATCAGCGTTTGCCCGGCCTGAGACATCATGTTGATGAATCCGGGCGCGACCGCCATCCCCCGGACATCGATCTCCGCCTTGCCGTGAACTTTCGAAAGATCCCCGATCGCGACGATGGTGTCGTTCCGAACCGCGATATCCGCCACCTGAGGGTTGCCGCCGCTCCCGTCGTAAAGATCCCCACCGCGCAGGATCAGGTCGTACTCGGCCGGTCTTTGGCAGGCTACGGCGGATATCAAGCTCAGGACGAGAATGGCCAGCTTCGATCTTGCGCAACTCATGGGTGCCTCCTTGATCTCATTATATCCTTCTCCGACCGGTTTTCAGCAATGTTGGGATCCTTGACATTTCATCGCCGGCGACGATAATCTCGGTTCCATGAAGCCTCCCTACCGCCGCATGCTCCGGGTGATGGAGGCGAAAGAGGAACAGCCGGCGCCGAACGCGGCCGCGGGAGCCATCTGGTCGCTCTATATCCTCGGATGCTCCGACGGGTCCTTCTATACGGGAGTGACCACCGATATCGACCGCCGGCTCCGCGAGCACCAGGAGGGCAAGGCCTCTCGATACACCCGGACCCGGCGCCCAGTCGTCCTGGTCTACCATGAGGAGTGCGGCACCCGTTCCAACTCCCTTTCGCGGGAGTGCGCCGTCAAGTCCCTGAGCCGGGCGCGCAAGGAAGAGCTCATCCAAAAATGCGATGGCTTTTTGGCCAAAACCCTGATATAAATGCCTTCTAAACTATCTGCCGGCAGGGAAAAGAGAGCTCAGCTGATCCTGTTAGCTGCCGGAGAAAAATAGCCAACTCGTCGAGGAGGATGAAATGGGATTAATGCGGAAGCCGATGCTCATGCGGCAAAAGGCGCGTTTCGAACATACCCTGAAAGACCGGCTGTCTTTTCTGTCCGGGAAGGGCATCAAATCGCCCCAGGCCGAAAAAGATACCATCGTTCGAAAAATGATGGCGGATCTCAAGGCCCTGAATAAGAGGCTGAGGGTGATCGCCGCCAGCGAAAAGAGAACGGAAGAAATGGCGAAGATAAAGGCGGAAAGAGCCGCGGCCCCCAAGCAAGAACAAGACGGCGGTAAAAGCGAAAAGCCTAAGAAGGCCGGCGAAGAGAGCAAGGAAAAGAAGATAAAAGCGGAAAAGAAGGCAGCCCCTCCGAAAACACCGGAAGGCGGCAAGAGCCAGAAAGCGGCGGGATCCTCCGAAGAAGGCAAGGCAACGACGAAAAAGAAAGCCGAAGAAGCCTAGGCTACGACGCCTGAGGATCGGCCAGCGGCAGGACGATGTGAAAAGTCGTCCCCGCGCCGGCCTGGCTTTCAACCTCGATCCCTCCGCCGTGCATTTTGGCGATGGACATCGCGATCGACAGGCCGAGACCCATGCCGCCTTCGGCGCGGGAGCGCGCTTTGTCCACCCGATAGAACCGGTCGAAGATGAACGGCAGGTGCTCGGCAGGGATGCCGATGCCGGTATCCCCGATGGACACGACGGCGCGGCCGTCCCTTAGGACGAGCGAACCCGAGATCGATCCGCCGGCCGGGGTATGGCGGATGGCGTTATCAAGGATGATCAGGAAGAGCTGTCTCAGCTTGAGCCTGTCGCCCTTGATTGTAAGGCCGTCCGTCGAACCGAGCGTGAAGCGCAGGCCTTTTTCCTGGGCCAGCGCCTCGACATCCTGGGCCAGCCCGACGAGGAGGTCCTTGAGATCGACATCCTGAAAATCGACCGGCTCGACGCCGGCGTCGCTCCTCGCCAGCAGGAGCAGCTTGCCGACGATATCGGACATGTAGTCCACTTCCTGGGATACGAGCTCCAGCGATCTCTTGAATTCCTCCTGAGTCCTGCTCTTGCCCAGCGCGAGAGAGGATTCGGCTTGGATGATGGCGAGGGGCGTGCGCAGCTCGTGGGACGCGTCGGCCACGAATTGCCGCTGCTTATTGAACGCCTCCTCGAGCCGGGCGATCATTCCGTTCAGGGTCGAGGCCAGACGGCCCAGCTCGTCGTCGGTCTGGACGTCGATCCGGCGGCTCAGGTCGCTCTCGCCGATCCCCCGGGCGATGTCCGCTATGCGCTCGACGGGCTTGAGGGTCCGGTCGGCCAGGAACAGGCCGCCGACCCCGGCCAGGACAACGACGAGGAGGGACGAATTGAGGATGACCATCCGGAAGATGGCCAGCACGTCCAGGATATCGTTCGGCAGGCGGCCGACGATGATGGCCACGCGCGTGCCGGAATCGACGTTGAAGGGCGCCGCGTACAGCCGCACGTCCGGCCCTTTGGGCGTCGACGCGGACACGAAAGAGCTCTTGCCGAACAGCGCCTCCTTGACGGTCCTATCGATGTTCGAAAACTCCACGTTGGGGCCGAGCCGCTCCATCAGAGCGCCGTCGGCGTCGTAGACCATGACGAGTTCGGCGACCTTTTGTTCGAACTGAACCCGGCGGCCGTCGATCTTGATGGAGCCCTGGAGCTCGATCACCCGTGTCCGCAACGACTCGTCGAGGTTCCGGTAAAGGTTCTTCGACAGCAGGTAATAGGCGACCGTCCCGAAGATCGTGAGCAGGACGATGATCGCCGCCAAATACCAAAGGGTCAAACGGAACTTGATGCTCTTGAGATTGCTCATGGCACGCGCAGACGGTAGCCCGCGCCTCTCACGGTTTGGATCAGGCTGGCCTGTCCCTCCTTGTCGATCTTCCGGCGGATGCGCCGTATATAGACGTCGATGATATTCGAGATGCCGTCGAACTCGTAATCCCAGACGTTCTCTCCGAGCATGGTCCTGGTGACCACGGCGTTCGGATGACGCATGAAGTATTCGAGGATGGCGTGCTCCTTCGCTGTCAGGTCCACCTGGTGCCCGTCCCGCCAGACTTCCCGGCTCTGCGGGTCCAGAGACAGCTCTCCGGCCTGGTACTTTTGGGCCTTGGGAAGGACCTCGCGCCGCGTCAGGGCGCGAAGCCGCGCCAGGAGCTCTGAGAAGGCAAAAGGTTTGACCAGGTAGTCGTCGGCACCCGTATCGAGCCCCGTCACCTTGTCTTCGACGGTGTCCTTGGCGGTGAGCATGAGGATCGGGATATTCACGTTTTTCGCTCTAAGCTCGCGACAGACGGTCATGCCGTCCTTCTTGGGCAGCATGACGTCCAGGGTGATCAGGTCGTATGGCGTCGTTTCCGCCATGTACTGCGCTTCCTCACCGTCATAGGCATTGTCGACGGCGTAGCCCTCCTCCTGTAGCCCCCTCCTGATGATGCCTGCCAGCCGTCTCGAATCTTCGACAACGAGAATCCGCATGCCCGTTTCTCCTTTAGGCCGTTTTCCCAGCTATTAAGAATATATCAAGCATGATGAACATCTTATGAAATAAAAATGAATATTTCAAGCGGAATATTCATCTGAAATTAATATTGTTTTAATGACAGGTTCATTTACGCCTGCTATTTATGGTCCCGTGAACATCGGACTTCAATGTCGGAAAGGAGAATTCACACCTAGAAAGATCACTCTGGAGGAAAGAATAAAATGAGCACAGTCCTGAATAAACACAACACCCTCATGGCGAGGATCGTCAGGGAATACGGCGCCATGATCAGGAACGAGGTCGGCCAAGCGCTGGGCGGACTGCACGGCGCGGAAGACGTCATATCCGAGGTCCACTTCGCGGTCTTCATGACAATGCGAAAGCTGGGCGATGGATGGACCCCGCCGAGGTCGTTCGTCTCCAATATCGTTAGGAACCACCTCAATGATTTTCTCTGGCAGAAGCGCTGCGACAGGGATGACCGCGAAGAGATCAAGAAACGCTATGCCGAGCAGACAATCCAGAGAGAGGACATGATCGCCCAAGTCCACACTCTCTCCCCTGCTGAATTCAAGGTCTTCCGCCTGCTGGGGCTGGGTCTGACGAATCAAGAGATCGCCGATAGCCTCTTTATATCACCTCTCACCGTCAGGACCCACGTGAAGAGGCTCCACGCCAAATGCGGCATCAAAGGCCGGGCCAAATTGGCCCTGACCGCCTACCAGGTCTGCTACAGGGAGCTTCCGGAGAGCAGGGCTGAGGGGCCGCATTATGCCGGCGGGTATCTGCAGCATGGCCTGCTTTCCCAGCAGGCCTCATAGGCCCTCGATTATTTTTTCTTGAGCTCGCCGAGCTGGGTCTTCGCGGTAATGACGGCCTTTTTGATCTCGGCGTTGTCCGGGTCGAAGCTGAGGAGCCCCTCCCAGGCGGCGATGGCCTTGGCCAGGTTACCCCTCCGGTATTCCGTGAGACCCGTTTGGGTCAGGCTCTCCCGGCAGGCCGCGACCTCCTTGGTCAGGGCCTCCTTGGAAAAAGCGACGGGAGGCCGCAGTCCTTCGAACGACGCGTAATTCCTAAGAAGGAAGGCATTGACTCTCCCGGCTTTGGCGAAATCCTTGCTGGCGAAGGCCTTATCGCCGGCCGCTTTGTAGTCATTGACCGTCGTCCGATATTTCGCGGCGAGGTCGGCGTCTCCCGGGTTCTCCTTGAGGCCTGCCTGGAAAATGTCGATGGCCTTGGCCAAGTTCCCGGACTTCACGGCCTGCGCGGCCGGGTTATCGATCGCCGCGATCCGGCATTCTTTCAGGGCCGCCTCAAGATGGGCTTTGATAAATGTGAGCTTGCCTGAGAATGCGCCGAAATCGCCGTAGCGGTCGAGAAGGATCCGATAGATGCCGCCCGCCTTGGCGTAATCCTTTTGGCCCAGGGCCCGGTCGGCCGCGCCCTTGATCTCTTCGACCGTCCGGACATAGTTCGCCGTCAGCTTTTTGTCGCGCGGGGCCTTCTCGCTGGCCGTTTTGAGATCGTCGAGGGCTTTCTCGAAATCGCCCTCCGCCAACGCCGGCCGGGATTCGACGGGGGTTTGTTTCGTCAGGATCTTGTCGGCCACGGCGCAGGCCGATAATAGAAGGCAGGGCAGGACAACCCAGGTGAGCGCGCGCGGCAGGGGTCGTTTGAGCATGATGTCATCCCATTTTTTCGACGACACCGAGGAAGAGCGGAGCGAGCTCCGGGCTGAACTGCTTTCCGATGTACTCCTGGATCGTGGCCATGGCCGTCTCCTTGGTCATCGCTTTCCGGTAGGGGCGGTCCGACGTCATGGCGTCATAGGCGTCGGCCAGGGAGATGATGGCCGCCTCGCGGGGGATCTTCTCGCCGCTCAACCCGTCCGGATAGCCCGTCCCGTCGTACCACTCGTGATGGTGCCGGACGGCGGGGATGAACCGGCGCAGGGAGGGCGCTTTGCGCAGGATCTGGGCGCCGTATTCGGGATGTTTTTGCATTTCCGCCCACTCGTCGGCGTCCAGCTTGCCGGCCTTGTGGAGAATGGCGTCCGTGATCTTGATCTTGCCGACGTCGTGGAAGAGACAAGCGATCTCGATGTCGTCAAGCTCCTGCCCCTTCATTCCGAGCTCCCTGGCCAGGGCGACGGCCAGCTCGGAGACGCGGGTGGAATGGCCGTGCGTGTAGGAGTCCCGGGCGTCGATGGCCGCGGCCACGACCCGGACGGTCGAAACATAGGCCTCTTCGAGATCCCGGGCGTCTTGGGCCAGTCGGTCCCGCTGGTGGGTGATGAGCCCCGACATCTCGTTGAAGCTCGCCGTCAGCCGGCCCAGCTCGTCGCCGGAAAAGATGCGCAGGGGCTTGCCCGTCATCCCGCGCTTGAGCTCATCGACGCCGGAGGAGAGCTCCTTGATCGGCCGGGTCAGGTTGGAGGACAGGAAGACGCTGCTGACGGTGCCCAGGGCCAGGATGACGGCGAAGAGCCCGATGACCTTGCGTTGGGCCACGCTTTGGGCCGTCGACAGCACGGACCAATCGAGCTCGAGGATGACGGAGCCGAGGCGCTTGTCCATGAAGACGATCGGGCTTTCGATCTCGATGAGCGTGCCCGGCTCTCCGAGGACCTTGCGGACCATGGTCCCATCCTCGCCCTGCTTGAGGATTTGGCCCTGTGCCGGCTCCAGCCTGCGGCCGCGCTCCTTGATGTCGCTGTGAACGATGATGTCCCTCTCCGGACCGAGTACGCCGATCGACTTGATGTCAGGATTCGTTTTCCTGATCTGAAAGACCATGTAGTCGAGGCCGAGCAGGTCCTGGGCGCCCATGAAGAAGCCCGCCGAGGGAGCGATGCTCCGGCCCAGGGATTCCGCCGTCCGGATGATCTTGTCCGCGACATGGCTGCTCATGATGCGGATGGTGATGACGTAGGACAGAAACGTCGTGGCGGTGAGGAGAATAAGGATAAGCAGGGTGGCCTTGGCCCGGATGTTTCGGAAAGAAAGGGGCGCCATTACCGTTTAGTCGAGAATAATATAATACAATTCAACATTTTATCCTACTCTTTAGGTTTGAGGGGTGTCGATCGGGGCGCTGATCCCAGGACCGCAAAGGTTTGGGGCGCTTCGTTGTCTAATGATGCATAAAGAGTGAAATCGCCCATGGCCTCAAACGACGACGCGGCCTTTTCGCCCAGGGTTAGCCAAGCAGCCGGAGGAATGCTCCCGGAAAACCCCCTCCGCTTGACTCCGGCCGCCCGCGGGCTTAACATATCTAGGGATAGGGGCGCTTACTTTCTCCGGCCAAATTAAGGAGGATCCCGTGAATCGTATCATCCGCAATCTCTCCCTTTCTCTCCTGGCGCTCGCCGCCGTGACCGGTTTCGGGCTGGTCACCTCGTGCAACATCACCGGCTGGGGGCCTTCCGGCGCCACCGGCGGTCTGAACCTGCTCCTGACGGACGGACCCACCGATGAATGGCAAGAAGTGACCGTCGTCCTCAAATCAGTCAGCCTTCATAGCCGTGACGGCAATACATGGGAGGACGTCTGGACCGCCGATCCGGCCAATCCGGCCTCCGGAACGGTCAACCTCGTCGACCTGAGCGGAGTGACCGCCATTCTGGAAAAAGCCACGATCCCCGTCGGCACCTATAACCTGCTCAAACTTGTCATCGACACCGATCCGGGCACGATGAAGCTCGTCGACGACACGGGGATCCCGATCGCCCCGAGCCAGATCACGGTCGTCGACCCGGGCGGCAAGGGCGAGATAAGGGTCGACCTCAGTCCCGCCATCACCGTCGCCGAGGGCTCCACGACCAACCTGCTGGTCGACTTC
>JBFYOD010000111.1:0-12529 GCA_041303965.1 Candidatus Aminicenantota bacterium
AAGCCGGGGAGATATGGGAAAGAAAAACCGTTCACGGAGATCAGGGCGGTGCGCTCCCGGCGCCGTCCCGTCAAAGCCGCGCCCAGTTGTTTGATCGCCGACGCTCCGGGCCTTACGGCGATCCGGAGCGTCTTTATCCTCGAAGCGTCGTGCTGTTGGCATCTCATGGTCGTTCTCTTCGTTTCTCGCTTTCTTACCGTCTCCATACATATAGACGAACACCGGCGCCGAAAGGTTTCATTTTTTTCGCGACAAGCGACAAACGGCCTGACGCGGCCGATCGCGCTAGGCCTTTGCGCGCTTGACCACCAAGCGGTAATAGAGGGCGCCCGTCGCCAGGACGGCCGCGCCCACGATCCAGGCGAGGCGCGGCAGGCTGACCATCAGGACCAGGCACGAGAGGAGGCCGAAAGCGGTCACGATCCGGATCCGCCCCCTTAGAACCCTCAGTCCGCTCAGGTTCATCGCCGCGTAATAAAGGAGAAGAGAGAAGCTGCTGATGTAAGCGATATGCGGCAGGTCGGCCGCAAAAGCCAGAACGAGCGTGGCCGCGCCGCCGACGATGATCGCGTTCCTCGGGACATCGGTCTTCCGGCCGAGGCCGGCGAAAAAACCCGGCAGTTCGCCGCCGCGAGCCATGACCTGGGCCAGCCTCGAAATGCCCAAAATGGACGCCAGGGCCACCGTGCCGGCCGCGGCCAAGCCGCCCAAACCCACGAGCTTGGCGCCGAATCCAAGTCCCATGGAGCTAATAGCGTCCGCCAACGGAGACCCGGACCCGGCCAGGATCATGTACCCGGCTCCGCCGACGGCGGCCACGGCCACGATAACGTAGATCACGGTAGAAATGAAGATGGACAACAGGGTCGCTCGCGGTACGTTCTTGCGCGGATCCTCGATTTCGTCGGCGACGATGGCCACCCGCGCGAAGCCCGCGTAGGCGAAGAAGATCGTCGCCGCTCCCGCCCAGACGCCGCGAAAGCCGAACGGCATGAGCGGCCGGAAATTGGCCCCATGAAAATGCAGGAAAGCCGCTCCGGAAAAGAACAGGAGGATGGCGATCTTGAACATGACCAGGATGTTGTTGAAGCGGCTCGATTCCTTGGCGCCGAGAAGGTTGATCAAGACGACGGCTGCGACCACGAGCGCCGCCCCCGCGCCCGTGGGCAGTGCCGGAAAGAAGAACGTCAGGTAATGGCCGAAACCGACGGCGACCGTGGCCCCGGAGACGATGTTGGAGAAGAGCCAGACCCAGCCGACGAGGAAACCCGAGAAACCGGAGATGGCCTCCCGCGCGAAAATATAAACTCCCCCGCTCCGCGGGTACTTCCGGCTGAGTTCGGCCGCGGCCAGGCCCGTTAGCAAGGAAACGGCGGCGGCGATGAGAACCGAAACGACGAGGGCCGGGCCCGCCACCGCGGCGGCAGCGCCGAGGATGACGAAGATCCCGGCTCCGATGATCGAGCCCAGGGAGATATTGACCGCATCGAAGAGCGACAGTTTGCGCGTTGGCCCCGGTTTTTGCAGTGACGCGGACCCGGGAGCTGGAATTGTGGCCATGAAACCTGCTCGTCTTGTGTCCTATTAATATACAACATCCCGCACGAGGTGTCTTTGAGGAAGCCTAGACCCACATGGCCGGATCGGAGCCGCGGCCGGACCGCCCGGACCGCTGGTCCTTCATCCCCTTGGTCTGCAGGCCCAAGATCGAGGCCAACACGATGAACACGGACAGGAAGCCGATGAAGTACTTTTTCATATCTAGAATCTCCAGAGGTAGCTGACCTTGAAGAAGAAGCCGCGCTTCATCTCGTGGAAGCGGCTGCTCGGAGCGAACCCGGCCAGCCCTTCGTCCCACTCCTGCTTCTCCAGCGCCGAACCGTAGCCCAAATGGACGACCGTGCCCGGGATGTAAGTGAACGAGAGGAGCCCGTCCAGGGTCATCCGTTTGTAGAAGTCGTTGTACTCGACGATCCCCCGGACGAAAAGGTACTTGTTGAGCTGGAAGGTGTTGCGGTTGCGCAGGATGAGGTAATCGTAGATCCTCGTCCGGTCCGATTTCCTGTAGAAATCGACGTAGCTCAAACTCAAGCTGAAATCGAGCTGGTCCATGGGCTGGTAGCGGACGGCCGCCGTCGCCTGGGTCCCGTAGCCCTGGTAGGGGTCGATCGGGTCGTAGTAGGTATTGCCCGTCCGCCGGACACGGCCTTCGACGTAGACCTGTTTGGCCAGCTGGGACTCCATCATGAACCCATAGCCGCTCTGGTCGAACCTCTCCCCCGCGTAGACTTCGTTGCCGAGGAGCCCGTCGAAGCGGACCATGGTGTTCCGCGGCAGTTTGAAGCGCAAGACGAAGACGTTGATAGTCTCCCACATGTCGTAGATCGTGTCGTAAAGATGATAGCTCCAGTAGAAGGGCTCGATCTTCTGGAAGAATTTCGATTTCGGATAGATGTTATACATGGCGAAGGCCGCCAGCCGCCGAAGTCCCGTCCGGAAGACAAAGCCCGTGTCGGCCCGGAAGCCCTCCGAGATGTCCTGGTAACCGAGTTCGATAAGGACCTTGCGGTTGCTGAAGCCGTAGTTGAGCGAAAGCGCGTGGTCGGAGTCCGTCGTCTCGGCGCCGGGCTCCCGGGTGAGAGAGCCGAAGAGATGGAACGAGGCCGTGGCGACCGGGCTCAGCCGGAAGCGGCCGTCGAAGCCCCCGACGCGGTTGAAGCCCGAGCCGTACTCGCGGCCCGTGTAGAAGGCGCCCAGGAACGCGTCGTCCTTGAGCGAGTGCTTGTAGCGGGCGATCATGAAATCCGGGTGTTCGTCGACCATGTCTTCGCGGAGACGGTCCTGGGCGTAGATCGCGGCCACGGTGTCGCGCGGCGTGATCTTGCCGGTCAGCTTGAAGCCGAAGGTCGGATCGACGATGTTCCGCGTATAGACAAGGGCCATCAACGGGGCTTCCTCCATGGCCCCGCCGAATTGCCAGAGGTCGTTCCCCTCGAGGAAGAAGGGCCGCTTTTCCTCGTAGTAGAGGGCATAACGGAGGTTGAAGTCGACCTGGCCGGCGTCGGCCTCGACCTGGCTGAAGTCGGGGTTGACCGTCCCGTCGAGGGTCAGGTCGGAGGTGATGCCCAGCTTCCCGGTCAAGCTGACGTCGTCGATGTCCAGCTCCTCGTTCCTGACGAGCGCGCCCTGGGTGGCTTCGCTCGCCTCCTGGGTCCGCCCGAAGGTGACGGCGGGCAGGAGCTCGACGACGCGTTTGTACTTGAGGCCGGAAACCTGGAACGGCTGGGCCTGGCTGAGGATGGACCCCTTGGCCGGGTCGAGGGGAGGGAAGCTGACCTGCTCGGAGGTCCGCGTGAAGAAGCGGATGAACAGGATGCGCATGGTCTGGACGTCCCGGTTCGGGAAGCGGATGCTCTGCAGGGGAATGCGGGCCTCGACGGTCCAGCCCTGGTCGTCGATCCGGCCCTTGCTGTACCAGACCGCGTCGAAGCTCACTTCGATATTCCCGTTGACGGTCAGCATGCCGTCGCCCTGGATGCCGAGCGGGTTGAGCATGAAGACGAAGGCGCTCTGGTTGTCGTTGAAGGTGTCGAGGTTGATGAAAACGATGTCGTCCTGGAAGACATTGTCGCGCTTGCTGACGGCGGCCTTGATCCTGGACGGTTCGTTGTCATAGCAGCGGAAGGCGAAGTAGAAGTTCTCGGCGTCGAAGGCGATGTAGGCCTCGGTTCTCTGGCTGGCCTCCCTGCCGTAATCGGGCTTGAACGTCTTGAAGCCGTCGTACTTGAGGGCCGTCGGCCAGGCGGCGTCGTCGAGGACGCCGTCGATGACCGGCGGCGCGGCGGTTTTCGTCAGGACGGGCGCTTCCGTCTGGACGGCGGGGCGCGCGGCGGCGGAAGCATCGGCCCGGAGAACCGCGGGCACGGCCGCCAAAATGGCCAGGACAAGAAGGGCAATTGTCAGAGCGGCTGAGGCCGTCGCTGTCGACTTCCGGAGCGGGCGTTTCTTCAATTCGGTCTCCATTTTCGGCTGGGATAGTATTCGCGCGTCTCTCATTATTACGATACGAGCCCTCAAAAGGTTCGCTTTTCAGGAAGAGACAGGCCCATGGGCCGTCTAAACGGTCGGGAGGAGCGAGACGATGAACAATTCGAAGATTTTTGCGGCTCTCGCCGCATTCGCCCTGCTCGGTGCCTTTTCAGCCTGCAAAGCCAAGATCGCGGAGGACGTCCCCGGCGATTTCACCTTCCTCGGCCGGGCCATTCACCCGGCCGCGGTCAGCGCCCTCTACCGGTCCACGAACGGCCAGATCAACCTGGCCGATTTCAAGACGGACCTGGATGCCGTCCAATGGGAGGACCAGCCCGGCTGGTGGATCACGGATTTCGAGGAGGACCCGCTCAGCCAGAAGTCGCCCTTTTTCGCCTACGCCGCCTTCGCCGGGCCCATAAGCGGAGGCGCCGAGATCTACGTCCTCTCGATCACGTTCAACGCCGGCGAGACGACCGACGTCGACAACATCGTCCTCCTTCAGAAAAGCGGCAGTTGGCTCGGCCTGATCAGGGCCTGGAACGAGGGCAGCGCCTGCAACGGCGGCATCCTGGCCCAGCGCATGGACGGCGAGAATTTCCTCTATTCCCGCGAGCTCACGCCTCTCGACCTCCTCAATCTCTCGCTCGACCTCCGTCTCGACCTCAACGCCCACGAGGACCTCGAGGCCACGAGCGAGAGCTGTTACGCCGCCGCCAACTACGTCTACAGCCTCACCCAGGACCGCGAGGACCTCGTCTCGGTCCGGCTCTACGACGAGCCCAAGACGGACGAAAAAGGATTGACCGATAAGCTCCGCTACCAGTCCTGTTTCAACCGAATATTCAACGCTTATTTGGCCGAAGGGAAAACGGCGCTCGCGCCGAAAGAGGTCGACGAGTTCGCCCGGCGGTTCCGCGACGAATGCGTCAAGCCGGTCGCGCCGGCGCTGATCGACAAGTGATCCGGGCTAGGGCATCCTGTCGGAGAGAAGGTCCGCGGCCGAAGCGTTCTCGGCCACCTGTTCCGGGGACTTCGCCCCGGGGATGACCGCCGCCACGACCGGGTCGCGCAGGCACCAGGCCAGGGCCCAACGGACCCGCGAAACGCCGAGCGGGAGTTCCTCGGCGGCGATCCGTTCCGCTTCGCGGACACGGCGCGCTATCTCGTCCTTGCCTAGCGTCGAACGGTAATCTCCGGCGTCGAACTCGTCCAAAGCGTCGTATTTCCCGCTGAGAAGGCCGCTCCCAAGGGGGACGCGGGCCAGGATGCCCAGCCCGTACCGCCGGGCGTGAGGGAAGACATCGGACTCCGCCCGGACGTTGAGCCGGTTGTAGACGACCTGGAGGACGCCGTAGCCGCGGCCGAACGCCTCCCGGGCCTGGACTTCACTGCCCGTGCTGCGGATGGAAACGCCGAGGTTGCGGACCATGCCCGACCGCCGGGCGTCCTCGAGGACGGTCCCGAGGCCATCGTCGAGAAAGGCCTCGTCGCTCCCGGAATGGAATTGGTAGAGGTCGATCCTGTCGGTCCGCAGGGCGCGGAGCGAGGCGATGAGCTGATCCCTGACCTCCTCCGGCCGGAAGCGGTCGGTCCTGTCCATGAAACCATTGAAGCCGTGCCCGAACTTGGTCGCGATGATCCAACGGTCGCGCTCATGCCGGGAGAGGTAATCGCCGACGAGGCGTTCGGCCAGATGGTCGCCATAGCACTCGGCCGTATCGATGAAGTTGATGCCGGCTTCGGCGGCCCGGTCGAGGATGGCGTCGACCTCGGCCTGGCTGAAGTCCCTGCCCCATTCGCCGCCGAGCTGCCATGTGCCGAGACCGACTACTGAAACGCGCAGTCCCGTTCGGCCCAATGTACGGTATTTCATTTAGCCCCGCATTATATTAGTCGCGCGAAGGCCGGCCGTCAAGGAACTGAAGAGGGACTGCCCCCATGGGGGATAATCGAACCCCCATGGGAACTGCCCCCCTTTGGGGGGACTGTCCCTCTGGTCCTGGAAAATCGATAGCGTCCCGCGCAACTTTTCTCCAGGCCGAGCGGTTTGAAGATCTGTGGATGTTAAAAAAATAGCAGACCCACTTGACAAGCCTGGAAACAAGTGCTAATATTTTAGCATGCTAAATATTTAGCAGGTCAACGGAAGAGAAAAACGGAGGCCTCGCATGAAGACGGAAAGGAACATGAGCCGGCGGGAACGGCAGATCATGGACATCGTCTACGAGATGAAGGAGGCCTCGGCTCAACAGGTGCTCGAGCGCCTGCCCTCCCCTCCCGGATATTCAGCCGTCCGGGCCCTGCTCCGTGTACTCGAACAGAAAGGCCACCTGGCCCACCGTCAAGAGGGCCCCCGCTACATCTATTCGCCGCTCCTGCCGCGGGAGAAGGCCCGGCGAAGCGCCCTCAGCCATCTCAAGCGGACTTTTTTCGACGGCTCGACAGAGGACATCGTATCCGCTCTGCTCGACATCTCCGAGGACAGCCTTTCGGATGACGATTACCGGCGGTTGACGGAACTCATCGAAAAGGCCCGTAAGGAGGGTCGCTGACATGGGCGGTTTCGCCGCCGCCGGAACGCTCGGCCTGATCGCCGAATATTGCCTCAAGACGACGGCCGTCCTGACGCTGGCCCTCTTGGCCTCCCGGGCTTCGAGGCGCCGGCCGGCCGCCTTCCGGCATTTCGTGCTGTCTTTCGCCCTTATCGGGCTGCTCCTCCTTCCCCTCCTTTCGCTCGCCCCAGTCGGATGGCGGACGACGCTCCTTCCGGCGCGACCGGCCGGCCCGGGCACGGCGGCTGGGTCGCTCATTCCGGCCCGGCCCGGCGTGACCGGAGCGCAGGCCCTGAGCTTGGATCTCCAAAGCCCGCCGCTCGCCATGGTCCAGCTCCCCGAGCCGTCCTTCAGCTCGACCGCGGAAGGCCAGGCCGGAGCCGCGGCTTCCCGTTTTGCCGCCCCCGGCCCGGGTACCGTCGATTCCTTTCTCGCCGTCCTCTGGGCGGCCGGTCTTATCGTTCTCTTCCTGAGACTGGCCATAGGGCTGGCCGGGGCGGTCAAGCTGACGGCACAAGGAACGGCACTCGGCGACCCCGCCTGGCGGCTCCTCCTCGAACGCTTCAAGGCGCTCGTCTCGCTCAGGCGCAATATCCGCCTCAGGGGCCACCCCGAGGTCCTCGTGCCCATGACCTGGGGTTGGAGAAAGCCCGTCGTCCTCATGCCGGCGGGAGCGGACGCCTGGACCGAGGAGCAACGTTCCTCCGCGCTCTTTCACGAGCTCTCCCACGTCAAGCGGGCGGACTTCCTGGTCATGCTCCTCGTCCGGACGAGCCTGGCCGCTTTCTGGTTCAATCCGCTTTGCTGGGTCGTTTACCGCGAGCTCCGCAAGGAGCAGGAGATCGCCTGTGACGAACTGGTCCTTCGCGCGGGGATCAGGCCGTCGACATACGCCGCCAGCCTCCTCGCTTTCCGGCGCTCCGCCGGGTTCCGCTGGAACCCTTCGGCGGCCCTGCTCGGAATGCTGGGGAGGTCTTCGTTCCACGAACGCCTGGCGGCCATCCTCAAACAAAAGCTGACATTCAAGGAGGTCAAGATGAAAACGAAGATCATGCTGGCTTCGGCCGTCGTTCTGGCCGTCGCTATCGTCGGGACGGCAGGTCCGGCCGCAGGCATCGAGAAGACGGCGGTGAAAACGGCCGTCGTCGAGACAGCGGCGCCCGCCGCGAACGCTATCGAATTCGCCCTGCCCGGGGCCGAGGCCCAGGAGACGCAGGCCGTGAAGGCCGTCGTCCAAGAGAAAGAAAAGGAAAAGGCCAAGGCCGCGGAGAAGGCCAAAGCGGCGGAAAAAGCAGAGAAAGAGAAAATCGTCAGCGGGAAGAAGATCGTCGTCACGACCAAGGACGGCACGAAGACGCCGATCGTGATCACCATAACCGAGGGCGACGAGGTCAAGACTCTGACGCTGGACAAGCCGCTGACCATCACCAGCAGTGAGGGCGACCAGGTCATCGTCCTGAGCTCGGAGGGCAAGGACCTCAAGGTTCTCAAAGGCGAACCTCTCAGCCTCGTTATCGAGGGCGGCGCTCTCGATCTCATGAAGGAAGGCAAGGTCCTGAAGGTTGGCCCGGGCGGCGCCTTCAAGATCGTCAAGGAAGGCGGCGAGGAGGGCGGGGCCAAGATCATCTACTATTGGACGCCGAAGGGCGAGGCCGGAGAGGCCGCTCCCGATGTCTTCGTCAAAAGGATAAAGGAAAAGAAGGAAGGGGAAATCTGGATCGCCGCGGAGCCCGCCAAGGAAGGCGAGGCCGTCAAGGTCGTCGCCGGGAAGGCGATCGACGTCAGCCCGACGATCGTCTGGACGGTCAAAGAGCCCGGCAAGGAAGGCCAGGAAGGCGCCGTTTGGGTCACGAAGGAATTTTCGGGTAAGCCTGCCGAAGGCGCCTGGGTCAGCGAACGCGGCAAAGCCTTTGCGTTCTCGTCGGCCACCGACAAGGACATGCTGGAAAAGGTCCACGCCCTGCAGGAGCAGGTCTCGGCTATCAAGGCCAAGAAGATGGACATCTCCTCCCTTGAGGAATCGCTGAAGAAGCTCGAGGCGGAGCTCGCGGCGAACGCGGACAAGTTCGGCAAGCTCCATATGACATTCGAGGAGCGGCCGGCCGGGATCACCGTCGTCAAGAAGATCGGCGAAGACGAAGCTAAGGGCGACGTCGTCGTCTACCAGAAGGTCCGGGGCGACAAGGCCGAGGGCGCGACAAGCCTCTGGTTCGCGAATCGGGACGAGGCCGGGGCCATCGCCAAGGTCAGCGTATTTACGGGCGATAACTCCATCCAGATCGTCCTCGTGAACAAGGGGACGAGTGCCGCGGACTTCGAGCGGGCCGCCGCCAAACTGAAGGAAGAACTGCCCGAGGGCTACAAGCTGGCCGAACAGAAATTCGACGCGGAAAACGGGACGATGACGTTCAAGATCTCTTCCCCCGAGGGGAAGAAGATCGACGAGCAGACCGTCCGGAAGCTCGTCGACGGCCTCAAGGCCGAACTCAAGACCAAAAAGTAGCGGGTCTTCTTTTTATTTTAGGTTCTTTTCCTGTTATTGGGGAAGTCCAGCGTGAGGCGGCGATGGATATCGCCCTGACGACCCCCGTAGCGGAGGGGGACCCGCCGAAGGCGGGGGAACCGCCGGGACTGGTTCCCGGGGGGCCGGGGGCTAAGGGCGATATCCTTCGCCAAGCCGAATAGAGGACTTCCCCGAAATCGAGAGAGGAATTTTATTTTCTCACCCGGACCGGGAAGGCCGGCCGCTTCGGCTTGGCCGGGGGGTTGGCCTTCAGTTCATCCATCACGACCTTTATGGCGGCCTCGAGCTGGGGGTCGCGGCCGGCGATGACGTCGCGCGGCGTCTGCTCGACTTCGATGTCGGGCGGGACGCCGACGTTCTCGACGATGAAGCCCTCCTCGGTCCAGATGGCCAGGTTGGGCGCGGTCACCGAGCCGCCGTCGATCAGCACGGGGAAGCCGAGGATGCCGACCAGGCCGCCCCAGGTCGCCGTGCCGACGAGCTTGCCCATGCCGAACTTCCGCCACATGTAGGGCAGGAGGTCTCCGCCCGACCCGGCGGTCTCGTTGATGATCATCACCTTCGGACCCTGGATCGAAGCGCTCGGCGTCTTCAGATCGGCCCCGTAGCGCATGGCCCAGTAGGCGGAGACGGGCTTTCTCAGCCAGTCGAGGTAGTAGTCGGCGACCGAGCCGCCGCCGTTGAAGCGTTCGTCGACGATGATGGCCTCCTTGTCGGCCTGCGGGAAGAAGTAGCGCTTGAAGTAGATATGGCCGAGGGTGGTCGTATTGGGAACGTAGACATAGGCGACCCGGCCGTTCGTGGCCGCGTGGACCTTGCGGATGTTGCCCTCGACCCAGTCGCGGTTGCGGAGCGCCCCCTCGTCGGCGATGGGCACGACCTTGACCGTCCGTGAGCCCGCGCCGTCGGGGTTGGGCCCGACCATGATCTCGACGATCTTGCCGGCCGTCGCTTCGAAGCGGGCGAAGAGGTTGTCGGGAGGTGCGAGGTTCCGACCTTCGACGGCCAGGAGATAGTCCCCGGCCTTGACGTCGACGCCGGGTTCGGCCAGCGGCGCACGGAGCTCGGGCGTCCAGTTGAGCCCGCCGAAGACCTTCTTGAACCGGTATCGCCCGTTCTCGACGGCGTAGTCCGCGCCGAGCAGACCTCCGGCGACGCGGGCCGGCTGGCCGATCATATCCCCGCCGCCGACGCGGTGGTGGCCGACGGCGAGTTCCGAGCACATCCACTGGATGACCCGGTTGAGGTCGTTCCGGCAGGCGATGTGGGGCAGGAAGGCGGCGTACTTCGCCTTCATGGCCTTCCAATCGGCGCCGTGGAAATGGGGGTCGTAGAAAAAGTCGCGGTTGATGCGCCAGGCCTCGTCGAAGATCTCGGGCCACTCGGCCGCCGGGACGACGCGGACTTCGACGGCCTCGACATTCAGCTTGCCCTTGCCCGGCTCGGGCTTGCCGGCGGTCGGCAGAATGCTCCACGCGCCGCGGGAAGCGACGAGCATTTTTTTACGGTCCGCCGTCAGCCGGAAGCCGAAATTGGCCGGCCCGACGGCCTCGTCCTTGCGCGTGGCCAGGTCGTAGAGGCGAATGGAGGAATCGCCCGGTCCGCCCGAGGTCGACGTCGGCGGCGGGTCCTCCTTGCGGTAGAAGATCTTGCCGTTTTCGCCCGCCTGGAGGTTGCCGTAGACGCCGGCCGGAATGGACACGGCGACGATCCTGCTATCGAGTCCATCGAAGTCGATGCGGAAGGCCTCCGGGGCCTTAGCCGACTCGCCGGCCTTGGGTTTGTCGGCGGCCACGGCCGCCTTGCCGGCCGGCTTCTCCCCTTCTTTCTTTTCATCCTTGGGCTTTTCCTCGTCGCTCTCCTTGGCCAACGGGTTGGGGATATCCTTGCGGAGGACGGCCAGGTAGAGGGCCGAGGTCCGCCGGGCGTCCTCGTTCGACATGTCGAACCACTGGTTCACGGGGCCGGCATCGGTCGAGGCCAGGAACCAGAGGAACTTGCCCTCGGCGTCGAAGGTCGGCTCGTCGACGTCGCTCAGACCGTCCGTGACGGGGAAGGACTTGTCTTGGTCGAGCGAGTAGACGTGGACGCGGCGGAAGAAAGTCGGCGTGCCGAGGGTGTAGGCGATCCACTTGGAGTCCGGGCTCCAAGAGGTCCCCATCGTGGACTGGCCGCCGGGAATATAGAGGTATTCCGCCGCGATCCTTTTCACGGCCCCGGTCTTGACATCGATCCAGTAAAGCGTGAGGGAGTTGTCGGCGAAGGCGATCTTCTGGCTGTCGGGGGACCAGTTCGGCGAGCCGTAGAACCCCGAACCGCCGAGTTTGAATTTTTTCGTATCGCCCTTGCCGTCCTGGGCGCGGAGATGGAGCTCGTATTCCCCGGACGCGTCGGAAAAGTAGGCGATCGACTTGCCGTCCGGCGACCAGGCCGGCGTGCGTTCGTGGACGCCCGGCGTCTGGGTCAGGTTGCGCGGGTCGCCCTTCTCGGCGGGGACGGTGACGATCTCGCCCCGGAACTCGAAGACGGCCCGGGCGCCGGTCGGCGAAACCCCGTCGGCGTAGATCCATTGCGAGCCCTTGGCGTAGCGCTCCCGGAGCTCGGGGAGGTCGGTCGCGACGCCGATCGTCAGCCTTCGGCTGCGGCCCTGGGCGACGTCATAAAGGTGGAGCGAGCCGGCCTGCTCGAAGACGACCTTCCCGGCCCCGGCCGAAGCGGAGAGGACCGGGAAATCCTTGAATTCGGTCAACGGCTTGACCGCTTTGGAGGCAGGATCGAAGGAAAAGAGGTTGAACTCGCCGTTGCGGTCCGAGCGGAAGACGACGCTTTTCCCGACCCACATCGGATCGACGTCGTTCGAGCGGCCCTCGGGCTGAGGCACTTTTTCGATGCCGTAATCCTGAGCGTTGAAGATCCAGATCCGCGAGAACCTGCCGCCGCGATAGTTCTTCCATTGCGTGAAGGCCTCGGGGAAGGGGTTGTAGGCGATGAACCGGCCATCCGGCGAGAATTCGGCGCTCGTTGCGTAGGGAACTTTCAGCATCCCGGCCTCGCCGCCCTTGACGGGAACGGTGAAGAGCTGGGAATAAGCCCGGTTGGAGGAGAACCGGGAGGAGGTGAAGAGGACGGCCGTTCCGTCCGGCGTGAATCCCTGGACGAGGTCGGCGGCCGGGTGCCAGGTCAGGCGCCTCGGCACTCCCCCGCCGACCGGGACGACGTAGACGTCGGTGTTGCCGTCGTACTGGCCGCTGAAGGCGACGAGCGTCCCGTCGGGCGAAAAAGCGGGCAGCATTTCGACGCCGACGCCCGAAGTCAGCCGCCGGGCGTTCCGGCCCTCGAGGTCGGCCGTCCAGAGGTCGTTGGCGTAGACGAAGGCGACGCGGTCGGCCGAGACGGCCGGCTGGGTCAGAAGCTTCGTGTC
>JBFYOD010000112.1:0-12924 GCA_041303965.1 Candidatus Aminicenantota bacterium
TTGGTGGCGTCCTCGGGCGAAGCGGTGACATAAAGGAGGCCGTTCTTTTCGTCGATCGCGTTGACGCTCAGGATGTCGTAGTCGCCGGGGGTCAGCAGGCGGACCTCCTTTCCGTCGCGGGAGACATAATAGGCGTGGCTCCAGCCATCCCGTTCGCTCAGCCAGAAGAGGCCTTTGCCCCCGGCCAGCCAGACGAAGTCGTCCATGACCTCGACCCAGGCTTCGTCCGTGTCGGTGAAGACCGTCCGGACCTCGCCGGTGGCGGCATCGCCGACGAGTACGGTGAGCGTGTTCTGCAAGCGGTTGAGGTGCTGGAGAATGACCTCTCGGGAGTTGCCGGCCCACTCGAGCCGGGCGATATAGGTGTCGCTCGGGTCGCCCGGCGTCCGGAGCCAGACGGGATACCCGCCCGCGACCGGCACGACGCCGACCTTGACGGAGGAGTTCGTCTGCCCCGGCTTGGGGTGTCTGAAGCTCGTGACCTTCGGGTAGAGGGAATCGGTGTTGTTGATCATCGAAAAAACGGGCACCCGGCTCGTGTCGAAGTGCCAGAAGGCGATGGAGGCGCTGTCCGGGCTCCACCGGAATCCGTCGCGGATGCCGAATTCCTCTTCATAGACCCAATCCGACGTGCCGTTGATGATGTTCGCGCTCCCGTCGAAGGTCAGCTGGGTGACGCGGCCGGTGGCCAGGTCCTCCGCATAGATATTGTTCTTAACGACATAAGCGGCTTTCCGGCCGTCGGGCGAGAGCTTGGCGAACATCAGGGTCGACGGCTCGAACTCCGGCCCGAGCTGACGCAGGAGGCCGGACGCCAGGTCGTAGGTCCAGAAATCGCCGCGCGTGTTCTGCCGCCATACGCGCTTCGAATTGGTGAAGACGATAAGGACCTTGCCGTCCGGGGACCAGGCGTAGTCCTCGATCGACAAGGGCTCGGAGGCTCCGGGCGGGATGAGCTTGGCAGCAGAGACCAGGACCTCGCGCTTGCCGGTCTCGGCGCGGTAGAGGACGAGGTCGCGGCCGGCCTTGGCCTCGACGCTCGGCTCGAGCGTCACGTAGGTCTCGCCGTCGCTCATCCAGCGGGCCGGGCCGAAGCGCTCGGCGGCGAATTCGCGGCCGGCAAAGATGCGCTCCAAGGTCAGGCCGGGGTCGGCGGGCTTGTCCTGGGCGGCCAGGAACCCGGCGGCCAGAACCCCCCCGATAAAGAGAATAAGAAGCCCGAAGATCTTTTTCCGTGTCATGACATCTTCCTCCTCGGTCAGTTCAAATGTTTCTTGCGGCTATTATCCATCAATCTCTGAAGACCGCGATCTCGGACAGGCCGGCGTTGGCGGTCCCTTCGGAAACCGCGTCGACGGCGAAGACCACCCAGGTGACGGTCTTGGGCGGGAAACTCAGCTCCTTACAGGCCTTGGCGTCGTTCGGAAGCGGACCGACCCGAACGGAGCTTCCATCGCTGAAGAGCAGCACGCCCGAGGTGACCTGGTCGGCCGGGCCGGGGCGGTCGAAAAGCCAGACCCGCCGCACCGTCTGCGGCGAATCCCAGCTGAGCCTGATCATAGCGGTCTGCCGCTCGCCCAGGCTCACCCATTCGTGAGCGTTGATCTTGTCGTTCAGGTCGACGATCCCATCCACGGCCCCCTCGCCGAAATATTCGATGAGCTCGGTGAAGGGCTTGTTCTTCTTATGGACGGAGGACACGTTGACCCGGGCCCTGAGGGCGACGTTGTTCTCGCTCTTCAAGGGGTCCGTGGCCGGTTGACCGCTCCCCGGCGCGCCCGAGGCATCCATGGACCCGTCAACCAGCTTGACCTCTTGAAGGGTCCAGGCGTAGCGGCTGCCCATGGGCTCGGCCGCCGTCCGGTTGCCGAAATAGGACTTGTGGAAGTTGGCCGAATAGGCCAGCCACGCCGTCCGGCCGTCGGCGCTCGTGAACTTCGACGGGAAGTTCAGGAAGTAACCCTGCCGGCCGAACTTGTTCATGAACGTGATCATCCTGTAGGGCCCGGTGATCTCGTCCGCTTCCAGGATGTACGAGTTCATGTCCTCGACGCCCGGCCAGCCGTCGGTGACGCACATCAGGTATTTGCGGAGCGGGGCGTTATAGGTGATCGTCGCGCAGCCCATGCGATCGTCCCAGGCAAGGAGAGGCCGGATGTCGGCGAAGTTCCGGGACCAGACGGGGCCCCCTTCGGCCCCGCGGCCGGCGAAGAACTCATAGGCCCCGAGGTCGTTGATGTTCTTCGGACTGGGGGTCACGCGCGCGAGATAGACCGCGTCGCCGGCGATCCAGCTATTCCCGGCGATGCGTGGCGTGGGGTCCGCGTCCGTGGCGCCGTGACCGACGAGGTAGGCTTTCCCGTCGGGCGAATGCTCGAGGTTTCGTCCGAAGTCGACGAAATGGGGCGTGCCCATCTTGACCTGGCGCCCGTCCTTCCCCGATTCGGGGAAGAGCGGCCGGTCGGGCGAAAGCGGGCTCGGGGTCCAGGTTTTCCCGTAGTCCGTCGAGATCCGGAAGCCCGGCACCGGACCGCAGATGGCCCAGCTGTAAAGGTCCCGGTATTCCGGTTTGGACAGATCGAAGTCGACGCAGTACGTCCCGTAATACCAGACGCCGTTGTGGACGAGGTTGGCGCTGGGATAACGGCCGCCATAGGGCAGGGCCGAGGCGGGTTCGGACCCAAGGGACTCGATCGTCAGGGACAGCGGGTCGTCTCCGGTTATCCTGGCGTTCCCCGTCCGGGCCCGGCCTCCGCCGCTCGAATGGCAGGACTCCTCGCCGATCTCCCCGTCGGTCCAGCCGCTGTACATGTTGCCGTCGGACGCCCAGGAAGGATACCAGGTGTCGGCGTCCGTGTAGGCCGTGAAGTTATGGGTGAAGGCGATCCCCCGAATGTCCCGGGAGGGCTCGAAAGGACTGCCCTGTGGAGGCTCGGATCTCCAAACCTGCGGCGGCCATGGCTGGGAAGCATAGGGGACGGTCTTCTCCGTGACGCGCGGCGAGCAGCCGGCAAGAACGAGGATGATCAGACCGGGCACGACCGGGATCAGGAAGCGTTTCATCGTGTCTCCTTCCATCGATCAGATCATGATTTGCCGGAAACCTCTCCGCCCGTTCATTTTCCCCCGCGAAGTTCAGGGCAGCGTTTGAAGATCCGGTCCAGATCATCGCGGGTCAAGGCGCTGAGGGGAACGGGTTTGTCCTGGGGTCGCGTCTGCTTCTGGTTGATCTTCCCGAGCAGGCTCCAGCTCCGGGTCGGTCCTTCGGGTTCCTTGGCGGAAAGGTCATAGCGGGTGAAGTCGATGACGAGCTCAGGCGTGCCGGCCTTCCAGTCCCGCAGGAGCGCCAGGCGGAGATCCCGGTTCATGAACCAGCGGACCTCCAGGTTCCGGTCCGACCCGCCGATCCCCGTTCCTCGCTGCAGGAACCTGTAGTCCAGGCCCTCGTTGTTCCTGTACTGGCTCCGGAAGGCCAGCCCGAGATCGCCCTGCGTCAGGCACTCGGCGCCGGGCCAGCGCTCCCGGATCCGCCTCGTCCACCGCGTCAGGACGTCGAGGTTCTTGATCTGGGGAACAAGCGAGATCTCCCAGCAATTCGTGACCCAGGCCCAGCCGTTGAGCTCGAAACCCTTGTCGAAATGGGCCGCCGTTGTTTCGACCATCTGGGCCAGCCCGGCCTCGGGCCCGAACCAGCCGATCGTCTCGATCGGTCCGACCCCCATCCGGCTGTTCCAGTTCCTGGCCCAGTCAAGCCCCTCGCGCCGCGCGGCGATGAAATCGCATGTCCAGCCGTCCAGGTTGACGCAGTCGACGAAGTCGCTCGTGCTTTGAGCCGGCCGGCAGAAATGGGCGGACGAAGGGTAGTAGGGATAAGAGATGGACCCGTCGCCGTCCTGGTTGTCGATGGCGTACTGACTCCAGATATTGCCCTGGCAGACATGGATGCCCTCTTCCGCGGCCAGGAACCTCTGATTGGCGGATGACAGGAACCCGGCGAGGACGCTCTTGGGCCGGAAGCCGCCGCCCATGATCTCGGAAATCCGGGCCAGCCCGTCATGGAGGTCCCTGTTGACCTCGTCCCGGGTATTGTAGGCGTTGGCGAAATAGGCGCCGGGGATGAAGGTCACGTCGTCGCCGTATTTGTCATGGAATCCCGGAATGATCTCCCGGATCCGCCGGTAGTTCTCTCTATCGTCGAAGAGGGCCCGCCAGCTGAACGCCCAGGTCATGGGGGCCCCGGGCCAGCCCTCGGCGAAAGCGGCCCGCAAGGCCTCAACATTGGCCGGGGTATGCCTGTCGAATTCATCGAATCCTTCGTTTCGGGTCCGGGTCACCTCGATCTGATTGACCCGAATGACCGAATTGAAAGTCAGGATCCTTCGTCCAGTGAGAGACTTCTGGACGGCCTGCTCTCCCCTCCCTTGTCCTTGACGCCGGGCGCCGGCCAGCGGCTGGGCCGCCAAGGCCCCGGCCGCGGCCCATTTCAGGAAATCTCGTCTCTCCATCGAGGAACCTCTCGCAATAACGTTTTTATTTTACAAAAGTCAGCTTATAGGACACGCCGGGGGCCGTTTTGAATTCATAAACCTCGTTTTCCGGCTTCGTCACCCGGACGGTCTTATTCCCGGATACGACCTTGAGAGCTTTGGTCGACCTGACCCGGCAGGTGTTCCCGATTTTTGAAATGATAGTCGCCTGTTCGAGCCGGCCGGCCGCCCATCGCAGCCCGACTTCGAACCCGCCGCGGGCGACGAGGCCATTGACCTCGCCGTCCTTCCAGGAGTCCGGCAGGGCCGGCAGGAAGGCCAGTTCGTTCTCGTGCGACTGGAGGACCATCTCGGCCACGGCCGCGGCCATGCCGAATGAACCGTCCACCTGCATGGCCCGGGAGCAAATGGAAAACAGGGAGTTCGTCGTGTAGTTGTGCATCGCGAAAACAAAGTTATCCATGGCCTTGGCGCCGTTCCCGAGACGGGCCCAGCAGGCCGCCTTCCAGGCGGAAGACCAGCCGTTCCCCGGCAGACCGCGCTGTTCCAGGACAACCTTGCTGCCCTCGGCGAAAACCGGCGTGCGGCGGGCGGAGATCTGGTGACCGGGGAAAAGACCCCAAAGGCCGGAAATATGGCGGTGGCTCTTTTCGGTCTCGTCCCAGTCCTCGAGCCATTCCTGAAGGTTGCCCTTGCGGCCGATCCGCATCGGGGCCAGTTTGGCCTTGGCCGCCAGGACCCTGACCTTGAAATCGGGATCCGAGCCGAGGACATCGGCAGCCCGGGCGGCGGCGGCGAAGAGGTCGTTGAGGATCTGCATGTCGATCGTCGAGCCGGCGCAGATCGACGTCGTCGTTTTGAACATCGTGATCTCGTCGAAGAACGGGACCTGGCCGGGAACGGCCGGAAAATTCTCGGGCGAGGTCGAAGGGTTGGTCACGAGCCAGCCGTACTTGGGATGCGGGACGAGGAAATCGAGGAAGAACTCCGCGCTGCCCTTGAGGACCGGGTAATACCGTTTCAGGAACTCCTTGTCGCCCGTGAACAGGTAGTGCTCCCAGAGGTGTGTCGCCAGCCAGGCGCCGCCCGCGGTGAATGTGCCCCAGCTCGGGCCGTCCATCGGCGCGGCCACCCGCCAGAGGTCGGTGTTCTGGTGGAAGACCCAGCCGCCGGCGCCGTAGTTCTCGCGGGCCACCTGGCCGCCCTGGTCGGTCAGTTCCCCGATCATCCTGAAGAGGGGTTCGGCGCACTCGCCGAGGTTCCCGACCTCGGCCGGCCAATAGTTCATCTCCGTGTTGATGTTGGTCGTATATTTGGAATCCCACATGGGATTCTGGTCCTTGTTCCAGATGCCCTGGAGGTTGGCCGGCTGGGTGCCGGGACGCGACGAGGAGATGAGAAGGTACCGGCCGAACTGGAAGACGAGGGCTCCGAGGGCCGGGTCGTTCGTCCCGTCGAATCCCTTGAGACGTTCGTCCGTCGGAAGGGCCGAATTCGGGGTCGCGGGCAAACGCATTTCGACCCGGCGGAAAAGCCGCTGATGCTCCTTGACGTGGGCCGCCTTTATCGCCTCGAAGGCCTTGCCGGCGACGGAACCCATGACCGTTCCCACCCGTGCGGCGGGATCGGCGCCGACGTCCTTGTAGTTAACGAAATTCGTGGCCGCGGCGATGAGGAGGGTCACGCGATCGGCGTTTTTCACCCGGAGCTCATCCCAAACGACGCTCACGGCGCCGCCTTCGGCCACGGCTTTGAGCCGCGCCTCGTAGCGAAGCTTGCCCTCGACGCCCATGTAATCGGCCGATTTCCCGCGGAGGACGAGGCCGTCGGGGCCGTCCCCGTCCATCCGGAAATAATCGGTCGCGTAGTTGGAATGGGCCTCGTTCCGGTACCCGCGCAACTGGGCCGTGAAGGAGATCGAGCCGGGCCTGTCGGCCGTGAGCCGGACGACGATGACCTGATCGACGGGGCTCGAAAGAACCTCGCGGGTGAACCGGACGCCGTTCCTTTCATAGCTCGTGGTCACGACCGCCGTGTCCAGATCGAGCTCGTGGCGGTAGTTCGCGGCGGGTCCCTTATCCGGAAAGTTCAGGACCAGGTTGGCCAGGGCCTGGTATTTCATCTGCTCGACGGGGTAGCCCATGAGGTTCCGGCCGAAAAGGATGTGGGCCTTTTTCAGATCTCCCTCAAAGACGAGTTTCTGGATCTCGGGCAGGGCCCTAAAGCCCCCCTTGACCACCGTGGAATAGGGGCCGCCCGACCAATAGGTATCCTCATTGATCTGGACCTGCTCTTCATCGGTCTTCCCGAAGACCATCGCCCCGAGTCGGCCGTTGCCGACAGGGTAGGCGTTCTCCCACTTGTCCGCGGGGTGAGTCGACCAGACGACGGTCGCGGGGTCGGGAAACGGTTTATCGCTTTGAGCGGCGAATGCCGACACGGCTCCTGCGGCCACCGCGAGTGCGAAGACCAGGACCAGCACTATTTTTCTCATCTCTCCTCCTCTCCTTGCCGAGCGGCGCATTATTAGCGCCTGTTCAGCTGCAGCTCGACCTCGACGTCCTGCCCGGCCGGTAACGAGAGCCGGCGTCCCTTGGGGTCGTTCAAGGTCCGGATCGTGGCCTGGCCCTTCTTCACACTGATGGCCTTGATCTCCGCCGGCGCGTAAAGGAGAACGTCCTGAGCCTTGGCCGATCTGGCGGAGAGCCGCACCGTCGGGCCATCCCAATTCAACCTGTTGATCTCGACCTGACCGCGGCACAGAACCCCCTCGATCGTCCCCGAAGGCCAGGCCGACGGAAGCGCCGGGAACAGGCGGAGCACGCCGGGATCGGAGGCCACCAGCATCTTGATGAGCACGGCCGGCAGGCCCCCGCTGATATCCGTATTGAACAGTTTCTTGGCGTTGTGCATGGAGGCCAGGTTATGCAGCCAATAGCGGTTGAGGAGCGGCACCAGGCAGCGATAGGCCAGGTCCGCCTCTCCCAGACTGGCCGCGGCCTGCCCGAGCTGGACCAGACCGAAGGACATGAATCCGCCCTGTCGTTCCCAGTTGCTCCAGTGGCGTTCGAGCTTGAGCTCGATAACCCTCTTGAAGGCGGCTTGGAGTTCGGCATCCTTCGCGATCTCCTCCGGCATGCCGTCGAACAGAGCATAAAGCTGGGAGTTGTGCCGGTGATCATAGTTGTCCGTCAACTTGGAGGTCAGCCATTCCCGAACGGCGCCGTCCTCGTTGATCAGGTACTCCGGCATCTTGGACAGCATCCTCTCCCAGACGGGGATCCTGTTCTTGTTGACACTCAGTTCGCGGGAAGCGGCTATGGTGTTTCGGAGAAGTTCCTTGGCCGCGGCCACGTCCATGGTGGCGTTGAACGTCGTCTGGGACCTCGTGTTGCCGGGGGCATTCTCAGGAGACTGGGTCGGGCTGAACACATATTTTCCGTCGGGGCCCTCGTACAGGTAATCCTCGAAGAACAGCGCCGCTTTTTCCATGAAAGGCAGGGCATGCTCGGCGAGGAATTTGCGGTCGCCCGTATAGAGCCAGTAGTCGTAAAAGAAGTGGGCCGCCCAGGCCGCGCCGGCGACCCAGAATTGGCCCGGAAACGACACGGCAAAAGCATTGTTGTAGCCGTTCGTTGTCGACCGCGACGGGAGAACGATCCCCCTGGCCCCGAAGATCATCTTCGCGTTAACTTCGAGGTAGGGGACCAATCCCTCCATGTAGGACGTATAGGCCAGCAGAAGCTCGGGCGTGTTGGCCATGAGCATGCTGGCAATCGACGAAGGGACGTTCCCGTTGTGCGTAAAATCGCTGGCCCAGGGCGGGTCATAAGTTCCGGCCCAGACGCCCTGAAGCGTCGGCGGCAGGTCGCTCGTGCTAGAGATGATGTTGTAACGGCCGGCGTCGAAGACCTTTTCGAGAAGCGCCCTCGAGGGCTCGGCGTCGGTCGTCTTGGCCAGCAACTGTTCCGTGGTCAGGTTATGATCCGCCTCCCCGCCCAGATCGAGCTTCATCCGGAGGAACATCTCGCCGTGGATTTTCTCGTGCTTCCGCAGAAGGTCGCCATAGTCCGCGGGCAGCTTGGCTAGGGCTTTCTTCGTGGATTCGATCATGGATTTCTCGAATTCGTCAAGCACCTTGATGTCGACAAAGACGAGCACTTCATCCGCGCCCGTGACGACCAAAGCCGGGCCGTTCGTCGTCGTCGCCCCGTTCTTGGCGACGACCCGGGCTACGCCTTCCAAGCCCTGGATGCTGCCGGGATAGGCGCGGATGAATCCATTGCGGTAGGTCAGCGCGGACGGGTCCGTGGTCGTAGCCAGGTTGGTGATGTTCGCCCTGAACCTCCTATTGTGAGGTTCCCGGGACGTAAGCTCCAGCCGGCAATTGACCCGGCCCGGACCAGGACCCGTGATCTGCACCACGGCCAGACCGTCGGCCCGGGAGACAAAAAGCCGGCGTTCGAACACGCCCCGGCTGTCGGACCAATGGACGGTCGTTTCACCGGTCCGGAAATTCGTGGAGCGCATATAGTCCGCGACGCTTCCTTCCGCCTCCATCTTGATCCTGAGGTCGAAAGCGGGCATGAGGGGATCGGGATAGAGAAAGCTTTTCTGTTCGGAGACATCGACCGCCAGTTGGGCCGCTTGGGCGTAAAGCCCCCGCTCGATGAGACGGCGGATTTCGAACAGCCTCGTCGCCGTAGCCGGAGGAAGGATGGGGGCGCGCTCGGGCACGAACATCCGCTTATGGCTGAAGATGACAATTTCGTCGAGGGCGCGCCCGAGAACGCTCGCCCCGATCGTCCCGTTGCCGCTGAGGAGGCCCTGTTCCCAGGTTTCGCCCGGTTCGGAGCTGATGAAGCCGCGTTCGGGAACGGCGAGCTTTTTCGACGGCTGAGCCGCATCCGAGGGCGAACCGGACGCCGGGAGGACGGCGATCGCCGAAAGCATGGGGATCAACGTCAGGAAGGCGAAAACGACCCGGCCGAAAAAGGATCTTTTCATGGTTTTCCTCCTTGATATCGGCGGGCGCTCCGGCCCTCCTTTTTATACTGTTCCAATAGCGCCGTCAGGCGGGCGACGATCTCCGGATATTTCTCCCAAAGGTCGTTCTGTTCGAGCGGGTCCTCCCCGAGGTTATACAACTGGCCGGGCGATCCCGGCACCGGCGGCTTGCCCGCCGGAGCCATCCAGCCGCCCGATGTCTTGTTGTCGAGGATGAGCTTCCATCCTCCCTGCCGGATAGAGAACGTCCCGTTCTCCGAATGCGAGACGAGCGCCTCCCGGATGGGTTTCGGCGCTCTCTCCCCGAGAAGCGCCGGAGAAATATCATAGCTGTCGGGTCCGGCGTCAGCGGGAACGCGAGCCCCGGCGAGGCGGGCAAAGGTCGCCAGGAGGTCGACCAGGCAGATCGGCTCGGCGCTTGTGATCCCCGGCTTGATCCGCTTTGGCCACCGGGCGACGAACGGGACCCGATGTCCGCCTTCCCAGATCTGGGACTTGAGCCCGCGGAGCGGGCCTTCGGACCTATGGCCGTTCGTTCCCGGGTGCGGTCCGTTGTCGCTTGTGAAAATGAGCAGGGTGTTCTCCGCCGCTCCCAGCCGGTCAAGAGATTTGACGACTTCGCCCACGCACCAGTCGGCCAGCATGACCAGGTCGCCACGGGGGCCGTCCAGGCTTTTCCCTTTGACCAGATCCGGCGGGAGCCACGGCGTGTGCGGCGACGACAGGAAGAGAGAGATGAGGAACGGTTTGGCCGGGGACTCAGCCCGGCTCCGCTCCATGAAGGCGATCGCCTTTTTCGTAAAATGGAGATCGACGTCTTCGAGTTTGAAGTCCGGGGCGATCCAGCCTTGGCGCGGACTCCCCTCCTCGCCTTTGGTCATATCGTAATGATCGGAAATCGGTTTATCGGGGAGGCCGACCGTCCGGGTCTTGTCGATGAAGACGAAGGGGCCGTCGATCGTCGAGCAGGCGGCCGTGAAGTACGCGTCGTCAAAGCCGTGATCGATGGGGCCGCCCTGGACCGGTTTCGAAAAATCCGCGTTCAGCCCGGTCCCGGGATCGGCGTCCTGCCAGGATCCTTTCAAGTATTTTTCGGCGTCTTGCCAGCCGGGCGCGAGCCCGTTCATCCTCGTCCAACCGAGCCCGAGATGCCATTTTCCGAAAAATCCCGTGGCATAGCCCCGGCTTTTGAGGAGAGAAGCTACGGTCGTCCTGTCCGGCTCGAGGAGGGGCGGCGTATATCCGCCGACGACGCCCCTCTTCAGCCAGGTCCGCCAGGCGTAGCGGCCGGTCAGGAGCCCGTAGCGGGTCGGGGTGCAGACGGCCGAGGGCGAGTGGGCGTCCGTGAACCGGACCCCGCCCGCAGCGATGGCGTTGACGTTCGGCATCGGGATCTTCGATCCCGGGTTGTTGCATCCCGGATCTCCGTATCCGAGGTCGTCGGCCAGGATGAGAACGATGTTCGGAGGTCCGTCCGCGGCCCCACGGCACGCCCGGCCGGACCCGGCGGCCAGGGCCGCGGCGCCCCAGGCCATCGTCTCCAGAAAATCTCTCCGCTTGACCTTGTCCAAGAACGGCTCCTTCAACTCTTCTTCTCCGCCGACCCGGACCAGGTCTGGGGCAGGGCCGACCCCTCGGGCAAAGCCGAAGCGAAGGAATATCGGCCCGAGCCGATCTCGAACACGACGGCTCCGCCTTCGGTTCGAAGGACTTTGACGCCCTCGGACGCAGTGGCCGGCTGGCCGCCTTCCTGGATCATCGCCGGATCGGTTCCGGGGATATGGACCGCCGCCGTCGTATTAGGGGGGATGGTCACGTCCAGGATGAAACGTCCCTTCTCGATCCGCCACTCGCTTCGGACCTCTCCGCGGATGGTCACGACTCCGCCTTTGGCCCAAGTCAGATCCCCGACGGGCTGAGGCCGGATGACGATCCGGTCGAAGCCGACGGCGTCGGCGGAGGGCTGAATGCCCGCCAGCCAGGAAAAAAACCATTCGCTGACCGAACCGAACATCGGATGATTATGGGAAAAGGTGTCGTCGCTGAACTCCCAGTGTTCCCAAAGGGTGGTCGCCCCGTGTTCGAGCATGTATCCCCAGCCGGGAAAGTCGAGGCGTTCGACGAGCCGGTAAGCCACATCCGCCCTCCCGGCACGGGACAGGCCGTTGAGGACGAATTTTGTCCCGAAGATCCCGGTCGTCAGTTTCGGACCTTGGGCGGTCAGGACTTTCCGGACGAGCGCCTGTTCGGCGGCCGGCCTCTCGTCCCCGGCCAGAAGCCCGAGCTCGAGGGCGGCGGCGAGCCCGGCCTGGGTCAGGGCCTCGAACCGGCCGGGCCCCGGAGGAAGGAGCTGTTCGCGATAAGCGGACCTGACGGCATCGGCCAAGCCGGCGTAACGGACGGCGTCGTCGTTCCTCCCCAGAATCCCGGCCAAGGACGATAAGATCCCGGCGGTTTGAAAAAAGAGCGGCGTGACCAGATAAGGGACTTCGGTGGGCTCCAGGCTCTCGTGGTCCGCGAGCCCTTCACGGACGATGAGATCGGGATTCTCCCGGATCACGAGCTCGAGCCACCGCCGCGACGTCTCATATTGCTCCTCGACGAGACGGCGATCGCCGTAATAGCGGACGAGCTGGGACTGGAGGAGCGGATGGGCCATGGCCCAGGCCAGGCCGCAATACTGGATGCCGACGAACGGGGCCGTATCCGTCAGCATGCCGTCGGGCCGGGCCGCGTCGGCCCAATCGCCGGCGGCCTTGGCATAGAAGCCGGCCATATCGAAGTTCATCATGAAGGCGTCGTTGGTCGCGACGAGGTCGCCCCCGTAGCCGAATTTCTCGCGGTGGGGACAGTCCGACTGGACGCTGAAGATATTGTTGAGAAAGGTCCGGGCCGTCATCTCCTGGATGCGGTTCAGAAGGTCGTTCGAACAGGAGAACGTTCCGATCCCGTCGACATCCGAATTCAGCCGGAGGGCTTCGAGGTCGTCGAGCGCCGGTCTCCGGGCAAGGCCGGTGACCTCCGCATAGCGAAAACCGTGGAACGAGAACCTGGGCGTATACGTCTCTTCGCCGCTGCCCCTGGCGATGTAAAGGTCGTTTTGCTCGGCGAACTCGGGGGCCCCGGGACCGCCGATGGGCTCGCCGCTTTTGCGGCGTCCCTTGATCTGGCCGCAGATCGAGGTCAGGGGATTGAGCGTGCCGTCCTCATGAAGCAGCTCGCCGAACCGGATCTTGACCGGTGTCCCCGCCGGGGCCCGAAGGCTAAGGCTCGCCCACCCCGCAAGATTCACGCCGAAGTCGTAGATGAAGACGCCGGGTTTCGGTTCGGAGGCCGCGACCGGCTTGAAGCGGGCCGTCACCCGGATCGGAGGCTGGGGCTGGGCTTGGAGAGGGCCCACGGGCGCGGCGCACGGGACCGCGTTGGCCCA
>JBFYOD010000113.1:0-5344 GCA_041303965.1 Candidatus Aminicenantota bacterium
TCCGAAAATACTACAAGCTGACCAAGCAAGGGCTGGCCGAGCTCGAGCTCGAGAAGGGCCAATGGCTGAAAGTCCATGCGGCGCTGATGGCGCTCTGGGAGCCCCTCGTCGAGGGCCGCTAGGGCGGCGGCGATCGGCCTCATGGAGTAACGATGATGTTCGACCTCGAAAAAGCGATCATGGAATGGAAAAAGGCGATGCGGCGGAGCCCGTCGATCGAAGACGGGGACGTCGAGGAGCTCGAGCGCTACCTGCGCGACAAGGTCGACGACCTGGCCGCGCAAGGCCTGAGCCCGGAAGACGCTTTCCGGAGCGCCGAGGCGGAATTCCTGCGGGCCGGGACGCTCGACGCCGCCTACGGCCACGCCCGCTCGACCCATCCCGGCCGCCGCTTTCCCTGGCGGACGGTCCGCTTCTCACCCGGCCTCTTCTGGAGCTCCGTCAGAGTCGCGCTGCGGCGGCTGCGGCTCCAGAAAACCTATTCCCTGATCAATATCGGGGGGATGGCGCTCGGCCTGGCCTGCACCCTGATGATCTTCATCTGGGTGCGGGACGAGCTGGGTTACGACCGCTTCCATTCCAAAGCCGACCGCATCTATCGCGTCATCTTGTCGACTGATGACGACGGGCAGCCCACCAATGCCAACGGCTCCTACGGCCTGGGCCCGGCCCTGAAGAAGGATTTCCCGGAGATCGAGGAAACGGTCCGCGTCCGGAAGATGGAACAGAATCCGAAGAGGTATGTCGGATACAAGGACCGGAAGTTCTATGAGCCGCGGCTGTTTTTTACCGAGCCATCCCTCTTGACGGTCTTCGACTTCCCTCTGGTGCGCGGCGACGCGGCCACGGCCCTCCGCGACCCCGATTCCATCGTCCTGACCGAGGACATGGCCGCCAAGTACTTCGGGGACGACGACCCTATCGGCAAGGTCCTCGAGGCCGACCCCTACAACGACGGAACGGTCATGCTCTTCCGGGTCACCGGGGTCGCCCGGAACGTCCCCAGGCAATCCCATTTCCACTTCGACTTTCTGGCCTCCTATAGCGGCCTTCGCGAGGACACGACAAGGCTTTCGGGAATGAACCAGCATTACACCTACGTGCTCCTCAGGCCCGGGGCGTCGGCCGGGGCCATGGCGCCTCGCTTCCTCGATTTCCTGAAGAGGAACTGGCAGGAAAACCCCTGGTACACGATCAGCCTCCAGCCGCTGCTGGCGATCCACCTGCGTTCGGGGCTCAGGTCGGAGCTCGAGCCGACGGGCGACATCATGGACGTCTACGTCTTCTCGGCGATCGCCCTGGCCGTCCTTCTGATCGCCTGCATCAACTTCATGAACCTGGCCACGGCCCGCTCGGCCAAGCGGGCCAAGGAGGTCGGCATCCGCAAAGCCGTCGGCGCCCCGAGGTCCCAGATCGTCCGCCAGTTCCTCGGGGAATCCCTGGCGACGAGCGCGGTCGCGACGGCGGGGGCCTTCCTCGTCGTCGCCGCGGTCCTGCCCTGGTTCAACCGGCTGACGGCGAAGGGGCTGACCGCCGGCTCGCTCGCCGAGCCGGCCGTTCTCCTCGCCGCCGCGGCCATCGCGATCGCCGTCGGCCTCGTCTCGGGGGCCTATCCGGCCCTGTTCCTGTCGGCCTTCCGGCCCGTCCAGACCCTCAGGGCCCAGGCCGGGCCGAAGGCGTCCGGAGCTCTTCTGCGCCGGGCCCTCGTCGTCTTCCAGTTCGCGCTGTCCATCGGCATCATCTGCGCGACGATGGTCATCCGCGACCAGATGACCTACATCCGGTCGCGGGACCTCGGGTTCGACAGGGACCAGATCCTGGCCGTGCCCTTGAACAAAGAGGTCCGCGGGAGCTACGATGCCTTCAGGCAAAAGCTCCTGAGCGATCCGGGCGTCGAGAACGTCGCAACGTCCGCGTTCGTTCCGGCCGGCGGGAGCGCCCATTACAATCTGAATTTCGAGGGCGGGACCCAGGGGATCACCCAGGTCGTCTACATGGTCGACAAGGAGTTCATCCCGACCTACGGGCTCACGCTTCTCGCGGGACGGACGACCGAGCGCCCGCTCTCGGCGGATGGCCCGAACGATTTCCTCATCAGCGAGTCGAGCGTGCGGGAAGCGGGCTACGCCTCGCCGCAGGAGGCGCTCGGGAAGACGGTCGACCTCGAAGGCACGCCGGGGACCGTCGTCGGCATCGTCGAGGACATCTACCTCTATTCGTTCCACCGCCCCCCCTACGCCATCGTCTACATCATAAGGCCGGTCGCCCGGCTCAACTACCTGTCGATCCGCATCGGGACCCGCAACGTGCCGGCGACTCTGGCCCACATCCGAAAGGTGTGGTCGGCCATGTCCCCCTCCTATCCGCTGGACTACGCCTTCCTGGACGAGAGCTTCGAGCGGCTGCACGACGCCGAACGGAGGATGAGCGAGATGTTCTCGGTCTTCGCCTTCCTGGCCATCGCCGTCGCTTGCCTCGGACTGTTCGGACTGGCCGCCTACACCGCCGAGCGGCGAACCAAGGAGATCGGCGTGCGCAAGGTCCTGGGGGCGTCGGCCTGGAGCGTCTACTTATCGCTGTCGCTGGAGTATCTCAAGTGGATCGTCCTGGCCAATCTCGTCGCCTGGCCCCTTGCCTACTACGCCATGTCCCGGTGGCTCCGGAATTTCGCCACGCGGGTCGAGATCGGCTGGGCGATCTTCCCGGCGGCCACGCTCGCGGCCCTTGCCGTCGCCGCCCTGACCGTCGGAGCGCAGACCCTGCGGGCGGCCCGGTCGAACCCGGTCGATTCCCTGCGCTACGAATAGGCCGCGAATCGTCTAGCGGGCGCCTCAGTAACGCTGCGATAGACTCGACGTGCTTCCCGGGACCGGGCTAGACGAAGGCTCGCCGTCAGCGCAAGGAGGCCAGGAGAAGCACGAGCTGTTTTTGTGCCGTGAACAGGCCCTCGATGTCGGCCTCCTCTTCCAGGCTGTGCTTCTGGACCCCGAAGGTCCGCCCGATATTGACAGAGGGGATGCCGAGCTCGATCCCAGCGTTGGCCTCCGTCGAGCCGCAGGGATCGACCTCGATCCCCGGTACGCCCAGGTACCGCAGAATGTCGACGAGCGTTTTAACAAGGCTGGAGTCGACCGCCCCGGCGAGCTGCGACGCTTTCTCCGCCTCGTTGAGCTCGAAGGAGACCGTCGTTCCCGTTTCCCGGGCGACGGCTTCGCACGCCTCTCTTATGGCGACGCGCGCCTTGAGAAGCTCCTCCTGGTTCGCCGACCTCAGATCGACGGCGAGGAACGATTCCTGCGAGACGGCGTTTCGGACCTTGCCGCCGCCGATCATGCCCACGTTGATGACCGTCCACCGCTCGGGCGGAGAGCCGGGCACCGGGATTTCGCATATCCGCTGGACGGCCTTGGCCACGGCCAGGTTCGGGTTGGCGACACCCTTGCTCTGCATGGTGTGCGCGCCGGGGCCGCGGAACACGACCCGGCCGCCGCCGAATCCGATGGCCCCGTAGTGGACCTTGCCCAGGTCGTCGTCGAGGGCCAGGACCATGTCGATGGGTTCGGGCGGGGACTTGAGGAATTCGCGCATCCCCTTAAACCCCGTTTCTTCGCCGACCGTGGCCAGGAAATAATACGTGTTCTCGGGCTTGAATCCGGCCGCCTTGAGCGCCCGTATCGCAGCAAGGGTGTTGATCAGGCTGGCTGTGTCGTCGCCGATCCCCGGCGCCTTGAGGCGGCCGCCTTCGCGGACGACCTTGATCGAGGAGACGCCCTGGAAGACCGTGTCCATGTGGGCCGAGACCGCGACGCGCTTGCCGCGGCCCGAACCCGGCCAGACGCCGACGACATTCCCGGCGGCGTCGATCCCCACGCTTTCCAGGCCGGCCGCCGCGAACTTATCCCGTAAGAGCGCGGCGCGCTTCTCCTCCTTCCCGGACGGCGCCGGGATCTCGGTCAGCGCGATCCATTCGGCGATCGCCGCGTCTCTGTTCTTATCGATGAAGGCGAACGCGTCCTTAACGAGCCTGGACTCCGCGACCTGGCGCGAGAAGAGGCTTTGCTCTGAGGATGGTACGGAAGAAAGGCCCTTGTTCTGCGCCAGGATCAGCAGTCCCGCGAACACGGCAATACGTAAGAATTTCATGTCGACCTCTCAGCCGCGTTTCATTATAGCTCAAACCCGCATTCCCGGCGCAACTCGAATTCGCCCCTCGAGGTCGGTGGAGCAATTGACGGTTTTCAGTTCCGCGGCGGGACCGGTCGAGACCGGGGAAAACACGCGCAAAATAAAAAAAGGGCGGAATGCCCAACCCGGGCATCCGCCCTTGCGTTCGAATGTGATCAGATCGCTAGGTTATACGAGCGATCAGTAACGGCCGCGACCGCCGCCGCCGCCGCCGAAGCCGCCTCTGCCACCGCCGCCGCCGCCGGCCGGCCGGGGCTGGGCTTCGTTGACCTTGAGGTTCCGGCCCTTGAGGTCCTTACCGTTGAGGCCGCTGATGGCCTTGACCGCCTCGTCCTTGTTCGGCATCTCGACGAAGCCGAAGCCGCGGGGCTGGCCGCTCATCTTGTCGGTGATGATGGCCGCTTTTTCGACCGCTCCGAAGGCCTGGAAGGCCTGCCGGAGGTCGTCCTCGGTCACGGTGAAAGAAAGGTTGCCTACGTAGATGTTCATACTCGTCTCCTTTGACGAAGGGTCCGTCCGGGGGCACCCGGAACGGCCCGTGTTCAAAAATCGATCGCAATAAAGGAGAGGAGTATGTCGGCTGTTAGGGCCTCTGCCCTCTTTACCTTTATCCGACCCGCGCCCCCTTTACGGGGGATTTCCGGTGAATATATTACCATAAAAAAACAACGCCTGCAAATAAAATAAACGGAGTAAAGGAGCGAGCGCCGCTCAATAGTACACCCTCCGCATCAGGACCTTTCCCCCGGCGGCGAATTCCATTCCCTCCATGGCCAAAAGCGCCCGTTTCATCTCCCCTCCCCCCTGATAACCGCCTAATTCGCCATCCGCCCTCACCGCCCGATGACAGGGGCTAATGATCGGGAACGGGTTCGTCGCCAACGCCCGCCCGACCGCCCGGCTGCTTGCCGGCGACCCGAGGTGCCGCGCGATCCTTCCATAGGTGCTGACCCAACCGCGCGGTATTCCATGTTCCGCCAGCAGGACCCGCCGTTGGAACTCCCCGCACACCTCCAGCGCGATCATTTCCAGATCGAAGGCGACCGCCTCGCCCTCAAGAAAGCGCTGGATCCGCTGCCCGAGTTCGACGATCCCCGGAGACGCCTGCCGCCGTGCCGCGGGATATTCTTCCAAAACGGCTGCCGCCGCGGCCTTCCCC
>JBFYOD010000114.1:0-25818 GCA_041303965.1 Candidatus Aminicenantota bacterium
AGGTCATGATGAACTTGAAGACCTTGGGGACCTTGAGGTCGGCGCCCTTGTGCATCTCCGCCCAGCCGTTCTTGATCTTGAAGACCCAGGAGAAGAGGATGATCTCCATGGCGGCGAAAACGACCAGGCCGAACGTGCCGGCCCAGAAGTCGAGCTCGTCGAGGAAGCCGAACTTGAAGAAAGCGATGACGAAAGCGGTCATGGTGACGAGGACGGAGAAGACGACGATGACGGCCTTCTCCCGCTTCCACTTGAACTCGTCCTCGAGGAAGGCGATGGCCGGCTGGGTCATGGCCACCGACGAGGTGATGCCGGCGATGAAGAGCAGGAAGAACCACATGCCGCCGAAGATCTGGCCGAGCGGGATCTTTTGGAAGATGACCGGCAGGGCTTGGAAGCCGAGGTTGAAGGCGCCGCCTTCGGCGATGAGCTTGGTCTCGGCCAAGCCGAAAAAGGCCACGGCTACCGGGATGGCGATCGTGCCGCCCAGGAGGACTTCGGCGAATTCGTTGGTCGACGCGGTCGAGATGCCATTCAAAGTGATGTCCTGTTTTTCCCGGACGTACGATGCGTAGGTGTTGATGATTCCCTGGCCTAAGCTTAGGGTAAAGAAGATCTGCCCCGCGGCGACCAGCCAGACGGTAGCCGACCCCAGGCGGCTGAAATCCGGATTCCAGATGTAACCCATGCCGTTGGCGATGTTCATCTCCGGCTGGGACGGGTCGGGTGTGCCTAAAGTCAGGACCCGGACGACGAGGATGATGCCGAAGATGAAGAGGAGAGGCATACCGTACTTGGCCAGGATCTCGATGCCCTTGGAGATGCCCTTGTAGAGAAAATAGAAATTGAGGGCGATGGTGATGCCCCAGAAGATCAGGATCGGGGCGAGCGAGCTGAAGAACTGGTTCGACTCGACACCCTGGAAGCCGCGCAGGAACTGGCCCATGGCGTCGCGGTTGGCGTGGCCGAAGTATTTGCCGGTCACCGAGAACCAGGAGTAACCCAGGCACCACGATTCGATGAAATTGTAGTAGATGACGATGACGAAGGGGATGACGATGCCCAGGGCGCCGAGGTACTTGGAAGGGGCTTTTTTCCACATAAGGTGGAACATGCCGGGGGTCGTGCCGTGGCCCTTGACCCCGCCCATGCGGCCGATTGTCCACTCGACCCACATCATCGGGATGCCGAGCAGGAGGAAGGCGACGAAGTAGGGGATCATGAAGGCGCCGCCGCCGTTGGCCGCGGCCTTGACCGGGAAACGCAGGAAGTTGCCCAGGCCGATGGCGTTCCCGGCCACGGCCAGGATGAGGCCGATGCGCGAGCCCCACTGCTCGCGGCCGCCGGCCTCGATGACGACCTCCGGCTTCTTGGCAAAGAGGACGCGGGAGAAACAGTAGATGGTCAAGGTCAGGATGAATCCCCATCCGAAGACGAGGAAAAACCAGCCGTTGGTGGTGATGCCTTGAGTCATGGGACCTCCTCGAGATCTGGAGAAAAATTAAATACCATAGGAGGCCATCCCTGTCAAAGAAAATCGGCCGGCTTGATAATTCCCCTGTTTTTTGGTATGGTAAGGAGCCCATCAAGGCAATTCTCTGCGAGGAGCCGATAGACGGTGGATCAATTCGGAAATATCGACAGCAAATACCGGTTCATCATCCTGGCCTCGAAACGGGCCAAGCAGCTGCTCAAGGGCGCCAAGCCCAAGATCAAGGGCAAGTCCAAGAGCCTGATCCGGATCGCCGAGGCCGAGGTGCGGGCCGGGCTCATCGAGTACGAGATCATCCCCGCCCGGATGGACGACGCTCCCGAACGGGACGATCGCGTCTTCGTGGGCGCGGGGATCGCCGACGACCACGGGGACCTCGAGGGGATCGCCGTCAAGGACCTCCCCGAGGGAGAGCCCGGCGTCGAGCTCGAGGAAGGGCCCGAAGTCGACGAAGAGGGCGAAGAGGGCGAAGAGGTCGAGGAAGACGGCGTCAAGGAAGACAAGGACGAATGATCCGGCCTCGGCTCCGTCTCAGGTAAGAGCGCCTTTTTCCCCCGCCTGCACGATCATCTCGACGTAATCGCCGGTGATGAAATCCGTCCGGCCGTAACCCAGGGACCGGGCGAACCGGGTGATCTCATGCCTTTCCCCCTCGAGCTCGAGGAAATCCCCGACCGATGTCTCGTCGATACAGATGGTCAACCGGCTCTTCCGGAAGACGGTCCGGTGCTTGGCGTAGGCGAATGTCTCCCTGAGCCCGAGGGCCTTGAGGATCCTGCGGAGCTCCTTGGGGTCGCGGACCTGGGTTTCGAATTCCTCCCGGACCTTGAAAGACCTGGATTTTCGGGGTTCGCCCTTGAACGTCAGGGTCGCCCGCTTTCCCGAAGCTCGCAGCCGGAGGGCCCGGCGGCCGGCGCGAAGGCCGCCCGCCGCGAAATCGAAGAGGATGTTCTTTTCGAGGTGCCGGTCCCGGGCGATCACGGCGCCCAGACCGAGGATCTTCTCGCGAGCGGCCTTGGGATCCTGGATCCGGATCTTGACTTCGATCTCTGTCATCGTGCCCTCTTCCTCGAGCTCACCGTTTCCGGGTTAGGACGAAGACGGCCAGGCGGATGAGCGTCTCGCGGGGCGTCGACTCGGGGAACCGGCTGATGAGCTCGAGCGACCTCTCCGCGAATTCGCGGGCCTTGAGGCCGGCGTAGTCGAAGGCCCCACAGGCGGCCAGGATCCCCCGCAGCTTCCGTTGCTCTTCGGCGGAGATGTCCTTCCGGCCGATGAGGCCCTTGATGCGTTCCCGGTCGGAGCGCCCTCCGGCCTCGAGGGCCCGGATCAGCGGCAGCGTGACCCGCCCTTCGGCGAGGTCCGACAGGACGGGCTTGCCGAGGACGTCGGGGTCGCCCGTGAAATCGAGAAGGTCGTCGACGATCTGGAAGGTCTTGCCCAGATTCAGGCCGAAGTCGGCGACGGCGTCTTCTTCCTCCGGGGACGCCAGCCCGAGGATGGCCCCGATCCGGCAGCACGCGGCGAACAGGACCGCCGTCTTGTTCTCGACGATGTTCAAGTACTGCAGCTCGGTGATGCGGGCGTCGCCGGCGAGGGCGTACTCGTCGAGCTCCCCCTCGATCATCCGGGCCGAGACGTCGGCGAGGAGCCGGATGACCCTGTCGTGGCGGGACTGGAGGGACAGGCCGATGGACTTGATATAAAGGTAATCCCCGAGAAGGACGGTGATGTTGGGGCCCCACTTGGCGTGGACGGATTTCGACCCGCGCCGGACGCCGGCGTTGTCGACGATGTCGTCGTGGATGAGGCTGGCCGTGTGGATGAGCTCGACGAGCGAGGCCAGGAAGACGGACTCCTCGCTCCCCGGGCTGAAGAGACGGGAGGTCAGCAGGACGAGCGCCGGGCGGAGCCGCTTCCCCTTTTTGCGGAGGACATAGCGGCTGACCTCGGCGGTCAGGGGGTTGGCCGAGCGCGACCATGACTCCAGCCGGTCCTCGACCCGGTCGAGGTCGGACCGGATCTCCTTGTAGAGGGAGGACATGTCCTTCCATTTGGGGACGGACGACCAGCGGTCGAGGAGGGGTGTCGGCGATGTCATCGGTAGTTCAAGAACTGCATGTGAATGCCGAGGTCCTGGCCTTTGAGGAAGTTGATGACCTCCTGGAGGACGTCGATCTTGGCCGAGGAGACGCGGACTTCGTCGCCTTGGATGGCCACCTGGGCCTTGAACTTCTCTCTTTTGACGAGCTTGACGATCTCCCGGGCCTTTTCGACGGGGATGCCGACCTGGAACACGACCTCCTGTTTGACCGTCCGGTTGGGGCCGTCCTCTATCCTCCGGTAATCCAGGGCCCGCAGGGGGACTTTGCGCTTGACAAGCTTCTCTTCGAGGCCCGTCCGCAGGGCCTTGATCTTGAAGTCGTCCGCGGCGACGAGGGTCAACTTTTCTTTTTCGAGGACGATGTCGACGTGGCTGTTCTTGAAATCGAAACGGTTCCGGATCTCTTTCAGGGCGACATTGACGGCGTTGGTCACTTCCTGGAAATCGATGCGTGAAACGATATCGAAGGAATGATCCTGTCCCATGGCGGGCTTATCTTAGCACTCGCCCCCCGTTTTTTCAAACGGGAAGAGGCCGGCGAAATTCCGCGTCGTCGCGCCAGCCAGGTCTTCCAGGGACAGGCCCCGGATCCCGGCCAGGACGCGGGCCGTTTCGATGACGAAAGCGGGTTCGTTCCGCCGTGCGGAGCCGCGGTAGGGGACGGGGGCGAGATAAGGGGAATCGGTTTCGACGAGGAGGCGGTCGAGGGGCACTTTACCGGCCACCTCCCGGAGCTCCCCGGCCTTGGGGAAGGTCAGGATCCCGGAAAAAGAGATGAAGAAGCCCCGGTCGAGCATGGCCCGGGCCGTGGCCCAGTCCTCCGTGTAGCAGTGGAGGATACCGCCGCGCCGGAATCCCGCTCCGTCGACGGCGGTGATGATGTCGGGCCCGGACAAGCGGCTATGGAGGATCGCCGGCAAACCGGCGCTCTCGGCGAAAGCGAGCTGGGCGCGCAGGGCCTCCTGTTGGAGGATAACAGGAGAAAAATCGTAATGGTAGTCGAGCCCGATCTCACCGACCGCCCGGATGGCCCTCCGGGCGGCGAGATCGCCGAGCTCGCGTATGTGACCCGGAACGAATTCTTTGGCTTGGTGCGGATGGACGCCGGCGGCGGCCAGCACGGACGGAAACTCGACGGCCAGGCCGGCGATGGCCGGCAGGCTTTCGGCACGGGTCAGGTCGGCCGGGCAGAGAATGGCGACGACGCCCGCGGCGAGGGCCCTACGGACGACGTCGCTCCGGTCGGCGTCGAACTCGGCCATGCCGAGGTGGGCGTGGGAATCGACCAGTTCCATGGCCCCCATTGCCGCCAAGAAGGTCAGCGCCTATTGCACCATCCTCACCTTCAGCGTCCGGAGCGGGATGGCGCCGTAGCTGAGGAGCTTCTGCAGGAAGTCCTTGGTGTTGAAGGCCTCTCCCTTGAGTTTGCGGTAATCTTTTTCCAGGTCGAGGATCTCCTGGTAGCCGATATAGGGCCAGGCCCCATTGCCCGGATTGAGCACGATCCGGTGCCAGTTGCGTTCGGCTTCGGCCTTAGTCATGAATCCCCGCACTGTCATGTATTCGACGACCTTTTCCTTCGTCCAGGTGCCCTCGTGGACGTTGATGTCCATCTGGAAATCGATGACGGTCTTGAGCAAGAGCTTGAGCTGATTGAGCCGCATCCTCAGGTCGTAATTGCCGTAGCCGCTTTCCATTAACATGTCCTCGAGGAAGATGGGCCAGCCCTTGAGAAGTCCCTGGTTGGGGGCCATCCTCTTGATGATGGACGGATCTTTCCGGGCGAAGCAGGCGGGTACGAAACTGCCGGGAAAGATCCACTGGACGGCCATGAAATCGATGTAGAAGTTGTTGTACTCCTCGAGGAAAGACGTGGCGTCCTCGGCCGACCAGGCCTCGGGGATGGGGCGGACGAAGAGGGTATAGGCGCCGCCAGTTTCGTAGGCGCCGGGCGTCGCCAGCCGGGTCCAGACGCCGTCGGTGAAATAGGCCGGCATGGGCTCGACGGCCAGGGGCTCCTCGGGCAGGTTGATGAGGCCCTGTTTTTGGATGAAGTCCTTGATGCTGGCCGCGGCCGTGTTGATCCGGCCGATGAACTCGTCCCGGCCGACGTGGTCGGTCTTGATCTTGTCGAGCACGCCCTGGATGACGATATTCTTGGTTTGTTCGTCGCCCTTCGTCCGGCCGAGCTGCTCGAGGTCGACGTTCGGATACATGATCTTATAGAACGGGATGCAGACGAGGAACATGTCGCGGCGGATGTTGTTGAAATCCGCCAGGGAGCGCTGGACGATCTCCTCGATGATGGGCAGGTGGCCTTGGGTCGTCATCCGCAGGGTCCGAAGGTGCGATTCGCCGGTCCGGAAATTCCCCGTCGACTTGGCCAGGAGCTCGCCCTTCAGGAACCGCTCGTAATCTTCCAGGGCCGCGACGGCCTTGACGACCTCGGTCTGGAGGGCGGGGGCGCTTCCCGAGAGCTTCGGGACCTCCGTCCTGTAGAAGTCGAGGATGGCCGGCATCTGGGCGATGGCCACCTGGGTGTAATCCTGGGGCGGGGTCTTCAAGTTATCCTTGGCCCGCTTGACTAGGCCCGGAATGAGCTTGGCCCGGGAGGTGGCGGCAACGGCGGCGGAACCGCCGTTCTTGAGGAGGAGGCTCCGCAGGCTGTTGACGAAGAGGTCGTTATACAGGAGGGGGTTATACTCCCAGGGAACGAGGTTCTGGAGCTTGAGGAACTCCATGTCCAGGAAATCGAGGAGCATCTCGTGCTCGAGCTGATTGTCCGGGGAGAGCTTGGTCTTGTCGATCTTGGACACGAGCTCCTGGTTGAAGCCGTCGAGCATCTCGTTGAACTTGTCGAGGTTCCCCTCGCTCGGGTCCTCGAGCTTGTCGTTGTATTTCGTGTAGCCCTGGAGGGTCCCGGCCGTCGGGTAGAACTTGAAGTAGGCATCCCAGAACGTGTCCTGGAATTTCTTGAACTTGGCGTCCTCGGGCGATTGGGCCAGAAGGGCGCCGGTGCCGCAGGCGAAGATGGCCAGCACGGCCAGCGCGATGGCTGTTTTTTTCATTTGTTCCTCCTCAAAACCATTTCGAAAATCCTAACATACTTGTCCATTCCCTGACAAACCCTTTTTACCACCCTCGATATATGTGAACAAGAAGCCTATTTTACCACCGGATCAAGGCCGACGCCCAGGTAAATCCGGACCCGAAAGCGGTCAGGGCGACCAGGTCCCCCCGCTTGATCCGGCCCTCTTTCAGGGCTTCGTCGAGCGCGATGGGGATGGAGGCGGCCGTGGTGTTGCCGAAGCGCTGGATGTTCCGAATGACCTTCTCCACCGGGATCTTGAGGCCCTTGGCGACCATGAGCGATATCCGGTCGTTGGCCTGATGGGGGATGAGGGCGTCGATGTCGTCGACGGTCAGGTTGTTCGCCTCGAGGCCGGCCCGAACGGCTTCGGGCATGCGCTGGCAGGCGTTGACGAACACGTTCCGGCCGTCCATCTTCGGGAAGAAGCGGCCCTCGTCGAAAAATCCCCGCTGAAAGGTCGGGTTGTCCATGGGGCTGGGTTTTTCCATCCAGAGATGGGCGGCGAAGCGGCCGTCGGAGTAAAGGTGCGTCGACAAAATGCCGCGCCCGTCGTCCTCTCCGTTCGGCTCGAGGATGACGGCTCCGGCGCCGTCGCCGAAGAGCACGGACATGTCCCGGCCCTGGTCGGAGAAGTCGAGGTTCGTCGATTGGACCTCGGCGGCGACGAGGAGGATCCTCTTGTAAGTCCCCGCACGGATGTACTGGTCGGCCGCGGACAGGGCGTAGATGAAGCCGCTGCACTGGTTGCGGACGTCCAGGGCGCCGATCGTGCCCAGGCCCAGCTTGGCTTGGACAAGGACCCCGATGCCGGGGAAATAGTGATCGGGGGAGAGGGTCGCGGCGATGACGAAGTCGATGGAGGAAGGGTCGATCTTCGCGTCGGCGATGGCCAGCCGGGCGGCCTCGACGGCCAGGTCGGAGGTGCCGATGTGCCCATCGATGTGATGGCGTTCGAGGATGCCGCTCCGCTCGCGGATCCATTCGTCGGACGTGTTTATGAGCTTTTCGAGATCCTGGTTGGTGACGACCCGGGGCGGGACATAGTGGCCGGTTCCGGTGATGATCGTTCGTGTATCCATGGGCAGTTTCATTATAGAGGAAGCCTCCTAAAAAATAAAGAACGGGACTCGCCGGCCGGGGTCAAAGCAGGCCTTTCCAGAGATACCAGGCCATCGTCTCTCCCAGGCCTTCTTCGAGGGAGAAGCGGCTTTCGAAGCCGAGCCCTTGCCGGGCTTTCCGTACGTCGACCACCCAGCCGGACGGCTTCATTTGCTCGTACTTGCTCATGTTGAGGGCATGGGCCCCCCCTCCGAGGCGGCCGATGCCCTCCGAGGCGGCGGAAGCCAGGTAGGCCGTCCAGTGGGGGATGCGGACGCGGATGAGTTTTTTTCCGAGAAGGTTGGCCACGGTCCGGCCGATATCTTCCCAAGTGTAGATCCTGGGGTCGGCGATGTTGAAGATCTCTCCGCTCGGGGCTCCGGGCCTGGCCGCCAGCAGGATAGCCCGGACGGCGTCCCGGGCATAGAGGAGGCTCAAGGATTTCTGGCCAGGTCCCACGAGGGGCAGGATGCCGCGCTTCATCCAGCGGAAATACTCGAGGAAATCCTCGTCGCGGGGGCCGTAGACGGCGGCTGCCCTGAGGGTGACGACCGAGAAACGGTCCTTGTACTTGAGGACCTCCGCTTCGGCCATGAGCTTGCTTTCCCCGTAAGGGGAGACCGGGCGCGGCGGATCCCCCTCGCAGACCGGCCGCCGCGGCGTCGAGGGCCCTCCGGCGGCGATGCTGCCCAAATGGACGAAACGCGGGGGGGACGACTGGCCCTCGAGGGCCCGGAGGAGATTTGCCGTCCCGTCCCGGTTTACGGTATAATACTCGCTCGATTTGAGAGTTTTGGTCAACCCGGCCAGGTGGAAGACGCAACTGAGCCCGACGGGCAAGGTCGGCAGGTTCTGCAGGTCGCCCGTGAGCATACGGATGCGTTCGTTCCCTTCGAGCCAGCGCAGCTTCGACGGGTCGCGGACGAGGGAATAGACCTCCGCCCCGGGTTCTTCGAGGAGCCGATCGACGAGGTGGCTCCCCAGGAAGCCCGTTCCGCCGGTGACCAGGACCCGCATGACCCGGATTGTATGGGATTCGGCCGCGGGGGTCAATGAGGCCGCCGGGCATTCCTTGGAGTCAAAGGAGACAAGCGTGGACATTTTCGACAAATGCCTGAACTTTACCCGGGCGGACGAGCTCAAAGCGGCGGACCTCTATCCCTATTTCACGCCCATACAGGAGGCCGTCGGGAACCGGATCACGGTCGACGGCCGTCACATGATCATGGTCGGGTCGAACAACTACCTCGGCTTGGCCGACCATCCTAAAGCCAAGGCGGCCGCCCGGGATGCCGTCGACCGCTACGGCGTCGGGACCTGCGGCTCCCGTTTCCTGACCGGCACGATCGACCTGCACGAAAAGCTCGAGGAGCGGTTGGCCAAGTTCATGAACCGCGAGGCCGCCCTGACGTTCAGCACGGGCTACCAGACGAACCTGGGCATCATTTCCGCGATCGCGGGCAAGGGCGACCACATCATCATCGACCGCATGGTCCATGCCAGCATCATCGACGCCTGCCGGCTGTCTTTCGCCACGGTCCACAAGTACAGGCACAACAGCATGAAGGACCTCGAGCGGATCCTGGCTTCGCTCGACCCCGCCGAGGGCAAGATCATCGTCGTCGACGGCGTCTTCAGCATGGAGGGCGACATCGCCGATCTCCCGGGCATCGTCCCCCTGGCCCAAAAAGCCGGCGCCCGCATCCTCGTCGATGACGCCCACGGCATCGGCGTCCTCGGCGCGAAGGGCCGCGGCACGGCCGAGCATTTCGGCCTCGAAAAGGACGTCGATCTGGTCATGGGCACGTTCAGCAAGACCTTCGCCTCGATCGGCGGCGTCGTCGTCGGAGACGCGAAGATCATCTCCTTCATCAAGCATCATGCCCGGTCGCTGATCTTCAGCGCCGCGGCGACGCCCGGCTCCGTCTCCTCCGTCCTGGCCATCCTGGACATGCTCGAGACCCAGCCCGAGCTGCGGAGCCGCCTCTGGGCCATCACGGAAAAGATGCGGACGGGCTTCCAGGCCATGGGTTACGACACGGGCCGGTCCAGCACGCCGATCATCCCGGTCCTCGTCCACGACGACGAGAAGTGCTTCATGCTCTGGCGGCTCCTGAGGGAGGAGGGGATATTCACGACGCCCGTCGTCTATCCCGCCGTCCCGCACGGCCATGCCCTCGTCCGGACGAGCTACGGGGCCGGCCACACCGACGAAGAGCTGGATGCGATCCTGGCGGCCTTCGAGAAATGCGGCAAGGCCCTGGAAATCATTTGATACGCCGTCCCTGCGTCATCGCCCTGGCCCTCCTCGCCCTCGGCCTGGCCGCGGACGCCGCCACACTGACCCTTCCTCTCTCCCAGATCAAACCGGGCATGAAGGGCCGGGGGAAGAGCGTCTTCCAAGGCGCGGCGATCGAGGAGTTCGACGTCGAGATCCTCGGCGTCCTTGCCAACATCCAGCCCCAACGGAACGTCATCTTGGCCCGCCTCCGCGGCCGCGGGCTCGAATCGACCGGCATCATCTCCGGCATGAGCGGCAGCCCGGTCTATATCGACGGCAAGCTCATCGGCGCCGTGGCCTACGGGTTCAGCTTTTCCAAGGAGGCCATCGCCGGGATCACGCCGATCGACGAGATGCTGGCCATCGGCCGGCCCCCCCTCGAGATCAATACGGGCGGCGCCGTCGCTTCCCCCATCCGCGAGGATATCAGCCAGGAAGAGCTTTCGGGGACGTTCCTCAGATCGCTCGAAGCCAGGCCTCAGTCCCAGCCGGCCGGCCTGACCATCGCTCCTCTCGAGCTCCCGCTCATGTTCAGCGGGTTCTCAGCCGGTGCTTTCGAGAAGGCGAGGTCGTTTTTCGCCCCCCGCGGGTTCCGGGCCGTCAGGGCCGGGACGGGCGGGCAGTCCCGGTCCGGGCCTCCGCCGGCCGGACAGACGGTCAGGGAAGGGGACGCGATCGGCGTCCAGCTCCTGGGCGGCGACCTCGACGTTTCCGCCGTCGGGACGGCGACGTACGTGGACGGCGCCAAGGTCCTGGCCTTCGGCCACCCTCTCTACAACCTGGGGGCCGTGGATTACGCCATGACCCGGGCCGAGGTCATCGCCGTCATGCCCAGCTTGGAGAGCTCTTTCAAGCTGACGTCGACGGGCCCGGTCATCGGGCGTTTCACCCAGGATAGGACGCCGGGGGCCGCCGGCGAAGTCGGCGTCATGCCGCGCCTCATACCCCTCAACATCAGCCTCCAGTCCGGCCCGGCGGTCCGGAAGAACTTCAAACTCAAGCTCGTCAACGACAAGTTCCTGACCCCGGCCCTGGTCAACATCGCGGTGTCGACCCTGATCACGAGCGAGGAGAGGAGCCTCGGCGACCTGTCCATCGATTTCGACGCCGACGTTTTCCTCGACAAGGGCGGGATGAGCGTCCACCTGGAGGACCTCTTTTCCGGCAGCTACGACAATCCCCCGGTGAGTCTCTCCGGGCTCGTGGCCGCCGCCGTGCATTACCTGATGAACAACGAATTCAAGGACGTCGGGATCTTCCGCATCGACCTCAACGTCCGGGTCCTCGAGGAAAGCCGCCTCTGCGCGCTCGAGAAGGTCCTTCTCGACAAGTACGAGGTGTCTCCCGGGGAGCCGATCCAGATCAAGGTCTTTTATAGGACACAAAAGGAAGAGAGCCTGATGGAAGAGGTCACGGTCCAGACCCCGGCTCTTCCCGCGGGGACCGAGTTCCAGATCATCGTCGGCGACGCTGCGTCGATGCAGCAGGTCGAACGGGCCCAGTACAGGATCCAGGATTTCGTGCCGCGGAACCTCAGCCAGCTCGTCCGGATCCTGAGCAGCCTCCGTAAGAACAATCGCATCTATTTCAAGATCATCGCCTCCAAGCCGGGACTGTTCCTGAAAGGCGAGGAGATGCCGAACCTGCCGCCGACCTTGAAATCGATGTTCGCTTCGCCGCGGGCCGCGGCCTCCTCCACGACGGAGATCACGCGCTCGACATTGAGCGAATACCAGCTGCCCGTTCCCTATGTCTTCAAGGGCGGGGCGACGATCCCCGTTAAAATCCGAAAGTAGGAGTCCGGAACCATGCGCAAACCGCCCCTCCTTGGGATCTTGGGACTGGCCGTCCTGGCGACCTCCCTCCAGGCCGTCGTCCCCCAGAAATGGGAGCTCCGGACGCGGGAGGATTACCTGAGAGGCAAGTTCGACGGCATATCGGTCTCCTACGACGGGATGTTGGCCCTGGCGCCCAAGGAAGAGAAGATTGCCGCCCCCCAAGAGGAGTTCTACCTGTCCGTCGTGGCGACGCCGGACGGGACGACCTTCCTTGGGACGGGCCACGGCGGCAAGATCTACCGGATCGGGAAAGACGGCAAGTCCGAGATCTGGTTCCAGGCGCCGGAGATGGACGTGACCTCGCTCGCGCTGGACAAGAAAGGGGTCCTCTACGCTTCGACCTCGCCGAACGGCCGGATCTACAAGATCGCGGGGAACGGGAAGGGGGAGGAGTTCTTCAATCCGGCTGAAAAATACATCTGGGACCTGCTGTTCCTGGCCTCCGGCGAACTCTGGGCGGCCGTCGGAGAGAACGGCGGGATCTACCAGATCTCGCCGCTCGGCGAGGGCCGGATGTTCTTCAAGGCCGCCGAAAACCACATCTTATGCCTCGAAAGAACGGCCCGGGAAGACGTCATCGCGGGAAGCGGAGGCAACGGCCTTGTCTACAAGATCTCGCCGGAGGGCCGGGCCTCGGTCCTTTTCGAGACGCCGTATGAAGAGGTCCGCAGCCTGGCCATGGACCGGGAAGGACTGATCTACGCGGCCGCCTCGGGCACGCCGACGAGGGCGCGGCAGGACGCCGGCCCCGCCGCGCCTGTCCGGCTCGATGCCGAGGTTTCGATCACGGTCAGCGCCGCGGGCGGCGACGCCCGAACGTCCTCCGCCGCGGCAGCCGCAGCCAAGGACGGCGGAGCCCTCTACCGGCTCACCGGAGACGGAGTGGCCAAACGTTTGTGGAGCTCCGACGACGAGATGATCTATACGCTCCTCTGGAGCGAGGACGAGAAAAAGGTCCTCTTCGGCACCGGGGGCAAGGGCCGGATCTACTCCATCGACAAAGAGGAAAGGGTCGCCCTCCTTCTCCAGCAGAGCTCCGAGCAGGTCTTCCAGCTTGCGCCTCTCGATTCCAAGATCTGTGTCCTCTCGAACAACCCCTGCTATTTCGGGCGCCTGCTCCCGGAGCAGAGGTTCGCGGGGGAATACACGGGTCCTGTCCTCGACGCGCGGACGCTGGCCTCCTGGGGGCGCATCGTTTGGGACGCCGCCGTCCCCGCAGGCGCGTCCGTCCAGCTCCAGACCCGCAGCGGCAACACGAATGAACCGAACGCGATGTGGAGCGACTGGTCGCCTCCCTACGGCAAGACCGAAGAGCAGATCCTCAGTCCCAAAGCCCGCTTCCTCCAGGTCAAGGTGATCCTAAGGGTCCAGGCCGGGAAAGCTTCGCCGGTCCTCGACCGGGTGACCGTGTTCTACCTGCAGGCGAACATCGCCCCGTCGGTCGCCCGACCGGAATTTCTCAGGCCCAATGAAGTTTACCTCAAACTCCCCGAACAGGACGACGCCATCCTCGGCGTCGAGAAGAACCTCCCCGAATCCCCGGCCAAAAAAGACGAGCTCCGGATCGGCATGCCGGCCAGGAAGGCCGAGCGCAAGGGCTTCCAGACGGTCGTCTGGGACGCGTCCGACGAGAACGGTGACACCCTCCGCTACGGGCTGGCCTTGAAAAAGGACGGCGAGTCCGAATGGCGCGTTCTCGAGGAAGGCTTGACGGAGATGATCTACGCCTTCGACACCCTGTCCTACCCCGACGGGACCTACCTTCTCAAGCTCACGGCCTCCGATGCGCCGTCCAATCCCCTGGGATTCGAGCTCAAGTCCGAGAGGACAAGCCCGCCACTCGTCATCGACAACTCCCTGCCCGCGGTCAAGAACTTCACGGCGGCGCGCAACGGCGCGGCGCTCGATATCTCTTTCCAGGCGGAGGACGCCTACTCCTACATCGAAGAGGCCAAGGTGCTCGTCCGGCCCGGCGAATGGCGCGTCGTCTTCCCCGTCGACGGGGTGGCCGATTCACGGAACGAGTCGTTCAAATTCTCGGTGAAGCTCCCGCCCGGGGCGGAGAACCAGGTCACGGTACGGGTCCGGGACAGCTACGGGAACGTCGGGGTCTTCCGGCAGAATTTCTGAGGCCGGGCTATTTCGCCTTGGCCCGCTCGAGGTACGTGTCTTCCCGCGTGTCGACGCGGATGACGTCCCCTTCCTTGATGAACTCCGGGACTTGGACGACTGCGCCCGTTTCGAGGACGGCGGGCTTGTAGAGGGACGTCTTGGTCGCGCCCTGGAGCCGGGGCTCGGTGTTGACGACCTTGAGGTCCATGGACTTGGGCAGGTTGACGCCCACCGGATTGCCCGCGTAGAGCTCAACCTCGATGACCGTGTTCGGCTTGAGGTACTTGACGGCGTCCCCGATGACCTCGCTGGTCAGCGTGACCTGCTCGTAGTTCTCGAGATTCATGAAGAAAAAATCGTCCCCCTGCTGGTAAAGGAACTCCATCTCGACCTCGTCGAGGTGGGCCTGTTCGAGCCGTTCCTCGGAGCGGAAGCGGTGCTCGATCTGGGAGCCGACCTGGATGTTGCGCAGTTTCGTCTGGACCATGGCCTTCCATCGTCCGGGCGTGATGAGCTGCATTTCCATGACCCGGAAGAGGGTCCCGTCCATGACGATGATCATGCCTTTGCGGAGCTTCGTCGAGTCGATCATGAAGTCCTCCAAGGGGTGGGGCGCCGGAAGCGTCCATCAAGCGGCCTATTTTACCACAGACGCGTAAGCGATGCATGGGACCTCGGTGAATAACCTCTCGCGCTTAGGACATTTGGGCGTGTGCCCCGCCACCCTATCAAGCTGAGATGGGGACCACCCGTATCCCCCGGCCCCCGGGAACCAGTCCCGGCGGTTCCCCCGCCGTGGAAGCGGCGGGTCCCCCTCCGCTACGGGGGCTCCGGATGGTCCCCATCTCAGCCCGGGTGGCGTTGGGCCCTCCCTAAGTCATGCGTGCTCGAGCTTCCTCCCTCGGTCTGTGGAGGGGAAAGAGAGGCTTGTTGATTTATCGACGGATTTCTTCTATAAACATGCTTCTGAGGAAGCTCATTGGCTGAAATCATTTTCCTAGGCACGTCGGGGTACGTCCCCACTCCCGAGCGGGACAATGCGGCGTTCCTCCTGAAAACGGGGGAGGCTTCGATCCTCGTCGACTGTCCGGGGAGCCCGCTCCGGAAGCTGGCGGCGGCCGCGGTCGAGCCGCTCGACGTCGGGAGCGTCTTCATCACTCACGTCCATGCCGACCATGTTTACGGTCTGCCGACCCTCGTCCACGGGCTGATGCTCCGGGACCATGTCTTCCGGCTCTTTGGCTCCGCCGAGACGGTCGGTCTCTGCCGGCGGCTCCTCGATCTCTTCGGGCTGCGCGAGCCGAAATACAGGACGCGGGTCGAATTCGTGGCGCTCACGCCCGGAGAGAGGACGGATGTCGGCGAGGGAGTCGATGTGACCGCTTGGAACGTGCCCCATCACCCCTCTTCGCTGGCCTTTGAATTCCGCGTCGGTGCCGGAGCGAAGAGGATCGTCTTTTCGGGCGATACGCCTGTCCATCCCGCGCTCTTCGAAACCGCCCGGGGCGCGGACGCGCTCGTCCACGACTGTGGCGCGCCGGCCCGGTTTTTCGAGAAGTACCCCGTCCTCAAGTCCGTGCATACGAGCGCCCTGGACCTGGGAGAGTGGAGTGAAAGGGCGGGGGTCCGGCTTCTGGCCCCGGTCCATTTTCTCACCGAACTCGACTTCGAAGTCGGCGAAATGGAGAAGGAGATCCGGGCGCATTTTACGGGACGCCTCGTCCTTCCGTTCGACGGGGACAGGGTGTCGGTCGAATGACGCGCAAACCGGCCGGCCTCGTCCTGATCCTTTCTCTGGCCTTGGGATTCGTCCCCGGCTGCAAACGATCTCAGGAGGGGAACATGGTCGACCTCGCTTTATTGAACGGAAGAGTCTGGACCGGCGACTCCGGGCGGCCCTGGGCCGAAGCCGTGGCCGTCCGCGGCGATAGGATCTTCGCGGTCGGGACGACGGCGGAGATCCGCAAGCTGGCGCCGGCCGGGTCGAAGTCCGTCGACGTCGGCGGGGCCCTCGTCCTACCCGGGTTCATCGACAGCCACACCCACTTCCTGGCCGGCGGCTTCGCCCTGAAGAGCATCCAACTCCGGGCGGCCCGGAGCCGCGAGGAGTTCGTCGCCATTATAGCGGCCAAAGCGCGCGAGCTCGGCAAGGGCCGCTGGATCGTCAACGGCGATTGGGACCACCAGGAGTTCAGCCCGCCGGCGCTGCCGAACAAGGAATGGATCGACGCCGTGACGCCCGACAACCCGGTCTGCGTCAACCGGCTCGATGGGCATATGGTCCTGGCCAACAGCACGGCGCTGAAGCTGGCCGGCGTCACCAAGGATACGCCCGTCCCGCTCGGCGGAGAGATCGTCAAGGACCCAGTGACCAGAGAGCCCACCGGGATCCTCAAAGACACGGCCATGGACCTCGTCTATGCCAAGATCCCCGAGCCGTCCTTCGCCGAGAAGCTCGAGGCGGCCGAGGCCTCCCTGCGCCACGCCGCCGAGAACGGCGTCACGTCGGTCCACGAAATGGCCGACGCGGCGAGCTTCGCGGTCTTCGAGGAACTGGCCCGGCGGAACCGTCTGACGGCCCGCGTTCATGTCTACATCCCCGTCACCGAAGTCGACACGCTCGCCCGGCTCAAGCTCAAATCACCCTTCGGAAGCCCCTATCTCAAGCTGGCCGGCCTGAAGGGATTCATGGACGGCTCCCTCGGCTCGGCCACGGCCTATTTTTTCGAGCCGTACACGGACGACCCGGGGACCTCCGGCCTTCTCCACGGGCAGATGTTTCCCGAGGGCATCATGGAAAAGAGGATCATGGAGGCGGACCGGGCCGGCCTCCAGCTGGCGATCCACGCCATCGGCGACAGGGCCAACAGCATGCTCCTCGACATGTATGAAAAAGCGGTCGCCGCTAACGGTCCCCGGGACAGGCGCTGGCGGGTCGAGCATGCCCAGCACCTGAGGCCGGCCGACATCCTGCGGTTCGGGCGGCTGGGCCTCGTCGCCGCCGTCCAGCCTTACCACCTGGTCGACGACGGCCGCTGGGCAGAGAAGAAGATCGGCCCGGAGCGGGCCCGGACAACCTACGCATTCGAATCCCTGCGCCGGGCCGGGGCCATCCTCGCCTTCGGCTCCGATTGGACCGTGGCTCCCCTGAGCCCGATCCTGGGGATCTATGCCGCGGTGACCCGCCGGACCCTCGACGGGAAAAGGCCCGGCGGCTGGGTTCCCGAGGAAAAGGTCTCCGTTGAGGAGGCCGTCCGGGCCTACACGGTGAACGGCGCTTACGTGGAGTTCGCCGAATCGGCCAAGGGCGCGGTCCAAGCGGGTAAACTGGCCGACATGGTCGTCCTCGACCGGGACATCTTCACCATCCCGCCCGAAGAGATCGCCGCCGTCAAAGTCGCGCTGACCGTTTTCGACGGGAAGATCGTCCATAAGAAGGATTGACGGAAAACCTCATGACGGGACCGAAGCTCTTCACCCCCGAGCCCGGGCACATCGGGACGGACGAGTCGGGCAAAGGGGATTTCTTCGGCCCCCTGGTCATCGCCGCCTTCTTCATGCCCGCGGGCCAGGAGGGGATCTTGCGCGAGCTCGGGGTCAAGGATTCGAAAAGGACTTCGGACGCCCGCTGCCGCGAGATCGCCGAGACCCTCAAGAAAGGCTACCCGTACTATTCCGTGATCGCCATCGGCCCGGAGAAATACAACGAGCTTTACGCCAAGCTCCGCAACCTCAACCGCCTGCTCGCGTGGGGGCACGCCCGGGCGATCGAGAACATCCTCGAGCGGATCCCGGCCGGCAAAGCGGTCACGGACCAGTTCGGCGACGAGAAGTTCGTCCGCAACGCTCTGCTCAAGAAGGGCCGTGAGATCGAGCTCGTCCAGATGCATCGGGCCGAGGAAGACGCCGCCGTCGCGGCCGCGTCCATCCTGGCCCGGGCCGAGTTCCTGACACGGCTCCATTTCCTGTCGAAGGACGTCGGGGTCGATCTGCCCAAGGGCGCTTCGGACCTGGTCGAGGCGGCCGCGGTCAAGCTTGTCCGTGCGAAAGGGGCGGACGTGCTCGAAAGGGTGGCCAAGATCCATTTCAAGACGACCGTCCGCATCCTGGCCGCCGCCGGGGTCGCCAGGCTCGTCTGACATGATCGTCCTGGCCAAGATCGGGCTCGTCGTCGCCCTCCTGCTCGTCCTCATCCGGCTGAAGTGGGACCTCGGCCTGGTCCTCTTCCTCAACACCTGCCTCACGGCCGTCCTCTTCGCCATGAAGCCGGCCGCATTCGGCCGCGCGGTCCTCGCCGGGGCGATCGCGTGGGAGACGCTCGAGCTCGCAGGGATCATCGTCCTCGTCCTCTACCTGGGCGAATTCCTCCAGACGAGCGGCGCCTTCAAGACCATGGTCGACGCGTTGAAGAACCTCGTCCGGGACGACCGCCTCATCTTGGCCATCCCCTCGGCGTTCATCGGCCTTCTGCCGATGATGGCCGGGGCCATGATGGGCGCTCCCATCGTCGACGAGGCGGGCCGCCGCTGGAACCTCGAGCCGGCCTGGAAGACGTTCTTCAACTACTGGTTCCGCCACATCTGGGAATACTGGTGGCCCCTCTATCTCAACATCATCCTGGCGGCGGCCATCTTCCGCGTCCCCGTCTGGAAGGTCAGCCTTTACCAGGCGCCTTTCACCCTGGTCGCCTTCGGGGCGGGGCTCGTCGTCCTCTACCGGAAGCTGCCGCGCCTGCCGCGGGAAAGAGAGAACCGCGGCTCGTGGAAGGACGTCGGGCTCGTCGTCTTCAGCATCTGGCCGATCGTCCTGACCATCGTCCTCATCTTTGTGTTCCGGATGAACATGCTCCTGGCCCTGGCCATCGCTTCCGTCCTGACCCAGGTCACGGCCCGGATGGACTTGGCCAAACGTTGGGGTATCGTCGTCCGCGGCTTCTCGCCGAAGATCGTCTGGCTGATCTTCGCCCTGATGGTCTTCAAGAAGGTCCTCGAGGCCTCCGGTGCTCTCGACGCGGTCGTCCGGGCCGTCCCGCCCCACGGGCTGTCCGCCTACGTCCTCCTCTTCGCCGCGCCGTTCGTCGTCGGCCTTCTGACGGGCGTCAACCAGGCGTTCGTGGCCATCTCGTTCCCCCTCCTCGTCTCGATCATCGGGACGGGGAAGCCCGACATGGTCTTCATGACCTTCGCTTACGTCAGCGGGTTCGCCGGGATCCTTCTTTCGCCGGCCCATCTCTGCCTGGCCCTGACGGCCGATTATTTCAAGGCGGAGATGCGGGACGTCTACCGGATCCTCGTCTGGCCCGTTGCCGCGGTCTTCGGCGCCGCTCTCTTCGAACTCGTCGTTTTCCGGATCTTTTAGGAATATAATCCTCGCGGCAGGAGAAAAGCGATGCCAGAAACGCGGCGGCTATATTTCGAAGATGCCTATCTCATGGAGTTCGACGCCGAGATCGTGGAGAAGAGGATCCACGAGGGATCGCCCGCCGTCATCCTCGACCGGACGGCTTTTTACCCCGAGTCCGGCGGTCAGCCGTGGGACAGGGGCACGCTCGGCGGCGTGGAGGTCCTCAAGGTCCTCGACCTCGACGGGGCCATCCTCCATGTATTGAAAAGCGAGATCGCGGGCGGAACGGTCCACGGCCGGGTCGACGGACCGACCCGCTTCGACCACATGCAGCAGCATACCGGGCAGCACGTTCTGTCGCAGGCTTTTTTCGAGATGCTCAAGGGCGAAACCCTGTCCTTCCATCTCGGCCCGGATGTTTCCACTCTTGAGATCGGCCTGCGGGCCATCTCGGATGCGGAGTGGGATAAGGTCGAGGACAGGGCCAACGCGATCGTCTGGGAAGACCGCGAGGTCAAGACATATTTCGTGCCCGAGGAGAAAATAGGGGAGGTGCCCTTGCGAAGGCCGCCCAAGAAACAGGGCCTTCTACGGGTCGTCGAGGTCGACGGATTCGACTACTCGGCCTGCGGCGGGACACACTGCCGCCGCACCGGCGAAATAGGGATGATCAAGCTCACCGGGGTCGAGAAAATTAGGGGGAACCTGCGCTTTGAATTCCGTTGCGGGGGGAGGGCCCTTCGGGATCACCGGGGCAAAGACCGGACGGTCCGGAAGCTGGCCGGGGCGTTCTCCTGTTCGGACGATGACGTGGCCGCTCAGGTGGAAAAACTCGCGGCCGATACTAAGGCCCTTAAGAAGCGGTCCCGCCGGCTCGAGGAGCGGTTGGCCGCATTCGAGGCCGGCGAGGTCATCCGGGCGGCCTCCGGATCCCTCATTGCCGGCGTCCTCGAGGATAAAACCCCCGATGAGGCGCGTTTCCTGGCCTTGAACATCGTCAAGAGCGGCGAGTTCGCCGTGATCTATGGCGTCCGGGGCGAGAGCCAGGGGCACCTCATCGCCGCCCGGTCCGATTCCCTGGCGGCGGACTTACGGAAGCTCGTTCCTGTGATCGGATCCGTCCTCCCATGCAAGGGAGGGGGAGGGCCGTCCCTGGTCGAGCTGGTCACGCCGGAGAAAACGCGGCTTCAAGAGGCAATCGACGCGGCCGTGGGCTGGCTCCGGGCGAACGAGGAAAAGCTGAAAGCCTAGAGCGCGGACGATGGTCAATATTCTTGTCGTCGGCAGCTCCAACACGGACATGGTCATCCGGGTATCGAGGATCCCGAAGCCCGGCGAGACCGTCCTCGGCGGCGAGTTCACGATGGCCCCGGGCGGCAAGGGCGCCAACCAGGCCGTGGCCGCGGCCCGGGCGGGCGGCCGGGTGACTTTCGTCGCCCGGGTCGGCGACGACGTCTTCGGCGAGCGGGCGCTGGCGAACTTCCAGGCCGATGGGCTCGACACGCGCTTCGTCTTTCGCACGCCCGGCGCGCCATCGGGCATCGCCCTGATCAACGTGGACGGGAGAGGGGAGAACAGCATCTCCGTCGCCTCCGGGGCCAACGCGCTCCTGTCCGTCGGAGACATCGAAAAGGCGGACGAGGCTTTCTCTGTGGCCGACATCGTCCTCCTTCAACTCGAATCGCCGATGGAGGCCGTTCGCGCCGCGGCGAAAAAAGCCCGGGACCGCGGGGTGCCCGTCATTCTCAATCCGGCTCCCGCCCGTCCGCTCGACGATGACCTTCTCAGCTTGATCGCCGTCCTGACGCCAAACGAACTGGAAGCCGAATTCTTGACGGGGATCCCTGTCAGGGATGAAAGCGGCGCGAGGGAAGCGGCCATCCGGCTCCGGGCGCGGGGAGTCGTCGCCGTCGTTATCACCCTGGGTGAGCGCGGCGCCTATGCCTCTTCCCCGGAATTCGAAGGGCTTGTCCCCGCGTTCAAGGTGGACCCCGTCGATACGACGGCGGCCGGCGATATCTTCAACGGAGCCCTAGCCGTCGCCCTCGCCGAGAAAGTGCCAATGGAACATGCGCTCCGCTTCGCGTCCGCCGCCGCGGCCCTGTCGGTGACCCGGCCCGGCGCCCAACCCTCCGCCCCGACCCGCGCCGAGATAGGGGCTTTCCTCAGCGCGAACACGGAGTCGATGTTATAAGGATAGATTCTTTGTCCGGAGCAGGAATTCATCACATCGAAGAAAAAGGAAATTTTTATCCTTTTTCTTGGCCGGGTCCCAAGTGAATTTCCAATCGATCTTGCCGGACGGGGCCATGAAGAACCTTTGGAAGGGAGTGTGCGGTCTGTTTACCCGGTCCCTCGGACGAGGTGTCCAACGGTCTGGGGCCCCAATCCTCCCGGCCAGCCACGGTTGCCCATGATTCCCGGCCGTTGACAGATTCACATCAGGGGTGGTATCCTCAGGCCAGGTTACCGGGGGAGGGCGATAATGGCCATCAAATGCCCCAAATGCCATTCGGAAGTCTTGGATGATTCCCGCTTCTGCAGCAAATGCGGGATGCCGATCCACGCTACGGAAGAAGAAATGGCGGCATTCACCAAGACCCTAGTCACACCCGGCGCGGGGGTTCCGCTCGGCATCTTGTTGGCAGGGAAATACCGCATCCACGAGGAAATTGGCCACGGCGGGATGGGCATCGTCTATAAGGCCGAAGATGTGCAGCTTAAACGGTCGGTCGCGCTCAAGTTTCTCCCGCCAGAGTTGAGCTCGAACATGGAAGCTCGTGAGCGTTTTCTTCAAGAGGCGCGAGCGGCCGCGGCGCTTTCCCACCCGAACATCTGCACGATCCATGAGGTCGGCGAGAGCGAAGACAAACCCTTCATCGCTATGGAATATATCGAGGGCGAGAACCTCAGGGAAAAGCTCAGGAAAGGCCGCTTGTCCATTGAAGAGGTCTTGACAATCACGATCGAAGTGGCCGAGGGCTTGGAAAAAGCTCATCAGAGAGGGATCGTTCACCGGGACGTGAAGAGCGCCAATATCATGGTGACAGACAGCGGCCAGGCAAAGATCATGGATTTCGGTCTGGCCAAGTTGCGCGGCGGGACGGTGTTCACAAAACAAGGCTCTACGTTGGGAACGGTGGCCTACATGTCGCCTGAACAAGCCCGGGGCGAGCATGTCGATGGGCGAACGGATATCTGGTCCTTGGGGGTTGTTCTCTATGAAATGCTCACCGGCGAGCTTCCTTTCAAGGGTGAGCGGGAAGTCTCGATCCTTTATTCCATAGTCCATGAAGAGCCAAAAGCCCTGAAAGATCATAAGCCGCCGGTTCCTCTTGAATTGCAGCAGATCATAGAAAGAGCTTTGGCGAAGAACGCAGATTCCCGTTATCAGACAGCGGCAGCGATGCAAAGTGATTTGCAAGGCTACAGGGACGCCCTACGGATGGAGTCTGCAGGAGCATTGAATCTCCACTCGATCTTGAAACGCCTCAGGCGTCCGGCCGTCGCCATCCCCGTCGTGGTCGCGCTCGCCGCCGTCGCCGCAGTCGTTGTCGGCATCCTGCACCGTCAGGCCAAGGTCCGCCGGGCCGAGGAGACTCTTCTCCCGCGGATCGAGGAGCTGGTCGTGGCCGAAAGCTCCGGCCGCGACAACCTCGTCGACGCCTATCGGCTCGTCGTGGACGCGGAGAGATACATACCGAAGAACCCCAAGCTCGCGGATCTGGCGGCCAAATGCTCCGTCACGATCGCGGTCGAAACCGATCCCCCCGGGGCGCAGGTCTCGATCCAGAAGTATTCGGAGCCGGCCGGCCCGTGGCAGCGGCTCGGTGTCTCGCCCCTGAAGGGCGTCCGGCTGCCGATGGGGATCTTTCGATGGCGGTTCGAGAAGAGCGGCTATGAGACCGTCCACGCGGCCGCCTTCACCTACCGGCGGGACGAGAGTAGGAGCTATTTCAATGTCGGCAACGATCTCATGAGGGTCCTCGACCAGGAGGGCGGCCTTCCCGGCGGGATGGTCCGCGTCGCCGGCGGCGAGGTCCCGGACATAGGCCCCATCGACGATTTTTTCATCGACCGGTTCGAAGTCACGAACAGGCAGTTCAAGGAATTCGTCGACCGGGGCGGATATCAGAAGAGGGAGTACTGGAAGTCTCCCTTGACCAAGGACGGCAAGACCGTGACCTGGGAAGAGGGCATAGCCGGGTTCGTCGACCAGACGGAACAGCCCGGGCCATCGACCTGGCGGGCCGGGACGTTCCCCGCCGGCCATGAGGACCATCCCGTAGCGGGGGTCAGCTGGTACGAGGCCGCGGCCTTCGCCGAATATGCCGGGAAGAGCCTCCCGACAAAAATCCATTGGGATGTGGCCAGAGGAACTCTCACGCCGCTTTATCAGTCGGGATTCCTGTCGGTCTTCTACCCCATGTGCAATTTCATGGGGGAGGGGCCGGCCCGGGTCGGGGCTTACCTGGGGATGACGACCTACGGAACCTACGATATGGCTGGGAATGTGAGGGAGTGGTGCTGGAACGAAACTTCTCATGGCCGGCTGCTGAGAGGGGGGGGTTGGAACGACGTCAACTATTTGTTCGTGGATCCGAGCCAGGCCCCGCCGGACGACCGGTCGCCGCAGAACGGCTTTCGATGCGTCCGCTACGCCGACCCGGCCGGCCTTCCCAAGAGCGCGCTCGAATTCATCGCGTTCAACCGGCCCGACCTGTTAGAGAACCTGCCCGTGCAGACGCCCGTTCCGGACCAGGTCTATCAGGTCTATAGGGACCAGTTCTCTTATGACGCCAAGGCTCTGAACGCCCGCATCGAATCGACCGACGACACGCCCAGGGACTGGATCAAGCAGAAGATCACGTTCGACACGGCCTACGGAGGCCGCATGGCGGCCTATCTCTTCCTCCCCAAGAACGCGCGCCCGCCCTTCCAAACGGTCGTCTATTTTCCCGGATCTTCGGCGGTCGACCAGAGATCGAGCCACAACCTGGAACAGTTCGTCTGGTTCGAGGTGGACCTGACGTTCCTGCCCCAGGCCGGACGGGCCGTCCTGTTCCCGGTCTATATCGGGACGTTCGAAAGGCCTGATCCGAGAATGACAAGTAGCGCTAGCGCCGATCGGACCAGCCGGGCTTATGTCGAATACTGCATCCAGCTCGTCAAAGATTTCAAGAGGAGCATCGATTATCTCGAAAGCCGCGACGATATCGATCGCGACAGGATCGCCTACTTCGGGTTCAGCTGGGGCGGCTGGATGGGCGCCGTGATCACCGCTGTCGAAGAACGGCTGAGCGCGAGCATCATCAAGGCGTCCGGGCTTCGGAACCTGCCGCAGCCCGTCAACCCCATCAATTATGTGACCCGCGTGACACTCCCGACCCTGATGTTGAACGGGAAGTATGACCTGACGTTCCCTTTCGAGTGGAGCGCTAAAGCCATGTTCGATCTCTTGGGGACGTCGCCGGCGGACAAAGCCCAGAAGGTTTACGATACCGACCATTACATTCCCCGCAACGAGCTCATCAAGGAGACGCTGGCCTGGTTGGACAAGTACTTGGGGCCGGTGAACAAATAGAAGCACGAAGGGCGAGCCGGTTTCCTTGCCGAAAATCATCCGGTGGCCTTAATGTGGCACAGACCCACTTTTTCATGGCTGTATTATATTTAATAATAACTACATAAATCGGGACTCCTGCGTTCTCCGGATCCAAAGGTCGGAGGTTCGAATCCTCTCAGGCACGCTCTCGTTGCTCCCAAGTCGTTTTTCGTGATTGGTGCGTCGAGATGAACATCATCATCGACGTGTAGAGGACGACGCCCAGCACAATCCATTTACGTTTCTGAATCACGGAATAATTCCCCGCCGTTCCCATTCTCTTGGCCGGGCGTCAACGGCTGTTGACGTTTTCTCGCCCTGATTCGCCCTTCCTACAAGCTCTTCGAGCGCCGGTCTCTGTGGCTTTTCGTGGTTATTGACAGCGCCGTGCAGCCGGCCATATACTTCCCACCTTAATCAGAAGTACATATTCTTTGTCCGGAGCAGGAATTCATCACATCGAAGAAAAAGGAAATTCTAGTCCTTTATGGTTCTTGCTAGGCGGGATTTTTTTTCTTATCGTCTTGACTGCGGGAATTGCCTTAAGCCTCCCGGACCGGTTTGAAGATTATTTTATAAAGCAGAAGGGGATTTCGCTCTCCACGGCGGGTTTGCGAATTAGCTCCCTTTGGTCCTTTGCTACCGACGACGACGGCCGTCTTTTCTTTCTTGATGCACGAGGCCGCCAGCTGCTTGTTTTTGATAATGATGGCCGGTTCATCACCAGGGTGGGCGGCGATGGACAGGGGCCAGGAGAGTATAAAGTCCCACGGACGGTCTATATAGACAGCTCACATCGTATATATGTCGTCGATAGTCGTGCCAGGAGGATCAATATTTACGGGCCGGAGGGG
>JBFYOD010000115.1:0-2519 GCA_041303965.1 Candidatus Aminicenantota bacterium
ACCCGGTGACGCCGGGGCTCTTCGTCCTGGCGGCCCTTTTTGTTACGGTCAATGCCCTCATCGGAACGTTCTGGAACTCGTTCGCCGGGCTGGCCATCATCGCCCTGGGCATCCCCGCCTATGTTTACTGGAGCCGTAAGCGGGCCCGGGTCCGGTAACCCGAGAGAGTCCCCGGCTGGCAACTCGAATTTTCCTTTTCTAGCTCGAAAATGTCGTTTAAGGCCCGAAAACGATCCCCGAAAACAAGGCAATTAATTCTTAATCAATAGGTTGCGTCAGCCAAGGCAAAAATAAGGGGCGGCCGGGCGGCCGCCCCTGGTCCGTTGTCGCAAAGCCGGGGTTACTTTTTCTTCCGGATGTAGATGTCGCCGCTAAAGGTGTTGAACCCGATCTCCTGGCCGCCGCCGTTGACGATGCCGTAGAGCGACTTGTCGAAGCTGATGCGGAACTTGCCCCGCTCTGTCTTTTCGGCCGCCTCTGACCTGGCCGACTGCCGGGTCATGTTGATGTCGAAGTCGCTGTAGATCTCGCCCTGCTCGGACTTCATCTTGAGGTTGGCCTTGACGTCGGCCGGGAGCGTGACGTCGATGTCGCCGTTCATGGTGCTGAACGATAGCGGCTTATCGGCCGCGACCCGGGCCAGGGTGACCTCGATGTCGCCGTTGACGGTGTGGACGAGCGTGTTCCCCGAGACGTTCTTCAGGGTCACCGGCCCGTTGATGTTGTTGATGTCGATCTCGCCGTTGACGCCTTCGACGATGACCGCCCCGTCCATGGTCGAGCGGACCTCGAGCGAAGTTGTGCGCGGCACCTGGATGACCAGGTCCGTGGCCGCCTTCCAGGATTCGGTGCTGATCTGGACGATGTTGTCTTCCTCTTCGACCTCGAGCCCCGACGTGGACCCGGAGAGCTGTTTCATGCCGGCGATCTTCTTCTCTTTCTCTTCGCGCCTTTTTTTGTCGTCCTGGAAAAATTCGTTATAGAGACTGCGGGCCTTGTCGCTCTGGGTAAGGCGCTTGGCCAGGACTTCCTGCTGGGCTAGACTCTGGGCGAGGGCCGCATTATTCGCGGCCGTCACCGCCTCGATCTCCTTCTTGAGCTGTTCTGCCTGCTGCCCGGCTCGGGCCGACGGGGCCAGCGCAGGAGTGGGCGCGGTGGGGGGGGTCGGCTGATCCGGTCTTACCGGAGGCGCGAGGGCGGCGTATTGACCGGTGGCATAGAGGCCGCCGTAGCCCGACAGCGCCTTTTCCCTGACCCGGGCCTCGACGATGACTTCCTTGCCCTCGTAGCCCTTGACCGTGATGCTGCCCCGGATGACCGAGACCTCGATCTTGGCCGGCTTGGCCGGGTTGCTGAGCGGAACGACGGCCCGGTCCGGCGGCTCTTCCTTGGCCTGGGCCAGGGCCCAGCCGCACGTCCCGGCGAAAAGGACCGCCAGGACCACGATGTTCGCGATTCTTTTTTTCATATTGTCCTCCATGATGATTTAGACGATCTGCTTCAGGCCCTGCTCGGCCCGTTTCTTGACTTCCGGGGTGAGCTCGTTTTTCTCGATGAGGAGCTTGAGGGCTTCGGCCGCCCGCGCTTCGCGAACCTCGACCAGGAAATCGATGAGGGCGACCTGGACGAGGGGATAGTTCTGGATGGCGAGGGACCGGACGAGGCTCTCCCGGACGCCCGGCCTGTTCCGGAAAAGGTAGATAGCGTCCACGGCGGCCAGCCGGACGTTGGGGTTGGGGTCGTTGTCGAGCGCGTCGAACAGGGCGGCCAGGGTCTTGTCGTTCGGATTCTCGACGGTGGCGCTGTAGCCAATGCCCTGGATCCTGTCCGTGGCCGAGGGCTGGCTCAGGAGCGAAAGTCCCACCTGCTGGCGCATGTCCTGGACCTCGCGTGACAGCGTGGCGATATGCCCCGCGCCCGCGCTCCCTCCGCCGAGGAACCAGCCGGCGCCGAGGCCGAAGAGCAAGAGAAAGGCCGAGAACGAGGCGGCAAAGGCCGGCCGCCGGAACGTGAACCGATCCCGCCAGCCGGCCAAACCCCCGTCCGTCCGGGCCGCTTTTTCCCTGGCTTCGAGCCCGTCCTTGTACTCTTCGAGCATGGCGTAGAAGCGGTGCCTGAGCTCGCCGCCCGGCTGTTCTTCGGGCAGGACTCCGAGCTTGGCCCAGACGACGGTCAGGTTCTCGAGATCCGCGCGACACGGCGCGCAGGCGAGAATATGTTCCTGGACGTCCGTGCGGCCTCCTTCGTCGAGGTCTCCCGTCAGGTAGTCAGCGAACTTTTCCTGTGTTCTTTCGCAGTTCATGACACGTTCCCTTTCTGAAGGTCCAGGTAGATGCGGCTGAGATCCTTGAGGGCCCGGTGGACCTGGGCTTTGACCGTGCCCACCTGGCAGCCCAGAAGCTCGGCGATCTCCCGGAGCTTGAGGTTCTGGAAGCGGAAGAGGACGAGGAGCTCCCGTTTCTGGACGGGCAGGCGGTCAAGGGCCCGGCGCACGAGCTCGGCCTCCCGGTCGGCCTCGT
>JBFYOD010000116.1:0-16756 GCA_041303965.1 Candidatus Aminicenantota bacterium
TGACCGCGCCCGTCTCCGGGCCGACCACGGCGGATATCTTTCCGTTCCCCACTTCGAATCCTTCGGCCCTGGCGTCGCCCCTGGCCGGAGCCCTGCCCTCCGAGACGAAATACCGCTTCGCGCCGAAGCCCGGGACTGCCGAAGCGAGAAAGGCGAGTTCGCCCGTTCGCAGCCTTTGAGACGGGACGGCCGTGCCTGTGGCGTCCTCGACGAGGTCCCCGGCCTTGCTCATCCCGGCCGGCAAAACGACGAGGTCCGTCCTGTCCCACGAGCATGTGTTGACGACGTCGATCGCCTCACGTCCGGCCGACGGGGCGGCCGCGAGCCTCCTTTCCGCCGCCTCGGCCAAGAGTTCCTTCGACATCTTGTCCGCTTCGGTCGCGAACGCTTTTTTGTATTCCCACTGGGTCCGCGCGTTCGCTCCGTCGGGGTCCGAAACGCTGTCCGCCGCTCCCCAGGTGTGCTCGCTGAAGAGGACGACGTTCCGCCAATTTTCGTAGGACCTTTCGGCCGGGAAACCGTCCTTCCCCAGGATGGACCACAGCGCTTCCGCCTGGATGAGGCGCCCGGCGCTCGCCCTGTTCAGTGCGGTTTCAGCCGCCGTCGAGGCCGCTCCGTCCTCCCAGTATCCCGTGAAATCGCCGCGGACGGTGGGGAGGGCGCCGCCGTGGCGGCGTTCGAATTCCTTGAACATCTCCGAAGCGGTGGCGATGACGATCTTCGGCGAGGCGTAGGTGTCGTTCCATGTCCGGACGAAGTCGGGGAGGCCCGGATCGGGCGGGCCGTTGTCGCCGCCGACCGTATAGCGGACCTGGACCATGGAATAAGGGTAGCCCTTTTCGGCGAGCTCGCCCATGTATTCGAAGATCTTGGGCCGGGAGGCCTTGGCGAGAGAGCCCATGTTGAGGCCGTGGAACCAGGAATAGCCGCGCCCGGCCATCCAGAAGAGAAGCTTTTCGCGGCCCGACGGCGAGACCCAGCAGAACGGTTTGTCGCCCCAGGCCTTGAGGGCCCAGCCGATCCTGTCCCCGCCGTCGGGAAGGCTGGGCATGTAATTCGGCCCGCTCGAGAGGTATTTCACTCCGGCCAGGGCCAGGGCCGGAACGAGAGACCAGGATTGGCTGGGGATGTCGGTGACCATGGCCGAATCCACGGCGACGCCGGCGAGAGCGCCCAGCCGCCGGGTGAAATCGGTCAGATGGATGAGCTCCTCGGGATGGCAGAGCCCGGTCAGGACGCCGGCCAGGGTCGCCTGAAGGCCGATCGTGCCCTTGCGGAGGGCGTCGAGGAAGGCCGCCTTCTCGTCCTTGCCGGCCTGTTTGAAATACGTTTCGACGGCCCAGGCCTGCTCGATATTCCACTTGAAGCGCGCGCCCTCGGGGTATCCGGCCGTCTTCGCGGCCAGGGTGATAGCTTCAAGGTTGTGCCGCCATTGGTTTTTCTCGACGACGGTCTGAAGGTCCGAATAGCCGATATCGACATGGGAGTGGGGGAGGAGCCAGATCTCGCGCGGCACGACCGGCTTGAGGAGGAGAGCTCCCCGCAGGACGCGCCCGTCCTCCATGGTGACCTCGATCGGGACTTCGCGCTCTTTCTCGACCGCGGGCACCAGAAATTCCAGGGCGTTGTAACCCAGCTTGAGGTCGAGACTGGCGGTCCCCACTCCGGGGCAGGAGACGACGGCCTTGGCCGGCGGGGCCAGGTGGCTCATCTCGATGCGGACGATCTGGAAAAGGCGCCCGTCCTTGCGGACGAGGGCTTGCTCGCTCTGGGCCCAAACGTCGCGGCGCAGGTCGTCCTGGAAGGCCATGAACCAATCGTTGCTGGCGCCCTTTTCGCCGGTGACCTTGATCCGGAGGGGGCGTCCCGGGCTGAGGAGGGCCGGGGGCACTTCGAGCCACATCAGACCGAAGTGCTCGCCGAATTGGTCGACCATGAGCGCCTTGAAGGACAGCGAAACGCCGCCCGTCCCGGTCTCCCGCCATTCTTCCCGCTTAGAGTCGGCCGACGTCCTGAAGCTCAGGGCGGGCTTCCCGTCTACGGCCAAGTCGAAGCGGTGGGCGCCCTTGGCGGTGGCCAGGCCTGCCAGCCAAACGAAAGTCGCCGGGCGCCCGGTCCATCCGGGCGGGACGGGCTCGGTCTCCCATTCGGCGGACATCGTTCCGTCGGTGGCCCGGACGAGGAGCGCTGACGAAATGTCCGGGTATGGAGAGTGGTAGGACATCGTCACGCCGGCGAGGGTCGTCCGGTAACCCCGGAGCCATTCCGGCCCGGGGGGCGCGGCGGCGGCGGCGACGAGCGCCAAAAGGACCCGCGGGCCGCTGGGCGTCATGACCCGGTTTCTTTCGCGGCGCGTGCCGCCTTGATCTTGATGACCCAGGCGTCGCGGCAGGGCGGCTTTTCGATGGCGCTCCTGGGGAGCGTCAACAGAGCGCCCTTGCCGACCTTCTCCCAACGGACGCCTTCCCGGACGCCGAGCACGCGGACGACGCTCCCTTTTTCGGGCATGATCGAAGTGAGCATGAGTTTCGAGGGCGGAGCGGTTTCGTCCTCATCGGCCAGGTAGATGGCGTAGACCGTCCCGTCCGGAAGAGAAGTGAAGCAGGTCTTGGCCTCCTTGAACGGGGCGACCGGCCGGGTGCCGTAGATGGCCTCGGCGTTGACCTTCATCCATTCGCCTATCCCGCGGAGCCGGTCGAGGGCGTCGGGCGCGAACTCCCCTTCGGGGCTCGGCCCGATGTTGAGCAGGAAGTTGCCCCCCTTGGAGACGATGTCGACGAGGAGATGGACGAGCCGGTGGGTCGTCTTGTAGCTGTCGCCGGGATTGTACGACCACGAGCCGCCCATCGTCATGCATGTCTCCCAAGCGTAGGGCAGCGGCTTCTCCGGGATCTCCTGCTCGGGCGTGCGGTAATTCTCGTAGCGGCCCGTGACCGTCCGGTCGACGACCAGGAGGCCGGGCTGGTGGCGGCGGGCCATGGCCGCGATCTTCGGCATGTCGATATCCATGTTCTTCGAGTTCTTGACGAAGTAGCCTGGGGCGATCTCGACCGTCGGCGCGGGCCGGACCCAACCGCCGTCGAGCCAGAGGATGTCGAGCTGCCCGTAGCCCGAGACGATCTCCTCGATCTGGCGGTAGGTGAAGTCGCGGAAGCGCTGCCAACGCTCGGGATAGCGATCGATGCTGTAGTTGACGTTGCGGTCGGGAGTGGCCCAATAGGGCGCCCAGAAGTCGGGGTGGTGCCAGTCGGGCTTGGAGAAGTAGGCGCCGGTCCCGAAGCCCTGAGCCCGGAAAGCGTCGAGGACGGCCCGGAAGGCGTCGGCCTTGGGGTGGGTATGGAAGGGGACGTCGGGCGAGGTGATCCGGTAATCGGACTGCTTGGTGTCGTACATGGAGAAGCCGTCGTGGTGCTTGGTCGTCATGACGACGTAGCGCATCCCGGCGGCTTTTGCCGCGGCCGCCCACTTGGCCGGGTCGAACTTCACCGGGTTGAACGTGCGCGGCAGGGCCTCGTAGGCCTTCTTGTACTCGACGTAGTCCGGCATGGAGCGGCCGCACCAGGGCTCGTCCTCGGAACAGATGCTCCAGGATTCGACGACTCCCCACTGGCTGTAAGGGCCCCAGTGCATCATCAGCCCGAATTTCCAGTCCTGCCAGCGCTCGAGCTTCTGGAGGACGAGCGGGTCGGTCTCGCGCTCCTCGGCCTGATCGCCCCGGGAGACCGGTAAAGCCGCGGCCAGGAGAAGTGCCCCCGTCAGCGCCGCCAAGAGAACGAGAACGTGCTTGCGGTCCATGGCGCTCTCCTACTTCTTCTTCGGGTTCTTGGCCGGCTTCATCTGGTGGTCCATGATGATGTTGGCCATGAGGTTGACGCCGATGGGGATCGCGGCCTCGTCGGCGATGAAGGTGGGGGAGTGGACGGCCGTCGCGTCGAGCTCCGGGGGGACCACGCCCAGGTTGAACATCACGGCCGGGGCGACCGTGCCGAAGTAGCTGAAGTCCTCGCCGCCCATCTCGGGCTTTTGCTCGACAAGGGCCGATCTTCCGCCGAGGATACGTTCGGCCGTTGAGAGGGCCTCGACGACGAGGGCCGGGTCGTTGTAGACCGAGGCCGTGCCGAATTGATAGGCAAGGTCGAAGGTCGCCCCGGCGGCCGCGCAGATGCTCGACACCAGGCGGGTGATCTTGTCCTGGAGGACCTTGCGTTGGGCCTCGCCGTAATTCCGCACGGTGACCTCGAGTTTGGCCGACCTGGGGATGATGTTCGGAGCGCTCCCGGCGTGGAACGAACCGACCGTGATGACCGTGTTGTCGTGGACGCTGATCTCCCGGGAGATCATGACCTGGAGGGCGATGACGACCTGGGCGCCGACGACGATGGGGTCGACGCAGAGGTTGGGATTGGCGCCGTGACATCCGTCGGACTTGATCTCGAGAGTGAAGCCGTCGACGTTGGCCGACATGAAACCCGACGCGTAACCGAGTTTCCCGGCCTTGAGCGTGTCGTCGACATGATAGGCGAAGAAGGCCTGGGGGACGATGTCCTTGAAGGCGCCGTCCGCGATCATCAACTTCGCCCCGTCGCAGCATTCCTCGCCGGGCTGGGCGACGAAGACCACCGTGCCTGGGAGATCGGCCTTCATGGCCGTGAGGACGGCGGCGACACCGAGAAGCATCGTCGTGTGGATGTCGTGGCCGCAGGCGTGCATGACGCCTACTTCGCGGCCATCGAGGATCGTTTTGTCCCTGGAGGCGAAGGGCAGGTCCGTTTCCTCGGTGATGGGTAGGGCGTCCATGTCGCCCCGCAAGGCGACGATGGGGCCGGGCTTTCCTCCCTTGAGGATGCCGAGGACTCCGGACTGGGCGAAGCCCGTCCGGACCTCGAGGCCGAGCTTGCGGAAGTAGTCGGCGACGATCGTGGAGGTCCTCGGCAATTGGAGACCAAGCTCCGGGTGGCAATGAATGTCCCGGCGGATGGCGATGAGCTCGGGCGTCAACTTGTCGGTCAGGGCCTGGATCTTCTTTTCGAGGGGGGTCGCGGGATGAAGCGCCGCAGGAAGGGCGGCCGCTGCGGCCAGGGCGATAAAGATACAGATCGGGATGGCGATGGACCGGCTTTTCATGGGCTCCTCCTCATGGATAGCGGAAGCCTATGGTATCCGAAACGCGTTCCCCCTTCAAACGGTGATAGAGAAGCCCTAGCCTTCATGGATAGGAAGACGGGCCTGGAAACGGGGACATGCCCCAATTTCTCCGAAATTGGGACGTGTCCCCGATAGAGCCCCAGCCCTTATGGGTTGGGGGTACATCGAGGAGGAGAGAAGGTGGCAAGGAGAGCCTGGAGAGGGATCCTCATACCTGCCCCATATTTTCGCAATAGCCTTGGATTAAAGGCCCTCCTTGCGATGCACCCATCTTCGCCGGCCGCGCCCGGGCGGTCAATCCTCGCCCCCGGCTATTACGGAGGTGATATTTTCGCCCCGCGTCTCATCGCGTAAGATGGGGCCAAACAAGAAGACGGGGATGAATTCGGGAAAGGGCCAACGAGAAGGCGGGCGGTTAAGAAGGGGTCAAACCTACGGCGGGGAGCGGATTCTGAGCAGCGACCAACAGAAGTGTGGCGGAGTGGCTCGGAGCCACACTTCTGGGAAATATCTGAATAGCGCTGGGAAGGGTGTAAAAGGTAGGTTTGACCCCCTCCCGTAAAATCAGTATGATGAGGCAAACGTCGGAAGGAGGCCCGCATGAACGTCAAGAAATTCATCGAAACGCAGACCGAAGAGATCAAAAAAACGATCGGCGGCGGCAAGGCCATCTCGGCCCTGTCCGGCGGCGTCGACAGCTCCGCGTGCACCGTCCTGGCCCATCGTGCCCTCGGCTCGGAGCTCAAGTCGGTCTTCATCGACCACGGGCTGATGCGGGCAGGGGAGCCCCAGGAGATCGCCAACATCTTCGCCGGCCTGGGCATCGCCGTCGACATCGCCGACAAGAAGAAGGAGTACTTCGCCGCCCTCAAGGGCAAGGCCGACCCCGAGGAGAAGCGCAAGGCCTTCCGTTACGCCTTCTACAGCTCATTCGGCAAGGAGGTCCTCAAGAGCAAGGCCCGCTTCCTTATCCAGGGCACGATCGCGGCCGACATCATCGAAACGCAAAAAGGCGTCAAGACTCAGCACAATATCCTCGAGCAGATCGGCATCGATCCCGAGAAGGGGTTCGGCTTCAAGGTCGTCGAGCCCATCAAGGAGCTCTTCAAGCACGAGGTTCGCCTCGTGGCCAAGGAACTGGGCCTGCCCGAGTCGATCTACAACCGCATGCCCTTCCCCGGTCCGGCCCTGGCCACCCGCATCATCGGCGAGGTAACGCCCGAGCGCGTCGACCTCGTCCGGGCGGCCACGGTCATCGTCGAGCAGGAAGTCGCGGTCCACAAGCCCTTCCAGGCTTTCGCCGTTCTCCTTGAGGACAAGGGGACGGGCATCGTCGGGGGAAAGAGGTCCTTCGGACACATCGTCATCGTCCGTTCCGTCGAGAGCAGGGATGCCATGACCGCCGAGCCCTCGCCCCTGCCTTGGGATACCTTGATGAAGATCTCGAAGAGGATCACGTCGGAGCTTCCCGAGGTCACCCGCGTGGCTTACGAGCTGACGCCCAAGCCGCCGGCCACCATCGAATACATCTGATCAGTCCGCTTCGCACGGAGGGAGCCATGCCCTACACCGGGAAGAAAAAGTCCGGAGCGCCCACCCTTGGCGTCTTCGTCCCCTGCGACCCGCGCATCGACGAGGGATCGAGGACCCGGGCCTTTAATATCGGCCAAATGACGGCCGCCCTGCTGGCCAAGCGCTTGCGTCTTCCCGACGGCGGCGCACCCAACGTCTTCACCTGCTCGCGCCTCGTCGACAGCGAGCGGGCGGCCGACGCCGGGGCCCAGGAAATGAAGGAAGCGGGGGTCGGCGGCATCATCATCGTACCCGACACCTGGTTCTTCCCGGGCAAGACGGCCATGGCCCTGACCGCGCACTTCGCCCCGGGCCTGCCCCTCGCCTGTGTCGGCGGCAACAACGCCCCCAAGCCGGGCGTCGTCGGCATCGACGCCCTGGTCGGCGCTTACGCCCAGACGGGCCGGCTCTGTCCCATGGTCATCGGGAACATGCCCGAAACCGGCCTCGATCCGGACTTCGACGCCAAGACCCAGGAAGAGGTCGTCGACCTGGCCTACGCCATGCTGACCCGCGTCGCCCTCCAGGGCAAGCGCTTCCTCGCCGTCGACACCGACTCCATGCAGATGGAGACCGCCCTCAACCACGTCCACGCCGCCCGGCGTTTCTTCGGCCTCGAGAGCGCGCGCGAGTCCATGAAGCTCTTCGCCGACATGCTCCACAAGAAAGGCGGTTACGACGCCGCCGAGCTCAAGGCCCTCCGCGATTGGGTCGTCGACGTCAAGTTCAAGGGCCGCATCTTCGTCGACTCCGAGGACATCAAGAAGTTCGGCCGGGCGGTCCTGACCGGCAAGGACGTCAAGGCCCCGGCCCTGTCCGCGGCCGACAAGGCCAAGCTCGACGAGGGCCTGGCCCTCTACCTCATCATCCGGAACTATATGCGCGATGTTAACGCCGTCGGCGGCGGCTGGACCAGCCAGCTCGCCTGGGGCTCGGACCGGCGCGGCGTCCCGCTCTCGACGGCCGACATCGCCGAGTCGCTCTTCAACTCGACCGAGGACCACACCGGTAAAAAGACGGTCGTGCCCTTCGCCACCGAGAACGACATCCAGGCTCTGCTGACGATGATCGCCTACTGCTATCTTTCCGGCGGCAAACCTACTCTTTTCATGGACTTCCGCAAGGTCTACGAACCCTGGGAGATCGAGAGGAACGCCAAGGCCCTCGGCCTCGACCTCAAGAAATACAAGAGCGAACCCTGGATCGAGCGCGGCTTCATCGACGGCGACAACTCCGGTTCCGGCTCGCTCGACTACGGCGAGAAGTGGTTCCTGTTCAAGGCCATCGAATACTATTTTCCCGGCCTGGGCTTTTCGGTGAGCTATCTTTCGCCCAAGGGCATCAAGGGCATGGCGGGGCGCATCGCCTACTCCGACCTCGGCGGCATGTTCACCATGGTCCAGGACGAGGCCCAAAGCGTCGCGCTGCCCGCCCCGCTGGCCGAGAGGGTCTGCCACGCTTCCGACTACACCTGGCCGCACACGTTCCTGACCTTCGATCACGTCCCGGCGAGCCAGGCCAAGATGGGCATGCCGGCCAACCACTTCCACATGGTGACGGGCATGCCGCGGCGCCGCTGGCAGCATTTTTCGGATTACGCCAACATCCTGAACTACCGCTGGGAGAACGCTCCGGAATACGTCGAAGGCCTGGATCGGCCCCTGCCGATGCTCTACCGCGTCAACGGCGGCGAGACGACGGCCAAGATGCTCCTGGCCGGCCGGTGAACGCCGGGTCCGGTCACAGCTCCCGCGCCGTGAGCTCCTCGTACGTGGGGATCCCGCTCGCTTTCGCCGCGGCGTCCGTGAGCGGGAGGATGTCCTCGCGGCCGATGGTGCGGAGCGCGAACTTCCTGTTGAGAGCCATGAGCTGGCGGAGGCCCGTGGACAGACGATCCAGATAGGAGTAGACGCCGATCGCCCCGGTCGGGATCTTGGCGGTCTCGGCGCCGAAGTCGGCCTTGAGCAGGCGGTAGTCGGCGAAGACGTCCTCGATCCGCGATCCGAAGCGGGCGAATTCCTTGGGGGTCTCTCCCCGCGCCAGCGCTTCGCCGACCCGCTTTCCGACCATGGCCGCGGCCATCGCGCCCCTTCCCACCGCTACGAATCCGATGTGAGGCGCCCCGAGGGCGAGCCCTTTGAATATCTGGTCCTCGGCCGCGAAGCCCCCCGCGATGGCGACCTGGGGCAGGGGCCGGCCTTTGGCGGCCAGGGAAGCCAGCATCTTATGAGCGGCGCACTCGAGCGTGACCGCGTGGACGCCCCACTCGTCCATCATCCGGACGGGGCTCGATCCGGTCCCGCCGCCCGCCCCGTCGAGGGTCACCATGTCGACACCGGCCTCGGAGGCGACCCGGAGGATGACCGCGATATCGCGGGGAGCGAACGGGCCGGTCTTGAAGCAGATCCGCTCCGCGCCAAGCTCGCGCAGCCGCGCGACGCGGGCCAGGAGCCCGGCTTCGTCCCAGATGGGCAAGCGGCCGATCCTCTCGAAGACCGGCCCTTCGCCGCGGCCGTGGGCCTTGGCCACCGCCGGATCGTCGGGGTCCGGGAGGACGAGCCAGCCGAGGGCCTTGAAGCGGCGGGCGTCCTCGATCCGGGGCACGCGGCCCATGCCCTGGATGCCTTTGGCCGCCTGTCCGAACTTGAGCTCGACCGACTTGACCTCGAGGCGGGCGATGGCGTATTCGAGCAACCCGTGGAACTCGTCGTCGCAGTTGGCCTGAAGGACGATGTCGCCGAGACCCCGGTGGTACCTCCGGAAGGCGGCGAGCATCTCGGCGACGAGCGGCGCCGCGACGACGCGCCGGCCCTCGATCGCCAGACCGGGGTCCTTGGAGAGGACGTCCTCTCCGATGACGACGGGCACTCCCGCCAGGGCGGCCCCGGCGAAATACTCGCGCCAGGCCAGCTTGGCCATGGCCGGCAGGACCAGCGGCGCCGCGCACGGGACCGGCTTGGAGAGGCCGAAGCTCGCGCGGATGTCCGCGTTTGGGTAGGTCGCGACCATCGGGTCGGGCGGCAGGCCTTCGACGCCGAAGACGCGGCCGTTGATGGCGAAGTGCGAGAAGTCGAGCGGATAGGTCTTCTCCGACGCGAACTGGTTGATGTCGGCGGCGAACGGGAGGATCGCTTCCGCGCCGCGTATCGCCGACAGGCCGATGTCGCAGGTCCCGGCGCAGTCCGCCGTGCAGGCGGCGCACATGCCGGAAGCCGTGGCCAGATGTCCCGGGCTCTTCATGTGGGTGTTGGTGGTGGGGCTTCCCAAAGGTGAACCGTAGGTCATGGCACGCTCCTTACCTAGAGAAAGTGCATACTACCGGCGCCGGCGGGGTGATGTCAACCCGAGGTAGCCCGGCCCGGCGAGAACGCCGAGAAAACGGCCGATCGACAGCGGCGCGCTGCCTTCGAAGTGGTTGTTGAGATTGAGGTAAGTCAAAACCCTTTTTTTAGCGTTGGCCCGGACGATCTTCGCCGCGGCTTTGAGACCCCCGGGCTTGGGGGCGACGACCTTGTTCCAGATCTCCCCGGTTTCCCCTTCGATCTCGAGCCTGTCCCCGCCGTGAAGGCGTATGACTTGGAACGAGGCCGTCTCAGGCGCGAATTTCTCGAAAATGTCGCCGATGGGCGGCATGTAGTAACCATCGAGGTAAACGAAGCCGAGCTTATGGCCTTTGAGAAAGTCGAAGAACGCCGTCGTGAGGTAATTCGGATTCCGGATCTCGACCGCGAATTGATAGCCTTTCGGCGCAGCGTCGATGAATTTCCCGAAGCGCTCGAAAAAAACCTCCTTGGACGGCATCTTCTGCTTGTTGAGGTATTCGAATTGGAACATGACCGGCCCGAGCTTGGACTCGAGAGGGGAGAGGGCGTCGAGGAAGCGGCAGAGGAGGTCGTGGTCGAGGAACGCGGGATTGGCCTTGCCGGCGAAAGAGGCGTTCTGCGGCGTCTGCTTGGTGTAATAGTGGGTCAGGGTCAGCGAGTTGGGCGCTTTTATAGTGAAAACGAAGTCGTCCGGGACGCTTTTTGCATAGGAGCGGACGAGCGACGGGTCGGGGAGGCGTAAACTTCCCGGAAAGAGGCTCCAGAACCACTGGTCGACCTCGACCGAATCCAGCTTCTTGGCGTAATCGACGAGGTAATCGTCGGGACGGTAGGTTTTGAGCGGCTCGTATATCAGCCCCTTCCAGGTATCGTACTTCCAGGAGCACGTCCCCAGACGCAAGAGGCCCCGGAATTGGCGGGGCACGCTTAGATCGAGGGCCATATTACCGCCTCTGTTCCCAGATTAGACCCGGGAGGCCGTGTTGTCAAACTTGAAAGCGGGGACACGTCCCGCTTCTCTCGAAGCGGGGCATGTCCCCCTTCAAGAGGAACCGCCCCAGTTGTTAGGGCCGTCTCGGCAAGTTGACAGTCAGTTGGGATTCTGCTATTTTTATTGCCCCTCGCGGCGCTATCGTCTAGGGGCCAGGACAGGTGGTTCTCAGCCATCAGACCGGGGTTCGAATCCCCGTAGCGCTACCAAATGTATCTGAACTCTTCCAAGGCTTATCCGAACCGATTGACACGGAGGGTGGCTACCCTCTAGAATGAGGCCGATGGCGAACGCGGGGCACATCGACATCGTCAGGGACCGGATCGACCACTGGAACGAGTGGCGCCGGAAGAACACCAAGGTCGTGCCCGATTTCGCCGGCGCCGACCTCTCTGATCTCAACCTGGCCGGGGCCAACCTGGCCAAGGCCGATTTCAGCGGCGCCAAGCTCGCCGGGACGAACCTCAGCGGGGCCAACCTGGCCCGGGCCAAGTTCTTCCGGGCCGACCTGAGCCAAGCCGATCTCAGCCGGGCGACACTTTTCAAGGCCAACCTCAGCCAGGCGGACCTGGCCGGCGCCAACCTCAACGGGGCCGACCTCAGCGGGGCCTTCCTCATCCGGGCCAACCTCAGCGGGGCCTGCCTTCTCCAAGCCTGCATGAAGGGGGCCAACCTCGGCCAGGCCTCCCTTTTCCGGGCCAAGCTCAACGGCGCCGTCCTCAGTCAAGCCTCTTTTTTCAAGGCCGACCTGAGCGAGGCCGACCTGAGCGAGGCCAACCTCGAGGGAGCCAATCTCCAGGAGGCCATCCTCGAGCGGACCAACCTCCGCTCGGCCAACGCGGCCAACGCCAACTTCTGTTTCGCCACCATGCTCCGGACGAACCTGGAGAACGCCGTTCTCGACAATTGCGCCGTCTACGGGACATCGCTCTGGGACGTCAATCTGACCGAGTCCCGCCAGAGGGACCTCGACATCATGCCCGCCCGGCAGCCGGTCCTTTCGGTCGACAGCCTACAGACAGCCCAGCTCGTCGGCATGCTGCTCCATCACGAGAAGGCCCGCTACGAGGTTTTCTCCATCACCCTCAACACCGTCCTCGTCATCGGCCGCTTCACTCCGGACCGGAAGCCAGTCCTCGAGGCCATCAAGGAGGCCCTTCGCCGCGGCGAATATTCGCCCCTCGTCCTTGATTTCAACCTGCCGGGATCGGGCGACAAGAACGAGCTCGTCAAGACGCTCGGCAAGATGTCCCGGTTCATCATCGCCGATCTGACCGACGACCGGGGGATCGCCGAGACGCTCGACACCGTCGTCCATTTCCTGCCGTCGATCCCCATCCAACCCATCGGCCAGAAGGGGAGGGAACAGGGCGCCGCCGACAGCCACTACCGCAAGTACCGATGGGTCCTGCCCTTCTGGGGCTTTTCGGACACGGACGAGCTGGCCAAGAGGATAGGGCGGGAGGTCATCGCCCCGGCCGAGCAGAAGGCGACCGAGATCCGCCAGAAGATGAGCTTCGGCGTCTGATGTCCCCTTTGGCCGCGTCTTGACTTCTTTAGGCTAAGTTGATACTTCTACCACTCCGGCAACGTCTATTGGTGATATGCGGCCGGAAGGAGAGAGGATGAACGCGCTGGTCCCAGTCATTGCCGACAAATTCCGCCGGCATTTCCCGGGGAGGCCCCTGCTCGTCGTCTCCCCCGGCCGGATCAACCTCATCGGCGAGCACACCGACTACAACGAGGGGTTCGTCCTTCCCGGCGCCACGGACAAGGCCGTTATCTTCGCCGTATTGCCGCGGGCCGATAAGCTTTGCCATTTCGTCTCCCATGACTTCGACCAGGAATTCCGCTGCGAGCTCGGCGAGTTCCATCGCTCGCCCCTCCGCTGGCCCGACTACCTCCAGGGGGTCGTCGACCAGTTCCTCAAGGCGGGCCATAGGGTCGGCGGCTTCAACTGCGTTTTCGGCGGCGATATCCCCATCGGGGCCGGAATGTCCTCGTCGGCGGCCATCGAAGGCGGCCTGGCCTTCTCCCTCAACGCCCTCTTCGGCCTCAAGCTCGACGACCTGACCTTGGTCAAGCTGGCCCAAAAGGCCGAGAACGAATTCGTCGGCGTCCTGTGCGGCATCATGGACCAGTTCATCAACATCCACGGCCGGGAGAGGAGCGTCCTCAAGCTCGACTGCCGGTCCCTGGCCTACGAGCATTTTCCCTTCGAGCGGGAGGACCTGCGCATCGTCATCTCCGACACGCTCGTCCGGCGGGAGCTGGCCTCTTCTGAATACAACGTTCGCCGCGGCCAGTGCGAGGCCGGGGTGAAGATCCTGAGCGCCCACGATCCCTCGGTCCGCAGCCTGAGGGACGCGACCCTGGATCTTCTCGGCGAGCACAAGGCCGAGTTCGACCCTGTCGTCTACCGCCGCTGCGATTACGTCGTCCGGGAGAACATCCGCGTGGGGGAGGCCTCGGCCGCCCTCGTCCGGAACGACTTCGCGGTCTTCGGCGGGCTGATGAACGCCTCGCATGCCGGGCTCCGCGACGACTACGAAGTCAGCTCGGCCGAGCTCAACTCCCTCGTCGAGGCGGCTTACAGCGTTCCGGGTGTCCTAGGGGCCCGGATGATGGGAGCGGGTTTCGGCGGCTGCACGATCAGCCTGGTCGAGGCCGGTGCCGTCGCGGAATTCGAAGCCCGGGTCGGCCGGGACTACGAAACCGCGTTCGGCCGGGGGCCCAAGGTCCACGTCGTCCGCATCGAGGCCGGGACGCACGCCGTCGAACTGGCTTGAACCGCCGCGGCTCCGGCCGCGGCCCCTCTTGACCGACTCTTGTCAAATTCTTCACAACTTCTTGACAACTCGCTTTCCGCGAGCGGCTATCTTGAAGCCGTGAAAAACAACGCACCCAAGCATCCTCGACGAGGATGAATCTCATGTTAGGAGGATATGTCATGGTTAAAAATGCCGGGAAAACGCTGGGAGTCCTGGCCCTCATCCTGGGGCTTTCGGTACTGGGCTGTGCCCAGACGAAAACCCTGACCATCCTGCACGCGAACGACACGCATTCGGCTCTCCTGCCTTTCGGACATCCGTCCATGCCCGGCCCCTTCGCCTGGCTGGGGGGCGGCCACGGACGGGCCGCTCTTGTCCGGGAAAGCGGCGGCATCGCCCGGATGGCCACGCTCATCAAGAAGATCAGGGCGATGAAGAAAGACGTCCTCGCCCTCCACGCCGGCGACGTCTTCGTCGGCAGTTTCGAGTTCAACAAGTACCTGGGCTATCCGGAGCTCATGATCATGGAGAACCTCTACGATGCGATGGCTCTGGGCAACCATGAATTCGACCTGGGCCTCGACGCGCTGGCCGGAGTCGTCAGCGGCCAGCTAGCCGGCGGCGATCCCGTGGCCTTGCCTCTCCTCAATGCCAACGTCGATTTCAATGGCCTGCCGCTCTCGGGAATGATCCAAAAATCCATCATCCGGACGGTCAACGGGGTTAAGGTCGGCATCTTTGGCGTCGTCAACGAAGACGCCGAGAACTACTCCGCCGAGGTCATCAGCCGGTTTTCGGGCGACGTCTACACGGTCGCCGGCACGCAGGCGGGCCTCCTCAGGGCGGCCGGCTGCGATGTCGTCATCTGCCTGTCCCACCTGGGGACGATGGCCGACTTCATGGGGCTCGCCGACAACGTCCCCGGCATCGACATCATCGTCGGCGGCCACAGCCATGACCTCTTTGAAGAGGCGGTCGTCCGCGGCGGGAAGATCATCGTCCAGGCCGGCGATTACGGCAGGTTCCTCGGCGAGCTCACGGTGAACTACGAGTCCGGAAAGGGCGTCAGTCTCGTCGATTGGTACGCCCATCCGGTCGACAGCCGGATCAAGCCCGACCCCAGGATCCATGCACAGCTGAACGCGCTCCGCGAGGGCGTCGTTCGCGACCCCCGGTTCGGGCCGGTGTATTCCCAGATCGTGGCCCTGGCCGGACGGGATATCGAAAAAGATTGGCCGAAGACCGGCCCCAACCGCGACGGGGCGCTCGGCAACCTCGTCACGGACGCGATGAGGAAGGCCCTGACGGACGCCGGTTTCCATGTCGACTGCGTCCTCGACGCCTTCGGCTACACCGCGACCTCGATCCAGGCCGGCAAGGTCGTCGGCGCCGACGTCATGCGCGCCGTCCCGTACGGCTACGACCCCGTTTCTGGGCTCGGCTTCAAGATCGTCCTCGCGCCTCTGCCTCCCGAACTGATTCTCGGCGGCCTGGAGTATTCGACCTCGTACGTCGAGTACACGACGGCCCTCTGCATCCAGCCCTCCGGGCTGACATTCACCTACGATTCGAGCAAGCCCCCGGCCGCGGGCCTGGGCCAATTCAGCCGGCTCGACCTCATGTCGGTCAAGATCGGCAACGAGTACGTGGCCCAATACGTCGGCGTTCCCAATAAGTACTATTACGTGGCCATGTCGGAGCAGGTCTTCAACTTCCTGAATGGCCTTGTGGGGGGGAATCTAGTTAAGATTGAGCCGAATCCGGCCATCTTCGAGTACAACGCCGTCCGCGACTTCATGAGGTCCTTGCGCTTCGTGAACTACAAATCGGAAGGCCGGGTCAAGGACACGACGCCGGTCGCGGCGGTCAAATCGGCTCTTCGTTAATCGATCAAGCCCGCGGGGTATCCTGGAGGGCGGCCAAGCCAAGCCTCTCGAGGGGGGAGAGAGACTTTCCCGCCGCCCGCCCCGCGGGCCTTTCTTTTGACCGGCTCAGTCCTTGCCGATGGGACGGTCGATCGCCTCGGCCTCGAGTCCCCCGAGATGCCTGGCGCCCGTTTCCGTGACGACCATGCAGTCCTCGATGCGGACGCCGAACTCGCCGTAGATGTAGATGCCGGGCTCGTTGCTGAAGGTCATGCCCGGTTCGATCTTGAGCGTGTTCCCTTTGACAAGATACGGGTATTCGTGGCCCTCCATCCCGATACCGTGGCCGAGGCGGTGGCCGAAATATTTATAGCCCGGGCCGAAGCCGGCGTCCTCGACAACCTTCCGGGCTGCCCGGTCGACCGACTCGCAGGTCGCTCCGGGACGGGCGGCTTTGAGCGCGGCCTTCTGCGCTTTCCTGACAATGTCCCAGACCTTCTTCTGCTTGTCCGTGGGTTTGCCGAAGACGACCGTCCGGGTGACGTCGGAGCGGTAGCCCTCGATGGCGCAGCCGCCGTCGACGAGCACGGCATCGCCGGATTGGAGATCGCGTGGGACCTGGGAGCCGTGGGGGAAGGCCGTGTTCGGGCCGAACTGCGGCCCGCCGCCGCCCTGCGAGCCGAGCTTCTGCGTCGCCCCGGCGATGGCCATGGCCAGGTCGCGCGTCGTCATGCCCTCGCGGAGGGTTTTGAAGCCCTCGCGGTAGGCGAGCTTGGTGATCCGGTTGGCCAGGTCCATATAGGCGATCTCCTTGGCCGTCTTGACGCCCGGTCAGCCTTCGGTGACGGGCGCCCCGTCGACGATCTCGATCCCCGCGAGCGTCCGCCGCAGGCCGTGGATCTCGAAGGCCCGCAGGTCCGGGGCCGTGCCGAGCTTCCCGGTCGAGGCGCCGAGGTCCTTCATGACGCCGCCGATGAGGGCGTAGGGGCTCTCGTGTTCGTCCCAGGTCCTGATCTCCTGGCCGGCCGGGACAAGCTCCCTGGCCCTTTCCACTTCGAAGGCCGGGCAGACCCAGATCGGGTCCCGCTT
>JBFYOD010000117.1:0-5290 GCA_041303965.1 Candidatus Aminicenantota bacterium
GGCGTTCGGGGTCGCGGGCGATCCTCAATCTCTGATCAGCCAGCTGCTCCTCGCGCATACCCTTGATGATGTAAACGTTCTGAAAGACTCCGAGCGCGAAGGGCAGATCAGGCTGCAGTGAAAGCGCTGTCCGGGCCGCGGCGAGGACGTCGTCGTATCGCCGAAGGTATTGCAGGAAGACGGCGTGCAGCCCGTGGTAAAGCGCATTTACATTTTCGGGGGGATTTCACTTTATTGCGAATTTTCCGTCCATCAAAGCCTCTGGAGCCTGGGGAGCTATGCCCCCGCTTTCATTCATATCTCGGCGACTACCTTCATCCGGCTGCCGCACTTGGGGCAGACCATCGGGTCCACCTCATAGACCTTCCGGATCATGGCCGCCCAGCCTTTGGCAGGAAGGCGCCGGGGCTCCTCCTCGACGACCCGGAGCGCACCGGCCGGATCATGTACTTCCCCACCCGCTCGGCCTCCGGCTTCGTCTTGGCCCGGACCAGGCTGCCAAGGGCGAGCCTTCGGCTCGCCACTCGCCCGCGTCCTTATCCACGGGCGAGTGCGGCGGAAATGGATCCCCGGGACAAGGCCCGGGGCCCCTGCCGCCGTGGACGTTGAAGCCGGAGTGAGGCCAGGAGAGAATGAAAACGTCAACAGCCGGCGCTCACTCGTACTTCAGGACCTCCGCGGGGTTCGTGCGGGCCGCGCGGACGGCCTGTCCGATCACGGTCAGCAGGGCGATGAGCAGGGTGGCCGCGACCCCCCCGGCGAAGATCTCCCAGCCGAGGGAGATCCGGTAGGGGTAGTCCCTGAGCCAGCCCTTCATGATGAAATAAGAGACCGGGCCGGCGATGAGGTTCGCGGCCAGCACCCAGCGGGCGTACTCGCCGGCGAGGAGGGCCACGATGCCGGGGACGCTGGCCCCCAGGATCTTGCGGACGCCGATCTCCTTCCGGCGCTGCTCGGCGGTGTAGGCCGCCAGTCCGAAGAGGCCGAGCGCGGAGATGAGGATGGCCAGGAGAGTGAACGTCCGGACGATGCCCATCTCCCGCTCCACCGACCGGTAGAGGCGGTCGTAGTCGTCATCGAAGAACCGGACCTCGAAGGGGTATCCCGGGTTGCGCGCCCGGACGGTTTTCTCGACCGCCGCCAGCGTCGCTCCGATGTTGCCCGGCTCGAGGCGAAGGAACATGAAGCGATAGGCCTGGAAGGCTCGGTAGCTCGGGTCGTTGTAGATCATGACCGGCCCGATCTCGCGATTGACGGGGGTGAAGTGAAAGTCCTCGACGACGCCGATGATCCGCAGGCTCAACGTTTCGTTGCTCAAACTCATGCCGAGAACGTCGGGCGAGCCGATGAGGCTTGCGAAGTTCTCGTTGATGACGACGTCGGGGGCCAGGGTCGTCCCGCCGGGCCTGAAAGTCTCGCCTTTCGACAGGCGCATCCCGAAGGTGTCGAGGAAATCGGCATCCACTCCCCAATAGGTCACCAATGGATCGACGTTCGGGTCGCGGCCTTCCCAGTTCCAGCCATTGCCGTTGTTGTAGATGGCGATCGGCGAATGGGCCGCGGCCGTCGCCGACCGGATCCCCGGGATGCCGAGGAGCTCCTGCTTGGCGGAGTCGATATCGTTGAGCAGGGCGCCCTCGAGCCGGAGATAGGCCAGGTGGTCCCGGTCGAACCCAAGGGGCTTGGTCTTCATGAACCGGACCTGCCCGAAGATGACGATCGTCCCGACGATCAGGGTCCCGCTCAGGGCGAACTGGAAGACCACCAGGGCCTTCCGGAAAAGGCCGCCCCGGCCACCGGGGCCCGGCCCGTCCTTAAGGATCGTCCCCGGGCGGAAGGACGATAGGAAGACCGCCGGATAGGCGCCGGCCAGGACTCCCGTGACGAGCGCGACGAGCCCGATCCCGGCCAGGACGGGCGGGCGCAGGAAGTCTCCCAGCGACAGGGATTTCGCAGCAATCTGGTTGAAGGCGGGCAGGACGAGGGCGATCAGGAAGAGGGCCGACGCGAGGGAGATGAAGGTGAAGACCAGGGACTCGCCGAAGAACTGGCGCATGATCTGGCCGTGTCCGGCCCCGACGACCTTGCGCAGTCCGACCTCGCGCGCCCGCCGGGCCGCGCGGGCCGTGGCCAGGTTCATGAAGTTGACGCAGGCGACGAACAGGATGAGGGCGGCGATGACCGAGAAGATCCGGACGTTCTCCTTCCGGCCCCAGATCTCGAGGTAGAGGTCCTTGAAGGGATAGAGGGAAGGCTCGAGGATGGTCTGCGGGTGCGAGCGGCGGATACGGTCGTTGATCTTGGCGTTGAACGCGGCGATGTCCGTGCCAGGGGCCATTTCGACATAGGTCCAGAAGGCCATGTTGAACCACGTGTCGAGATAGTTCGGGCGGTTATACAGGCGGCGGGCCAGATCGAACGGCACCCAGATGTCGAACTGGATCGTGGAGTTCCGCGGGATGTCTCTCATGACCGCCGCCACACGGAAGCTGTAGGTCTTGTCCAGGGTCACCGTCCTGCCGAGGGGGTCATCGGGGCCGAACATCTTCTTGGACGCGGTTTCCGAGAGGACCATGACGCCGGGATCGCCGGCGAGGTCTGCGGAGTTCCCCTTGACCAGAGGGAACGTGAAGATCTCGAAGATCTCAGGGTCAGCCATCTGGACGGATTCCCGGAAGGCCCGGTCCCCGTGCTCCAAAAGATGTTCCGACTGGCCGTTCTGGACCCGGGCCGCATTGCGCACTTCTGGGTACTCGGCCTTGAGGGCCGGGCCGAGCGCCGGGACCGAGCCCGTGCCGGTCACGACCCGGCTCCCGTAGTGCTGGGTCGTCCGGACGAGGTAGATGGAGTCCGATCTCTCGTGAAAGCGGTTAGTCCCGACCTCGTCGATGACCCAGGCCAGGATGAGGACGCAGCAGGCCATGCCCATGGCCAGCCCGGCCAGGTTGATGAAGGAATACCCTTGATGCCGCCTGATATTCCTGAGGGCGATCAGGACATAGTTCTTGAGCATGGTTCTTATCCTTAGGCTAGCTCTTATGCTCGAAACATGCCAATCCCACGGCCCGGTCCGCGAGGCGGGGTGCGCAAGACGAGGCGCCGCCGGATGTCCGGAAACGGGCAAGCGCTGTCCACGAGCGGACATGCTAACCGCGCCGACGGACAATAGTCAGGACCACGGGTCCGGCCGTGAAACCTTTCGCCCCGACGGAACATCTTCCTGGAAGGAGAGCCGGATCTCCTGACCGCCCTCGAAGGGGGAATGACCGACATGTTCAAGAATTACCTGGTCACGAGCTGGAGGAACCTCCTGAAATCCAAGGGGTTCTCCTTTCTCAATATCGCCGGCCTGGCCGTCGGCCTGGCCGTCTGCCTCTTGATCCTGCTCTACGTCCGGGCCGAGACGAGCTACGACGCCTTCCACGAGCACGCCAACCGCGTCTACAGGATCCAGACCACCTGGCGATGCGGGACGTTGAGAAGCAGGGTCTCCCGCACCCATTGGCCCCACTCTTCTCGGCGCTTGGCGCGGCAGGAGGGGCAAAACCCTCGGGTCTTACAGGAGAACGTCAACAGCTGTTCACTGTGGCAGTCCGGACAGCGGATCCGAGCCCGGCACATCGGGAAGGCTGATTCAAGAAGCGTGCCGAAAATCCCATAGGAGGTAATGCGAAGGCCGACCTCGCGGCTCGTCAACGCGCGGCGACGTCACGTCCTCAGGACCTGGCTCTTGAAGAGCTCGCTCGATGAGCCGTTTCTATTCTCAAGGCTGAATTTGTGCCCAAAATGTGCCCAAAAGATGTCCGCCGCTTCCTACACACGGTAGAAGTCAGAGGTTCAAGTCCTCTATCGTCCACCATTTTCTTTCCGAAACGCCTCCTGACCGGGTGGGACAGGGCCGCGGCCGCCTGAGCCAATCTTCTCCAGGATGCAATTGTGGGAGATGGTTCGGCCGATCATTGTTCTCCCCTTCCGCCTGGAAGGTTTATCTTCTTCAGAAGGGCCTGAAAGCGGGGTTCGGAACGAAGCGGATCGAGCATGGGCCACTGTCCCAGATAAGGCATACTCGGGTCGTGGATCTCGTAGCCTTTTTCGAGCCAGGTCAGGGTGCGGCCGTTGTCCCCGGCATAGACGCATATTTGGGCCATATCGAAGGGTAGCACGAAATTTTCCTGGGCAAAGGCCTCGAGGGCGTCGGCGCCGCGCCTCATGGCCTCCCGAAATCCGCCCGACGCGAATCCTTTATCCAGGGCTTCGGCCATGTCGAAATTGTAGGCGTTCCGGAAGATGAGTCTGACCAAGGCGGCGGCTTCCCTGTCCATCTTCTTTTTTTCATATTCTATCCAGAGCACTTGCGCACTGAAGATCTCGTTCGGGTTCATTTTCTGCCCCAAACGGGCTTGGGCAATGGCCTCGTCGCTGCGGCCGGCCATGGTGAGGACAACTCCGAAAAGGCCGTGGAACAGGGCGTTGTACGGATCGAGCCGGATGGTCCTCTCGCCCTGCTCGATCGCCTCCGGCATGCGCCCCAGGTTCGCCAGCAGGTGGGCGTAATAGATCCGGACGTCGGGGAAACCGGGGTTGATCTCGATGGCCCTCCTGAACTCGGATTCGGCGCCCGCCCAATCCCAGTCGGTCCAGCCCTTGAGCAGCGCCAGGACGTAATGGGTCTCGGCGATCGAGTCGTCGAGCATGATCGCCCGCTGGGCCGCCTCCCTTGCTTTCGGGGCCGCTTCGGACGGTGGAGCCATACCCAGTTGCTGCCGGCCGATCCAGACCAGGGCGATGCCGGCATGGGCTGCGGCGTATTTCGGGTCCTTCTGCAGCGCGAGGTCAAAATACCACTGGGCGCTGTCCAGGTCGGAGGGGGTGAGCCGGCACCACAGTTGCATGCCCCTCAAGTAGGCGTCGTAGGCCTCGGGATCGACCGTGCGCACTCTGGCCAGCTGCGTTCTCTCACCGGGTAGAAGCTTGATGGCCAAAGCTTCGGCCACCCGGCCGGCCACGTCGTTCTGCAGGGCCAGGATGCCCGCCATCTCCCGCTCGAAAATGTCGCCCCAGAGCTGCGTCTGGTCCCGGACCTGGATCAGGTCGGCCGAGACCCGCACCCGGCTCCCCTCCCGACGAGCGCTCCCCTCGAGAACATAGTCCACGCCGAGCTCCCGGCCGATCTGGTCGATGGGCGTGTCGGTCTTCTTGTAGCGCATGACCGAGGTCCGGGCGATGACACCGAGGCTCTGTGGATGGAGGCGGCCCAGAAGAGTGATCATCTCCTGGGTCAGCCCGTCGG
>JBFYOD010000118.1:0-25323 GCA_041303965.1 Candidatus Aminicenantota bacterium
TCGGCCATCTTCCCGGCCCAGCCGTAGGAACCGACGATCGAGGCGAACCGGACCTTCGGCCGGAGGGCGTTGGCCAGGACGACGGCGTAGAGGACCATCGGGTGGGGCCCAACGTGGACGGTCGGAGCCGCTACGATGAGCGTCGCCGCGTCGACGAGGCTCATGGCCAGCTGGCCGATGTCGGCCGTGGCCATGTTGAAAGGAAAGACGGTGATGCCCCGCTCGGAGAGGGCGTTGACGAGGCGCTCGACCAGGATGGCGGTCGAGCCGTGCATGGTCACCCAGGGGATGACGACGGTGTTATGGGGCTTGTCGTCGGTCCAGTCCCGGTAGGCCTGGATGATGGACTTCGGGTCGCGATGGATGGGGCCATGGCTCGGGGCGATCAACCGGATCTCGAGGTCCTTGATCTTCTCCAGGTTCTTCTGGACGATCTTGCGGAAAGGCATCATGATCTCGGCGTAGTACCTCTTGGCCTCCCCCAGGACACATTCGGCGCCGTCGACGAAGAGTTCGGTCGAGGCGATGTGGGACCCGAACCAGTCGCAGCTGAAGAGGACCTTGTCCTCCTCGAGGTAGGTCGACATCGTCTCCGGCCAGTGAACCCAGGGCGTGGCGATGAACCGCAGGGTCTTGCCGCCCAAGTCGAGCTTCTCGCCGTCGGCGACCGTTCGGATCTTGGACGCCTCGAGCCCGAGATGGTCGACGAGCATAGGCTTGGCCGGTTCGGACGAGAGTATCCTGGCCTCCGGATAACGCTCCATGACCCAGGGGATGGACCCCGAATGGTCCTGTTCGGTGTGGTTGGAGATGAGATAGTCGATCCGGGGAACGTCCTTCAGGTAGGCCTGGAGGACATGGAGCATCGCCGGTTCGACCGTGTCGATCAAAGCGGTCTTGTCCCGGCCGCGGACGAGATACGCGTTATAGCTCGTCCCGTCGGGAAGCGGGATGAGGGCGTCGAAAAGCCTCCGGTCGAAATCCTGGGCCCCCACGTAGTGGACGCCGGGCACGATCTCTCTGGGTTTCATGACAACGGTCTCCTTAGGAAATAATGATCAATCCCTACTTATTTTATAGTATTAAGGGCGAAAAAGGAAGAGGTCAGACGCCCGGATATTTGCGCTTGGCGAAATAGATGATCTCGGGGTGCTTCTTGTAACCCAGCCTCTCGAACACCGCCATGGAAACGGCGTTGTCGTCCTCGATGAGGCAGGCGAGGATGTCCATCCCCTGGGCCTCGAGCCGCCGCTCGGCTTCGCGGACGAGCCGGGCGCCTATCCCCCGCTTCCGCAGCGCCGCGTCCACGGCCAGCCGGTTGATCCAGCCCTTGCGTCCGTCGTGGGTCGCGAGAACGGTCCCGACGATGCGGCTCCTCTCCCCTTCCTCGGCCACAAGGAAAAGGACGTTGGGATGCCGGATCTGTTGGACGATATTCTCGCGGCTGTCCCGGCCCTGGGGTTTCAGGGGCAGGCCGCCATCGGCCCAGAGTTCCATGACCCGGTCGTAATCCTCGATCAGAAATTCCCGGATCTTGACGCCGCCAGGTTTTTCGTCGTCAGGCATCGTCGTTCCCCTATTCACCGCTCTCGCTCTTTTGCCGCCGGTCTCCCACGACCGGGACCGCCATCAACGGATAAAAATGATGTAAGCCCCGATGGCTACGGCCGCGGCCCCGACGCCCGCCAGGAGGGCCCCCACCCCGGATTGGTTCCTGACAAGCCGGGCGGTTAGGACGAAATCGTGGAAGGCCCGGACCGCCGCGCCCGCATACCAAACAAGGAAGGCCGTTTGCCAAGGGCCGGGGACGGATAGGATGGTCACCCATTCCTGCTGGCCCATGCCCAAGGCCAAGAATACCGCGTAGACGGCCGTGGGAACCCAGGCCACGACGAACAGTGCGCCCAGGGTGACACCGGCAAGCGCCGCGGTCCCGCCGAAGCCCGGACCGCCGCTTTTCCGTTTTCCCGGAAAAAAAAGGACCCCCGACGAGAGAAGCCAGACGGCCAGGATCAAGGGCAGGACGAAGATCATCTGCCAGAAGTAATAGTTCCCGACGTCCATTCCGAAAAAGACGGGCGCCGTCGGCGCGGCCCCGGCGACGGCCAGGACGGCCGAAGTGACGATGTACAGGAAGCCCGCTGCCCCGACGGCGAGAAGGGCCCGGCGGGCCGGGTGCTTCGTCTTGAGGAGCCCGCGCATGGTCTTGCCGGGCTTGAAGATCGCGCTCGTCAACATCGTTCCTCTCTCAACCGACGAAAAGGTGCTTGCTCGAAAAATTGGGCTCGGTGGTCAGGTTAGTCCCGAAACGCCGCAGGCCCGCTTCGTCCCCCGGCGTCGGGATATGGGTGATGTGGACCTCGCAGCCCTGCAGCTCCTTCATCTTCTCCAGGGCCAGGTGGGCCATGGGATTGGAGGCCGCGTTGATGCTCAGGCAGATCAGGACCTCCGAGAGGTCGAGACTGACCGTTTTGGCCCCGAAGACGTTCTTCTTGAGGTCCCCGACGGATTCGATGATCGCCGGAGAAAGAAGATGGATCTTTTCCGGGATCTCGGCCAGCTTTTTCACGGCGTTGAGGACCATGGCCGACGAGGCGTGCATGAGGGAGGAGTTCTTCCCCGTGACGATGGTACCGTCGCGGAGCTCGATGGCCGCACCGACGAAGATCCCTTTGTTCCCTTTTCCCGTCTCCCGGGCCTCCTCGGCCGCCCGCCGGGCGGGTTCGACGACCCGCCTGTCTTCGGATTTGACCCCGAGCTCCTTCATCAGGAGCTCCGCCCGCTGGACGGTCTCTTTCTCGACGAATCCCAGGAGATATTCGCAGGAGTAGCGGAAATATCTCCGGATGAGCTCCTGCTTGGCGGCGTCCCGAACGACGTCGTCGTTCGTGATCCCGAATCCGGCGGAGTTGCAGCCCATGTCGGTCGGCGATTTATAAAACGATGGCCCGCCGGTGATCTTCTCAATGATCCGCCTCAGCACCGGAAAGACCTCGACGTCTCGGTTGTAGTTGACGGCGGCCTTGCCGTAGGCTTCGAGGTGGAAGGGGTCGACCAGATTGAAATCGCCGAGGTCGGCCGTGGCCGCCTCGTAAGCGACGTTGACCGGGTGCTTAAGGGGCAGATTCCAGATGGGGAAGGTCTCGAACTTGGCGTAACCCGAAGCCAGCCCTTTTCGGTATTCGTGATAGATCTGGGACAGGCAGGTGGCCAACTTGCCGCTCCCCGGCCCGGGCCCGGTGACGATAACGAGGGGATGCTCGGTTTCGATGTAATCGTTCGCCCCGTAGCCCTCGTCGCTGACGATGACGTCGACGTCCGTGGGGTAGCCCTTCGTGAAGCGGTGGGTATAGACGCGGATGCCCTGCCGCTCGAGCTTGTTCTTGAAGATGCGGGCGGCGGGTTGGTTGTCGAACCGGGTGATGACCACGGCCTTGATCTGGATGCCCCACTCGCGCAGGTCGTCGATGAGCTTCATGGCGTCGACGTCGTAGGTGTGTCCGAAATCGGCCCGCATCTTCTTCCGTTCGATGTCCCCCGCGTAGATGCACAGCAGGAAATCCGCCTGGCTCCGGAGCTCCTGGAGGAGCTTCATTTTAACGTTGGGGTCGTAGCCGGGCAGGACCCGGGCGGCGTGATAGTCGAAAAAGAGCTTGCCGCCGAATTCGAGGTAGAGCTTGTTCGGGAAACGGGCCATCCGGTCGAGGATGGCTCTCTTCTGTTCCTGGAGGTAGAAAACGTTGTCGAAGCCTGTCGTGATGTCCATCTTGAGTTTCAGCCTTTTCGGGTCATGGGATTCTGCGCTCGGCGGCCTTGAGCACCTTGAAATCGTCGAAAAGCCCGTAGTCGACGGAACTGTAGGATGATCCAGGCGGCAATCCCCCCTTGGCCCCCTGCTGGAAGGAGCCGGGCCAGGCCCGGCCGAGGGGTTGGCTGTTGTGGAACGGCCCGAGCGTGTTCCTGAGCGTCCCGTAGACCACGACGGAGACGTCATTCGGTCCGGCGGCGAGGGCGTCCGTCAGGTCCACTTCGTACGGGGCGAAAGCGGCCGAGCCGACGCGCCTGTCGCCGACGAAGACCTCCGCCGTCGCTCCGAGCCAGGGGCCGAGCTTGAGGCGGTAAGCCGGCCGGGGCTCACCCTGGGGAACGGTATAGGTCTTCCGGTAGCGGACTCCCGCCCCGTAGAAAGGCAGGCCCTGGGCTTTCCAGGAACCGGCCGCGAGGGGCGCCGGTGCGCGGAGCTCGAAGCCGCGGGCGGCGCCGGCGAGGCGGAAATCTCCCAGGAGGTAGACCGGCTCGAGCTCGGAATGGATGGTGAACGGCTTGGCCCTGACCGTGATCTTGTTCTTTCCGGAAACGACCTGGGGGCCGACGGGGAAGACGCCGAAGGCCCGGTCGAGCCACCATTCCCCCGGCAGGGCCTTGACCTCACGGTCGTTGACGAAGACGCGGAAAAGCTCGGGGCGCTCGACCACGGCCTTCAAGGCCGTGAAATCCTGGGCGTCACCCTTGACCGCCCGGAACCAGAAAACCGCCTCGAAGCCGGAATTGGCCGGGAATTTGTCGCGGTCGAGGATGTTGGTCTTGTACTGGACCGCGCTGTCCCAGGGGTTCCGTCCGAGCCCATGGGCCTCGAATGTCTTCCTCTGGGCGTCATAAAAATAAAGGTCCTTCTCCGTCTTGCCGCCGACGACGAGGTCGCAGTAGTCGAGCGTCAGGACGTTCGGGGCCAGGGCTTCGACCGTGAGGCCGCCATCCGACGCCACGTCCTCCCAGGCGTTCGCCGGAGGAACGGTGGACGGCTTAGCCCGTTCGTCCTTGAGACAGAGAAGCAGGCTTCCGCCCGGCGGGAGCGAGAAGGCGACGTCCATCTTGCCGCCGCGACGGATGAAGGGATACGGCTTGACCCGGCCCGTGAACGGGTCCCATTCCTCGGCCGCTCCCGCCGTGAGGGTGATCGTCCCCGCGGCCGTCTCCGCGGCATCGGAGTTGGCCAGGAACAGGAGCTGGCCGCCGTCGAACTCCCGCCGCTGGTGGAAGAGACGGGCGTTCCCGGACGTTCCGCTGAAAACCGCGGCCGGCGGAGCGAACATCCGGACCTTGTCGAAGCCGTTGCCCGGCCCGGAGTTGATCCAGCGGTCGCCGAAGGAATCCTGCAGGAGCCGCAGGTCTTCGGTGACGATGCCGTTGACGTAATCGGGGGGAGCGACCCAGGAGACGATCTTGCCGTCGCGGATGAGGTAGTCGCGGACGAGGGCCACGGTCGAGTCCTCGAGGTTGCGCAGCCCGGGCGGGAAGATGACCAGGTTGTAGGAGCGGGAGCCGACGTTCACCCTGGCGTGACCGACCGAGCCGAATTCCTGGAGCGTCTTTTCGCTGACGAGGTCGTACTCGGCCTGCTCGGCCTCGAGGAGGTGGACGAAGGCCTGGAAATCCGCGCCGATCGTCCGAAAGTCCTCCGACTCCGCGGCCGGGGAATAATACATCCAGGCGGTCGTCGTCGGCTCGACGACCAGGATCCTATTGACCTGCCGGCCCAGGCTCATGACGACCGATAGCCGCCCGAAATAGTCGGCCAAGGTGTTGTAGTACGGCCACCAGGGCTCGTGGTCGGAGAACGACAGCGGGTGGTCGCGCTTGCGGGCGCCCTTGATCGTTGCGTAGGACAGGTGCTGGTTGAGGAAGTTCACGCCCAGGGCGTACTCCCAATCGCCGATCCGCTTCTGGTCGGCGAAAGTCAGGTCCCAGCCCCCGGCCCCGTAGGTTTCCGACATCGTCCTCTGCCGTCCCATTTGATTGGCGACGCTCCGGATCTCGCGGACCGAACGCGCGTTGCCGAACTGGGCGTGGGGGCCGGAGTCCCATTCGTTCATAAGGACGTCGATCCCGGGCATGTGGGCGTAGGCGCCCATGGCCAGGTTGTCCGGGGAGACGCGGGGCGAGGGCCACTCGTGCTCCCAATAGTGCCCGGTGAACGCGAGGTTGTTGTCCGTCGCGTAGGCGTAATAGGGCTTGGCCCAGTTCTCGATGAACAGGTCGAGCAGGGTCGAATAATAATCGTGCCGGACACGCCGCCAGCTGCCGACCTCCTCGAAAAGGGAAACGAGGCTCGGCCGCAGGTCGTAACCCCAGCGCGTCTGGAAGGTCTGGAAAAGGGCCGGCGTGTAGTTCAGGGCCTCCCGGCCGCCCGCCGGAGAGATCTCGGCCTCGTCCTGGAAGACGCCGGGCACGGTCAGGCCGAACTCCTTGCCGATCGCGCGCTTGTATCCGTTGAGGGTCAGGTCGAGGAACTTCTCGGTGACAGCCTTGCGCATGACGTCGACGTAGGTGAAGCCGCCGTGCCAGGGCGAAGGGTCGGCCCGGACGACGTCGAAGACGTAGTAGGCCGCGCCGTCCTTGCTCCCGGACTGGGCCTTGCCCGTAACGTCCTCGAAGCCGGTCAAGGTCTTGCGGAGGACGACGAGGGGCTCGTTCTCGGACGGCCGGGGCGGGCCTGCGAAGCGCCTCATCCTGAGCCCCGAGCGCGCGGCGTCCGGCATCTCCGCGGGCACGTGACCGCCGGCGAAGCCGGAGGGATAGGAGTTCTCGTCATAGAGCCAGACCCGGAACCCGAGGGCCTTCCCCGTTTCGACGGCGTAGGCGCAGAGCGAAAACCATTCGTCGGTGAGGTAGGGCGTGATCAGGCCGGGCCGGGGATGGATGAAGGCGCCGCCGATGCCGCGCGCCTTGAAACTCTCGAGCTGGCGCTTGATCTCGTCACGGGTCATCAGGTCGTTCCAGACCCAGAGGGGAGCGCTCCGGTATTCGGCCGGCGGGTCGGCGAATGTCCCGAGGATGGCGTCGTAGGCATCGGCCGAGGGCTTCCTGGCGCAGGCGGCGCCGGCGGAAGCGAGGGCCAGGGCTAAAGCCAGGAGGCTCAGGGTCGGGCTTCGACGGTTCAGTGTCATGGGCTGTCCCTCTCGCTCTCTTGCGGGAATACGGCGGCGGGCCGGAGCGTGCTCATGAACGAAAACATACGGCCCCAAATTTATGGGAACGGGGCCCCAAAGTCAATCCCTGGACTCCCCGTCCTGCGTGCCGGGGCCAGTCCGGAAGCAGGCCGAGTGCCGGCCGTGAGAGAGCCCGAAAGAGATGTTCGTCATGTGAGAAAGTTAGTGGCGGAGAGGGCGGGATTCGAACCCGCGGCCCCGGTTTGAGCCAGGGCAAACGCTTAGCAGGCGTTCCTGATCGACCACTCCAGCACCTCTCCGCGGTCGGGGAACTCGGGCTATTCTAGCACGACACCGGGGACAAAGCCAAACGGAGGGGACTGTCCCTCAGGATCCGATCGACCGCCGCTTCCCGCCTTTCAGCAGGGGCCCCACGTGTGGCGCGGATGGCGCTTCTTGTACTCCTCAGCCGTGCTCTTGGTGATGACATGCCACGGCTCTCCCGTCTTGGCCCCGACGATCCCGGCCAGGGCGCAGCGGCAGAGCGTCGGGTCGACCTTGGTCCGCAGCTTGTGGAAGACGTCATAGGGATCGCGCTTCAGAAAATCCTCTTTCGTCCGGATGCCGATCTTTTCGAGCTTGGCGGCCGTCGTCTTGCCGATATTCGGCAGGTCGGTCAGCTTGCCGGGAGTCTTCATGGGCGGCTTCAATCGCGACCTCCTCGCTGAAGGAGAGGGATTGGCGGAGGGAGAGGGATTCGAACCCCCGTTCCGGAGACCGGAAAGCGGTTTTCAAGACCGCCGCCTTCAACCACTCGGCCATCCCTCCGTCGATCTATTTTTTCAAAGCTGAGATGCGTTCAAGACCGTTCATGTAGGGCCGCAGGGCCTCGGGCACGACGACCGAGCCGTCGGCCTGCTGGAAATTCTCCAAGATGGCGCTGACCGTCCGTCCGACGGCCAGGCCCGAGCCGTTGAGCGTGTGGACGAACTCGGGTTTCCCTTTGGGCTCGCGCCGGAACCGGATATTGGAGCGGCGCGCCTGGAAGTCCGCGCAGTTCGAGCAGGAGGAGATCTCCATGAACCCGTCGCGGCCGGGCATCCAGACCTCGAGGTCGTAGGTCTTGGCGCTGGCGAAGCCCATGTCGCCCGTCGAGAGCAGGACGACGCGGTGGTGGAGGCCGAGCCTCTTCAGGACCTCCTCGGCCGAGGCGGTCATGTACTCGAGCTCGTCGAAAGAGCCCTCGGGCCGGCTGAAGATCATCATCTCGACCTTGTTGAACTGGTGCTGGCGGATGAGGCCGCGGACGTCCTTGCCGTAGGACCCCGCCTCGCTCCGGAAACAGGGCGTATAGGCGGCGAAGCGTATCGGCAGGGCCGCGCCGTCGAGGATCTCGTTGCGGTAGATGTTGGTCAGGGGCACCTCGGCCGTCGGGATGAGGTACCAGTCGCAGCCCTCGAGCTTGAAGAGGTCCTCCTTGAACTTGGGCAGGTTCCCGGTCCCGGTCAGGCTCTCGGCGTTGGCGATGAAGGGCGGCAAGACCTCGGTGAAGCCGCGCTCCCGGGTGTGCATGTCGATCATGAAGCCGATCAGGGCCCGCTCGAGACGCGCCCCGGCGCCGAAGTAGAGCGCGAACCGCGAACCCGTGATCTTGGCCGCCCGCTCGAAGTCGAGGACGCCCAATTTCTCGCCGACATCCCAGTGCGCCTGCGGCTTGAAGCCGAATTCCGGCCGGTTCCCGAAGCGCCGGACTTCCCTGTTATCTTCGGCCCCGCGGCCGACGGGGACGGACTCGTGAGGAATGTTGGGGACGTTGAGGAGCGTCGTCTTGAGTTCCTCTTCGAAGGCCTTGAGCCTCTCATCGAGACCGGCGATCTCGTCGCCGACCTTCCGCATGTCCGCGATCAAGGACGAGGCGTCCTGTCCCGCTTTCTTCAGGCGCGAAACCTCCTCGGAGGCCCGGTTCTTTTCGGCCCTGAGGTCCTCGACCTTCTTGAGGACGTCCTTTTTCTCCCGGGAGACGCGGACGAATTCCTCAAGGCTTATCCGCGGGCCTCTCGCCGCAAGCCTATTCTGAACCGATTCAAGGTTTTCCAAAACGAATTTCGCGTCGAGCATGGCCCGATTATAGCATGGACGACCGGAATTTTGACAAGACGGGCGGATTATTCAAGAATAGGAGCGATGGCCGGCTTCATCCAGGTCTACACCGGTAACGGCAAGGGCAAGACGACCGCGGCCCTGGGGCTCGCCCTGCGCGCCGCCGGCTCGGGTTTCAAGACCTATATCGCCCAGTTCCTCAAGGGTCAGCCGAGCGGCGAGATCGAAGCCGCGAAAAGGCTCTTGCCCCTCGTCCGCATCGAGCAGTTCGGCCGCGAGGGTTTTATCACGGTCAAGGACGGCCCAGACGAGGAGGACCTGTCCAGGGCCAGGGCCGGACTCGAAAAGGCGCTCGAGGCCATGCTCTCGGGGGAATACCGGATCGTCGTCCTGGACGAGGTCAACACGGCCGTCCACTTCAAGATCCTGCCAGAAAAAGACGTCCTGGACTTCCTCGACAAGCGCCCGGCCGGAGTCGAGGTCGTTCTCACGGGGCGATACGCCCCGGACTCCTTCATCGCCCGGGCCGATCTCGTCACCGAGATGAACTGCCTGAAGCACTATTTCGACCGGGGAGTCAAGGCCCGAGAAGGCATCGAAAAATGAGGCGCACGGCCAACCCCTTTGGCAGGAGCCCGTTCCGCCCGTCCATGGACCGGGCCCGCTTCGAGGAGCTCGTCGGAGAGGCCCTGGCCGAGATCCCCAAGGGCTTCCGCAAGCTCATCGACAACGTCACCGTCATGGTCGAGGACGATTGCCCGCCGGGGACTTCCCTGCTCGGCCTCTACCACGGCGTCCCCTATCCCCACCGCAGTCCGGGCTCCTATGGCAACCTCCCGCCCGACGTCATTGTCATCTACCAGCGGCCGATCGAATCGATCTCCCGGACCGACGAAGACATCAAGGACCACGTCCGCGACACCGTCCTCCACGAGGTCGGCCATTATTTCGGGCTCGGAGAAGCCGAGCTCAGGGAGATCGAGAGGGCCGTCCGGGAGTCGCGAAAAGGAGAGCGAAGTTGAGCAAACCCCTCGAAGGCGTCTATGCCGCCCTGACCACCCCCTTCGCCGGAGACGGGATCGCGGCGGACAAGCTGAGGGACAATATCCGCAAATACGATCGCACGGACCTCACGGGCTATCTCGTCCTGGGTTCGACCGGCGAGAGCGTCTCCCTCACGGACGAAGAGTCGTTGCGGCTCGTCGAAGCCGTCGTCGATTCCGCCTCGCCGGGAAAAAAGATCCTCGTCGGGACGGCCCGCGAGTCGACCAAGGGCACGATCGACTTCACCAACAGCCTGACCGGGCGCGGCATCGCCGCGGCCCTCGTCCGGCCACCCTCCTACTTCAAATCGAAAATGACGCGCGCGGCGCTTAATGCTCACTATCTGGCCGTGGCCGAAGCGAGTAAGCTCCCGATCCTCATTTACAACATTCCCCAGACCACCGGCATCTCGCTCGACCCCCTGCTCATCATCGAATTGGCCGCCCACCCGAATATCGTCGGGCTCAAGGAGAGCTCCGGCAGTCTGGCCTTCCTGGGCGATGTCGTCCGCGAGGTACCCGCGGATTTTCACTACTTCCTCGGTTCGGGACACGTCGTCTACCCGGGCCTCGAGATGGGCGCGGACGGCGCCATCCTGGCCGTGGCCGATGCGGCGCCGGAGATGAGCGCCGAGATATTCAAGCTGTTCAAGGCCGGGAAGAAGGACGAAGCCCGCCGGCTCCAACTCGACCTCGTCCCCCTCAACAAGGCGCTCGTGGAAGTCCACGGCATCGCCGGGCTCAAGTACGCCCTAGACCTCCGGGGCTATTACGGCGGGCCGGCCCGGCTCCCCCTTCTCCCGGTCGAAGAAAAGGGCAGGCTGGAGATCGCCGCCCTGCTCAAGACCCTGGGATACTGAGGTTCTTCCCTCGCGCTCCTGGATCCGGTTCCAAGGATCACATTCTGATACTCAGATATTTCGCAGAAATCCGCCTCCGTGTATGCTCCGGCGGACTTCTGCCCTTCGCTCACTTCGTTCGCTACGGTAGGATGGACCGTGCACCCTGCTCCGACAGCACTCTCCCTGCGTGTCCCCCGCCGCCGGCTCGGGCAAGGCTGACTGCCGCACAAGGAACCGTCCCGTTGCCGCTGCTACCTTCCGGTCCTGACGGGGTTCGCGGGAGGCCCTTCGCGCAGGGCCCCGGCCTTCAACGCCACGTGCGAGGGCACCGGCCAGAAAGAGGGAAGCCTCGGCAGGGGGTTCGACCCCACTGGAGCGGATTGTGGGCTACAGGGCACCGCTACCTCCCCGTCTAGCACGGCCAATTCCTATTATACATTTTTTCCGGGATTGGGGTAAAATGGAAGCCTGGTCTCAGGAGGATGGACATATGTTTTTCTATGACTGGACGTTCTTTCTGATCATCCCGCCCCTGATCCTGGCATTTTACGCCCAAGCCCGGGTCAAGGGGGCCTATAAGAAATACAGCCAGGTGTTCGCCTCGTCCCGGACGACCGGGGCCCAGGTCGCTCACCAGCTGCTCCAAGCCGCGGGGGCCGGCGATATCAAGATCGAAAAACAGCCGGGCGTACTGACCGACCACTACGACCCGCGGAAACGGGTCCTCCGGCTGTCCCAGGGCGTCCACGACAGCTCGTCCATCGCCGCTCTCGGCATCGCCGCGCACGAGGCCGGCCACGCCATCCAGCACCAGCAGCATTACCAGCCCATGAACCTGAGGTCCCTCATCTACCCCGTGGCGAGCATCGGCTCGACTCTGGCTTTCCCGCTCTTTTTCATCGGCTTCATTTTCAGCAAGCACGGGCCGAGCGTCCTCATGGACATCGGCATCATGCTCTTCGCCGGCGCTGTCGCTTTCTCCGTCGTGACCCTCCCGGTCGAGTTCAACGCCTCGAAACGTGCCTTGGCCCTGCTCGAGGAGAGGCACTTCCTGGCCTCGGATGAGATGGTTGGGGCCCGGAAGGTCCTCGGCGCCGCGGCCCTGACCTACGTGGCATCCACGGCCATGGCGGCCATGCAGCTCCTGCGCATGTTCCTCATGCGCCAGTCCCGCGACTAGATGGGTTGATTTTCCGCCGTTCCCCTGCTATCCTTCGCCCTTCGTGGCTGAATCTCACGTCCGTACAAAGGGAGGAACGATGGATCCGAAAGGCAAGGGACGAAGGCAGTTCATCAAGAAGTCCGCTCTGGGTGTGCTCGGCACGGGACTCGCGGGCGGCCATGCCCTCGCGGCACGGCAGGTCCCGAGCCGGCCTGCGACGCAGGCGGCCCCCGACGAAGCCCCGAAGATCAAGGAATACCGCACGCTCGGACGGACCGGCTTCAAGGTCTCGGACATCTCCTGCGGCTTCATCCTGGACGAAGGTGTCATCCGGGCCGCCTACGAGTCCGGCATGAACTACTTCGACACCGCCGAGGAATACCCGGGGCACCACCGCGTCTTGGCCCGGGTCATCAAGACCATGGACCGCAAGAAGGTCTTCATCACGACCAAGCTCGAAGCCACTAAGCCCGAGCCCAAAGCCACTAAGAGCGAGATCAAGGAAGGCTTTCTCAAAAGGGCCCGCAAGGCACTGGAGGAACTCCAGACCGAATACGTCGATTGCCTGATGATGCATTGCCCGGAAAAGGCCGAGACGCTCAAGGACGAAGGCTTCCACGCGGCCATGGCCGAGCTCAAGGCCGAGGGGCGTGTCCGGCATGTCGGCGTTTCCCAGCACGGCACGTTCTGGTTCCGCGACCCCGAGGAAACCATGGAGAAGATCCTCCTGGCCGCGGCCGAGGACGGCCGCTTCGACGTCTTCCTCATGGCCTACAACTTCCTCAAACGGGACAACGCCGAGCGCGTTCTCGAGGCCTGCCGCGGGAAAAAGATCGGCGTCGCCCTGATGAAGACCGCGCCGATCGCCATCTATGACACCCTGAGATCCCGTATTGAAGCGCTCGAAAAGGACAAGAAGGAGGTTGATCCCCTCTACGCCGACGGCCTGAAACGCTACAAGGAAAAATTCGAGGCGGCCCAGGAGTTCATCCGGACCCATAACCTCAAAAACTCCGGCGAGATCCGCGACGCGGCCATACGTTTCGTCCTCGGCAATCCCGACGTACACACCGCCTGCTGTCAGACTCAGACCTACGACGACCTCAACGCTTATTTGAAGCTCTCGGGCACCAAGCTGACCCTTGCCGACGGCGCCAAGCTCGACGCCTACCGGAAGGACTGCGGCGCTCTCTACTGCCGTCACGCTTGCGGCGTCTGCGAGCCGAGCTGTCCAAGCGGCGTGCCCGTCAACACCATCCTCCGCTACCAGCATTACTTCGCCGGCCAGCGGCGGGAGAAGGAAGCCATGGGCTACTATGCGAATATACCGGGGCCGCGGGCCGACGCTTGCCGCGATTGCGCGGCGCCCTGCGAAGCAGCCTGCCCCTATGGGGTCCCGGTCCAGGGCATGCTCCTCGTCGCCCACGAGACGCTGACAATGCCCTAGCTGGACGGGACTACCTGGATAGCCTGGTCGCCGGACTCGGCTCCATCAAAGCTAGCCCTAAGGAGCCATTGCATGAGCAAATCAAGGCCGCTGTCGGTCATCGCGACAGCCTGTTTCCTCGCGGCAGGAGTCCTAACCGGTCCGTTGCAGGGGAGCAAGAGGCTCGAGCTCAAGTTTCAAGTCTACCTGGGAACTCGCTCTGGGACGCTTCTTCCCCCAAAATTCGCCGGTTCATACTCCCTCCAACCGGCTTTCTCGGCCCACCTGCTGGCCGGGCCCGACATGGAGAGCGAAAAAGGCCGGATCCGGTGGATCTTCAACCTAGAGGACATCAGTTTCATCACCGACGCCAACCTCATCATCGGCGAGGGCGGACACGCGCCGGACAGGGTCCGCCAGGCTTTCCGCCTGAACGGCAATATCTATCAGGTTCTCCTTCTGATCACCGAGTTCAAGCCGCCTCTCCGCCTCTTCGCTTTATTGCAGGAAAAGACCGCGGACGGCTTCCAGAATATCTTCGGGCAGACGATCGAGATGAAGGGCGGCTATAGCTCAATTATCGGGATCGAAGACCGCTCAGGAAAAACTTATTTCCTGTCCTTTCGGGTTACCGGACCCGCGGAGATGGTCCCACCTCCAACCCTTCCTCCGCCTCCTCCCCCGCCCATGCCCGAGGAGAATAAAAAGGTCATCGAGGAGTTTGAACGGGAGGCCGTCAATATGGCCACCGAGACGGTCCCGGTCCGGCTTCTCAAACAGATCGATCCTGTTCCTCCTCCGGACGCGCCTGCCGGCGGAGGCCATGTCTCCCTCAATGTCAGGACAGACGAAAAGGGCAACGTCAAACGCGTTATGGTCATCTACAGCTCGAACAAAGCCTTCGAGGAACCGGCCGTGAACGCCGTCAGGCAATGGAAGTACGAGCCCCATGTTAAGGATGGGAAGGCGCGGGAGGCAGTCTTCACCGTTACCGTCAGGTTTGACCCCAGATAGCCTCCCTTTACCCGCCTGCCTGCGTCTCTTGACAGGCCCGCGCACGGGTGATAAAAAGACCTCTTCGATCTTCCGCAGGAGGTCCCGATGAAAAGATCCCCCGTCACGACCCGGACGATCCTCGCCCTGGCCGCCCTCTTCCTGGCCACCGGCTGGCTCGCGGCCCAGACGCCGCCGGACAAGTTCCTCGGCCACAAGGTCGGCGAGGACCGCAAGCTCGCCGATTACACCCAGATCAAGGCCTACTTCGAGAAGTTGGCCCAGGAGTCACCGAAGATCAAGCTGTTCACGATCGGTGAATCGGTCCTCAAGAAGCCCATGATCATGGCCGCCATATCCACCCCCGAGAACCTGGCCAAGCTCGACCGATGGAAAGAGATCACCCACAAGCTCCGCGACCCGCGCGTGACGCCCGTCGACGAAGCCCGCAAGCTGGCCAAGGAAGGCAAGGCCATCGTTCTCATCACCTGCTCCCTCCACGCGACGGAGATCGCCGCTTCCCAGATGTCGATGGAGCTCGCTTACGACCTGGTCACGGGCAAGACGTTCTTCGACGCCGGGAAGATCCTCAACGACGTCGTCGTCCTCCTCGTCCCCAGCCACAACCCGGACGGGAACCAGATGGTCGTCGACTGGTACCGGAAATACGTCGGCACCCAGTACGAGGGCGGCAACATGCCCTGGCTCTACCACCATTACGCCGGACATGACAACAACCGCGACTGGTACATGTTCAACCTGCCGGAGACGAGGGCCGTGACCAAGGTCCTCTACCACGACTGGCTGCCCCAGATCCACGTCGACGAACACCAGATGGGTTCGACCGGCGCCCGGCTTTTCGTCCCACCCTTCATGGACCCGCCCCTGCCGAACATCCAGCCCATGGTTTGGCGGGGCGTCAACCTCGTCGGGACGGAGATGGGGTACGACCTCCAAAAGCACGACATGAGCGGCGTCGTCAACGGCCGATCCTACACCGCCTGGTGGATCGGCGCTTGCGACGACACCTCCTGGCTCCATAACGTCATCGGCATCCTCAGCGAAGCGGCTTCGGTTCGGACCGCCACCCCGATCCACATCGAGCCGAACGAGATCCCCGACTCGTACTACGAGAGGCGGATGGACTTCGTCGACCCCTGGCCGGGCGGCTGGTGGCGGCTGCGCGACATCGTCGACTACGAGCTCGTCCTGTCGAAGAGCATGATCAAGACGGCCGGCCTCCACAAGGAGGACCTCCTCTTCAACTTCTACCAGATGTATAAGAACTCCATCGAGAAGGTCGACCGCGGCCAGCCTTATGCCTTCGTCATCCCCGCCGCGCAGAGGGATTATCCGACGATGCTCAAGATGCTCGAGGTCCTGAAGCTGGGCGGCGTCGAGCTCCAGCAGGCCAAGGCCGATTTCGTCGCCGGCGACAGACTTTATGGCGCCGGCTCGTTCGTCGTCAAGACGTCGCAGCCCTATAAGACCTATGCCTGGGCGCTTCTTGAAAAGCAGAAGTACCCCGACATGAGGCAGTACCCCGGCGGGCCTCCTGTCCCCCCCTACGACAACGCCGCCTGGACCCTGCCCCTCCAGATGGGCGTCGCCTGCGACGAAGTCGACGAGGCCTTCGAGGCCAAGCTCGAAAAGATCGACAAGGTCCCCTTCCCCAAGGCCCCGGCGAAACAGGGGCAGGGCGCCTACGTACTCCTGAACTCCCAGATCAACGCCTCCTACGCGGCCGTCTTCGCCCTGCTCAAGGACAAAGCGGAGGCGTGGCGGACGACGGCAACGGTGAAGCTGAAGGGCGCTGACGTCCCGGCCGGGAGCTTCATCGTCAAGAATTCTGCCGAGGTTAAGAAGGCGCTGCCGGCGCTTCTGGACAAGCTCCATCTCGCAGTCCTCGACCTCGACGACGTCGCCGCTCTGCCGAAGGCGTCCCTCAAGTCCCCGCGTATCGGGCTCTTCCAGTCGTGGCGCGGCAACATGGACGAGGGCTGGACCCGCTACGTCTTCGACGACATGGGCATCCCTTACAAAACCCTCCACAATGTCGATATCAAGGGGACCAAGGAAAAGAAGGCCGAGCTGAGGGCTGACTTTGACGTCATCGTCTTCGCCGACGAGAACGCCAACACCATCAAAGGTACGCGGCCCGGCGCGACGCCCGGAGCAGGCGGCGCCGAATCGCCCATGGCCCGGATGCCCCGCCAGGGATCAGTGCCTCCCGAGTACGAAGGGGGGATCGGTCAGGAAGGCGTCGACGCCTTGAAGGCCTTCGTCGAGAAGGGCGGTATCCTGGTCGCCCTCAATGGCGCCTCGGATTTCGCCATTACCGAATTCGGGGCTCCGGCCCGCAACGCCCTGACCGGCGTCGACCGGACGAAGTTCTTCTGCCCGACCTCGATCCTCAGGATCCTCGTCGACAACGAGACGCCCATCGGCTACGGCATGCCCAAGGAGGCCGCGGCCATGTTCGTCAACAGCCTCGCTTTCAGCACGTCTTCGCCCCCCTTCGACTGGGACCGCAAGGTCGTGGCTTCTTATCCGGAGGACGAGGTCCTGCTCAGCGGCTGGCTCTTGGGCGAGGAATATCTGACCCGGAAAGCGGCCGTCGTCGACACGAAATGGAAGGGCGGCCGGATCATCCTCATCGGGGTCAGGTGCCAGAACCGGGCCCAGTCCCACGGGACATATAAGTTCCTCTTGAACGCCCTGCTCTACCCGGGGATGTGAAGCGGCTTTTCTGCCGAAATCCCGCGCCGGCGGGATCGATGCCGGTGATCATTTGCCGTAGAGGAGAAGTTTATCTCCCGGCCGCATGTCGGCTTCGATGACCGGGCCGACATCGCGAACGGCGCCCGCCGCGAGGCCAGACGCTTTGTAGGCTCCGCCCATGAAAGGGTTATCGAGCCGGAGCTTGCCCCCTTTCTCGGACGTCACCCGGATCTCGATCATTTTCCCGCCTTTCTTCTTCGCTGAGACGAGAAAAGCGCCGTAAGTCCGGAGCGAATCGAAACTCATGTCCTTCCAAGCGTCCGGGACGGCCGGGAAGACGCGGACGACGCCCGTATGGCTCTGAAGGAGCATCTCCTGGACGGCCGCCGCGAAGGCGAAGTTCCCTTCCAGGGTGAACGGCCGGTAGGTCATCTTCGACTTGCCGCTCTTCGTCTGGTCGCCGTTGGCATGGAAGCTGTTGGGCAGGCAGAAGCATTCGGCGAACGTCCGGAGCGCCGCCGCGGCTTTGTCCCCGTCCATGGCCCTCGCGGCCATGTTGCCGAGCCAGCTGTAGGAATAGCCGCACCACCAGTCGGGGCCGAGGCGGTCGAGCTCGGACAGGGCCCCGCGGATCGTCCGACGGCTCGCCTCTCCCCCGCTCCAATCGACGAGGCCAAGCGGGTGGATGGCCATGAGGTGGGAAAAATGACGGTGCGATCCTGTGAGCGGATAATCCGGAGCGACGAGGAGCCGCCCGTCATCCTCGGCCAGCGCCAGTTCGGGCCATTCGCCGAGAATGCCTAGCCAGCGCGTTCTCTCGTCGGCGAGGCCGAGCTCGCCGGCCAGCTCGGCCGCGGCCCCGTAGAGCCAGCGGACGAGGGCCAGGTCGAAGTTCGTCGTCTCGCCGAACCAGGCGTCGAGCCCGTTGTCGTTGATCTCGGGACTCGAGCTCAGGGGCAGTTTTCTTTTCCCGTCCGCCCGCCGCTCGGCGAACTGGTCCAGAAACACGGCCACGGCCTTGAGATAAGGATAGGCCCGCTCCTCTAGAAACACCCGGTCGCCGCTGAAGCGCCAGTGGAGATAGAAATGGTGGGCCAGCCAGGCCGAGACCGTCGGCCCGAGCGAATATTGGATCCAACCGCCCATCGGGGCGCCGTCGAGCGTCGCCACACCGGGGACGTTGAGCCCATCGACGCCGAAATAGAGCTTCGTGTACTCCTCCCCGCGTGGCTTCGTCGCCCACAGCCAATCCAGAAAAGACAGTCCCTCCTCCAGCCGGTTGCCGCTGTAACACGGCCAGTAGCTGAGCTGGGTGTTGAGGTCGTTATGGAAGTCCCCCTTCCAGGGCGGAAGGCTGCCGTCGTCGGCCGTCCAGACGGCCTGGAGGGTGATCGGCGGCGCGCCGCGGCGGGAAGCGGCCCCGAATTTATAAGTCTCGAGGTACCACTGTTTCTCAAGGACCGGGTCCGGAAGCGCGATCGTCGACCGCGCCCAGAACGCTTTCCACCAGGCCGCGTGCGATTCGAGGTCGCGCGCCAGCGACCGCTTGAGCGCCTCGGCCACGGATTGAGGAGCGAACTGCGCTGCGCCGCCGGTGTCGGCCATCGCGCCATCCTTCTCCGGGTAGACGGAGCTGATACTCCAGACGCCGGTGAGGATCCCGTCCGAAGGCCTCTGCCATTCCGCCGCGACCTCATAGCTCATCCCGCCCCAGCCTTCCTGATGGTAGCGGACGGACGTGCCGTCCCTGACGAGCTCGGGGGCCGGATAACCGAGGCTGGCCAGGGTTTTCCCGGTCAGCGAGTTCTTTTCCGCGTCGGACGCCGGTACCGGGACCGCGTAGGCCGGCGGGATCAGGCGCGGCATCAGGACCGCGGGCAGGCCTTCGAAGGTGAACCAGCCCACAGGCTCGGTCGCGTGGACGAAGGCCGTCAGCCTGACCCCATTTTTCCATCTCACCCGGCAGACGGCTTGGGCGATGGAGAGCCTCACGGATTCGATCTCTCCAAGGGCCGAAATGTCGAACTCCAGAGCAGCGGCCGGGATCTTGGTCGGCGCCGGATCGCGGTCATAGGGGATATCGCCCATCCTGTGGACGGGGTCGTAATCCTTTTTCAGGACCTGCTTCCTGACCCAATCGAAGCGGAATTCGGGCCCCGCGAATTCGGCCACGGGACGGAGGTCCCAGAGGTCGGCCCGGTCGAGGGACATCCGCAGCGATTCGCCCTTCTTCCAGACGAGGGCCCCGATCATGCCGTTCCCCAGCGGGATGGCCTCGTCCCACGTCCCGGCCAGGGACTTGAAAACGAGGTCATGGCGGGATGCCGGGAGCGCGCCTCTTCCGGCAGAGGTGGAGCAGGCCGCGACCGGGAACAGCGCGGCGAAAAGAAGGGCGCAGACGGCCAAGGAGCCCGATGGCCTCTTGTGGATCTTATTCCCGGGATTGATTCTCATGACCACCGCCTTCTTCACGAATGGCCGGCCGGATTAAAGGCCCGGGCCGAGTCCCCTATTCCGTCAGGCCGGCGACGAAACCCGAGGCCCAGGCCCAGGCGAGGTTGTAGCCGCCCCGGCCGCCCTGGACATCGAGGACCTCGCCGGCGAAATAAAGCCCTCGCCGGAGCTTCGATTCGAGGGTCCGCGGCTTGACCTCGCGGGCGTCCACCCCGCCGGACGTGAATTCGGCCTCGTTCCAGCCGCGCGTTCCCTGGACCGCGAACCTCCGGGCCTTGAGCGCCCCGGCCAGATTTCGGGCAGCTCCTGTCCGGCTCCCCTTTCCGGATGACCCGCAGGAGTCCCGGACGAATTGCGGCATGACCAGGGCGAATTTCTCCGGGAGGAACCCCGCCCCGAGATCCTTCTCCGGCCACGCGGCCTTCATTCTTCCCGATAATTCGGCGGCCAGATCCGGCTCGGACATGAACGGGACGAGGTCGACAGAGACGGCGACATCCTTCGCCCCCTCGCGGTTGATGGCTATGGATATGCTCTCGCTGACATCGAGGGCCGCGGTCCCCGAGAGACCGTATTGGGTAAAGAGCAGTTCCCCCTCGGCTGTTCGGCCGGCGCGGCCGTCGACGAAGCTTGCGATCCGGACCTTGAGCCTCTGGCCTTGGAGAAAATGGCACATCGCGTCCTTGGCTAGAAGAGGCACGGCGCTCGGCACGGGAAGCACGAGAGAGTGACCGAACAGCCCGGCCAGGCCGTAGCAGCTTCCGTTCGAACCGAGGGCCGGATAGGACTTGCCTCCGCCCGCCAGGATGACGGTCCGGGCCTCGACCGTCCGGCCGGCCGCGGAGACGACCGAAAAGCCACCAGATGCGGCGGTCAGGCCCGACGCGTCGAAGCCGGATTCGACGCGAATACCGAGCCTGCCGGCCTCGAGCTCCAAGACCTTGAGGACGGAGGAGGCCTGGTTCGTCGCCGGGTAGACGCGGCCGTCCTCTTCCGTCTGCAGACGGAGCCCGAGGGTCCCGAAGAAGGCCCGGATCGCCGCCTTGCCGAACCTGTCGAGGATGGAGGCGGCGAGGCCGGGGTCGGACGAGGTGAACGCCGGAGCGGCCAGGTTCTCGTTGAGGAGATTGCAGCGGCCGCCGCCCGTGGCCAGGAGCTTCTTTCCGGCCCGCGGCAGGCGTTCGAGGACCGTGACCGAAGCGCCGCGCCGGGCGCCGCTGACGGCCGCGACGAGGCCCGCCGCGCCTCCGCCGATGACGGCGATGTCGAATCGTTCAGGCATGGGACAAGCTTAACCGATTGCGCCGGGGCCGGTAAAGGGGCCTCGAAAGATTTCCGGGAGGCCGGTTCAGACCCCGAGGAGCTTGCAGGCCCGCTCGATGTCCGAAACGTCCATGATGACCGCGATCTGGCTGCCCTTGCGGGACAGCGTGCCATAGCAGTATTCGATGTTGATCCCTTCGTCCCCGAGCTTGGTCGTGAGCTCAGCCAGGGCGCCGGGCCGGTTCTCGAGGTCGATCTTGAGGACGTCGCGGAGTTCGACCGTGTAGTTGAGCTTGGCCAGGAGCTTGACGGCCTTGTTGAGGTTCTGGACGCAGAGCTTGGCCGTGTCGTGAAAAACGCCGATGGCGTCAATATTGATCTCGTTCTCGGCCAGAAAACTGCACAGGTCGCCGAGTTGGGACGGCTTGTTCTCCAGGATAATGTAGATTTCGGTGATCCGTTCGATCATGGGTGACCCCCTAATCTTTCAAGATTTTTTAGCCCCTGATCCTGTATTAATAGCACGAACGCCCCGGCAACGCAAACCGCCGTGTCAATCGAAGATCTTGCCCGGATTCATGATCCCGTTCGGGTCGAAGACGCGCTTGACGCCGCGCATGATCTCGATCTGCCGCTCGTCGATGACGATGGAGAGGTACGGCTTCTTGACCAGGCCGATGCCGTGCTCGCCAGAGATGACCCCGCCGCGCTCGCGGCAGTCCCGGAAGAGCTCCTCCCGGACGAGGTCGGCCTTGTCCTTCCAGGCGCTCTCGGGGACGGGCACCATCCGGCCGTCATCGTAGCGGGCTTTCATGATGTGGGTGTGGACATTGCCGTCCGCGGCGTGGCCGAAGGTCGGCAGCCACATACCGTACCGGGCGGCGAGCTCTCGGACCTTGCGGACGTGCCCGGCAACTTCGGCCCGGGGAACGGAGATGTCGAGGATCTCGACCGTCCCGGCCTTGATGGCGTCGTAGATCTTCGAACGGATGGCCAGGACCTCGTCCTGCTTGCTCGGCGTGTCGGCGACGAAGACGTCGATGGCGCCTTTTTCCAGGCAGGCCTCGGCGACGGCCTCGGACAGCCGGTCCATTTCCGCCTCGGAAGGGGCGTCGAGGATGACCAGAAGATGGGTCTTCCCCAGCTTGGTCGGCCACTTCTTCCGGATGTGCTCCTCGGTCAGGGTGATGGGCTCGATCTCGAGGAACTCGACGGCGAGCGGTACAACCCCCCGTTTCATGATGAGCGGGATGGTTTCGAGGGCCGGCTCGAGTTCGGAGAAGGGCACGACGAACGAGCGCATGATGCCGGGCCTGGCTTTGAGGTGGATGACCGCCTTGGTGACGACGCCGAGCGTCCCCTCGGAACCGATGAACAAATGCATGAGGTTGTAGCCCGTGCTCGATTTTTCAAGCTTCCCGCCGAGCTTGAGGATGTCGCCCGTGGGCGTGACGATCTCGAGGCCCCGGACGTAATTGCGGATGGTGCCGTATTTGACGGCCCGGCTGCCCCCGGCGTTGGTGGCGATGAGGCCGCCCATCATGGCGCTCTCGTCGCCGGGATGGGGAGGGAAATAGAGGCCTCCCTCTTCGACCGCTCGCGTAAAATCGGACAGGCGGACGCCCGCCTCGGTCACGGCCATCTGGTTGTCGGCGTCGACCTCGAGGACCCGGTTCATCCGCTCGAGGGAGAGGACGACCCCGCCGCGGACCGGGACACAGCCGCCGCAGAGCCCGGTTGCCCCGCCCCTCGGGGTCACCGGGATGCCATGGATGTTGGCGATGCGCAGGACCGCAGCGACCTCCTCCGTCGTCCCCGGCTTGACGACGACGTCGGGCTCATGGGCGATCTCGCGGAGCGAGAATTCGTCATGGCCGTAATCGACGGTCCTTTCTGGATCGGATATGACGTTTTCCGGGCCGACGGCGGTCTCGAGGGCTCTTCTGACGGCAGGCGATATCTTCGAGATCATGGACATGCTCCCTTTACTAGACGCGTTTGAGCTGGACAGGGACGCCGATCATGACCTGGGGACGTCCCTTGTAAAGCTCGACGAGACCCGTCGCTTCGATCGTCCGTCCGGAGAAATCGAGCGAACCGGGAAGAGACTTGAAAACCTCGATCGGGATGGCCACGTCGAACTCCGCCCCGTCGGCTTCGAGGATGTGGAAGCCGCTGCGCTTGAACGAACGCAGGCAGCGAAAACGGACGGTCAGGATCTCGCCGGTATGACGGCCGGCTTCGGAAGCTTCGATCACAGGGTACGGCGTCTCCCGCCAAAGGCCTTTCCCCGACCGGCGGGCCTCGCCTTCCGCATCCTTGAGCCGCGTTTTCCACGTCTCGTCGAACGGGAACTTGAGATAGGCGTGAGCGTAGCCTTCCCGGACGAGTGTTTCGTTGAACATCTCCCCGTCTGCCGTTCGGATATAAGCCAGCAGCCGGCCATAGACATCGCGCTTTTCCGGGCCCGGGAGGAGTTCCACGGTGGACCGGAAAAGCCGGCTGAAGGTGTAGCGTTTGGCCAGGAAGGCCATGAGCCGGACCTGTTCCCGGGCGTCGTCGAGCTCGGGCGAGTCGACGCCGATAAGCCGGACACGCTCGTCCTTTTGGCCAGCCAGGCGGACCCGGACCGTGTCTCCATCATAGACGACGGTGACCGTCCCCCGGAGCGCTTCTTCGGCCGGGGCGGATAACGACAGTACCGGGTTGAGGATCGCGGCGGCGATGACGAGGGCCGAAAAGACCGACCGGACGAGGCGGAACCTCTTCATCCGCGAACGGACTCCCGTGCGGCCCGGACGATGTGCGAGGCGCTGATGCCGTACCGTTCGAGGAGCTCGTCCGGTTTCCCGGACCTGGGCAGCTCGCGGACGCAAAGATGCTTCAGCGCGGCTTTCCCGGCCAGGGCCCCGGCGACAGCCTCGCCCAACCCGCCGCCGGCGTAGTGGTCTTCGACGACGATCGCCCGGCCGCCCGTCGCCGCGACTTCCCGCAGGATCGTCGCTTCGTCCAGCGGCTTGATGGAATACGCGTCTACGATGCGGACACCAATGCCCTCTTTCTTAAGCTCGTCCGAGGCCTTGAGCGCTTCGTGGAGCGTGATCCCGGCGGCGATGACCGTGACCATGTCCCCCTCCCCTTTCCGCAGGACCTTGGAGCCCCCGATGGGAAACGTCTCTCCGGCCGGATAGAGGATCGGCGTCGCCGGCCGCGACGTCCGCAGGTAGACCATGCCCTGGTGCGAGGCCGCGGCCGCAACGCACGCCTCCGACGAAACCGCGTCGCCCGGGTAGAGGACGACACACCCCGGGATGGGCCGGAACATGGCCAGGTCCTCGAGGCCCATCTGGGAGGGGCCGTCCTCGCCGATGCTCACGCCGACGTGGGAGCCGCAGACCTTGATATTGGAAAAGGAATAGGCGGCCATGCGGAGCTGGTCGTGGGCCCTGGTCAGGAAGGCAGCGAAGGTGGCGATGAACGGGATATAGCCTTTGGCCGCGAGGCCCATGCCCACGCCGACCATGTTCTGCTCGGCGATGAACGACTGGAAGGAGCGCCCGGGGAAAGCTTCGAAGAACTTGTCGGCGTAGGTCGAGTTCTTGACGTCGCCGTCGACGGCCACGACGGACGGATCGACCTTGCCCAGGCTGAGAAGCGCGTTCCCGTAGGCCAGGCGCGTCGCCGTTTTATCCTTGTACACTGTCCGGGGGAAATCGAAGGAGGAGACGGTTTTCTTTTTTTGGAAGGGCTTCGGTTTGTGGACGAACTTCCGCGCGTCGACGTCGGGGAGGCAGCCGGTCTCCTCGAGCGCCCGGGCCAACTCGTCGGCCTTGAGGGGCTTGCCGTGCCAGCCGTTCTTGTCCTCGATGAAGCTCACGCCCTTGCCCTTGAGGGTCCGGGCCAGCACGACCGTCGGCTTGCCCGCTTTTCCGGCCTCCTTCAAGGCAGCGAGTATCCGATCGATCTTATGGCCGTCGATGACGACGGCTTCCCAGCCGAAGGCGCGGAACTTGCGGGCCAGGGCGGCGAGGTCGTGCTGGTGCATGGTCGGGTCGGACTGGCCGAGCCGGTTGACGTCGACGATGGCCACGAGGTTGCGGAGCTTCCAGTGCGCCGCTGCGTTGGCCGCCTCCCAGACCTGGCCCTCGGCGCACTCGCCGTCGCCCATGAGGACGAACGTCCGGGCCGGCGACTTGTCAAGCCGTTGGGCCAGGGCCATGCCGACCCCGACGGACAATCCCTGGCCCAGGGAACCCGTCGCCGCCTTGACCCATTTCATCCGCGGCGTAGGGTGGCCTTCGAGGTCGCTCGAGATCTTCCGCAGGTCGAGTAATTGTCCGAGTGGGATGATCCCGGCTTCGGCGTAGGCTGCCCAGAGGAGCGGAGCGGC
>JBFYOD010000119.1:0-5160 GCA_041303965.1 Candidatus Aminicenantota bacterium
TATCGTCGGGCTTGATGATCGTCTTCCAGGCGCTCTGGGGATCGGGCCTGTCGGTCAGGGCCTTGATCCCCGTATCGAGCATTTCCTGGACCACCTCATATTTCGGATTGCCGTTCTCGTCCAGGACGTTGAGGTCGCGCACCAGGACGACCCGGCTCTTGCCGCTCTTGACGGGAGCGGTCGTCTCCTGGCCGGAGAGCAGCAGTGTCGTGCCGATGGCGGCCGCCGAAGCGCTCTTGATGAATTGCCGTCTGCTGATCGATTCGCTGGGTGTCATCGTCCCCTCCTTCTCAGGTCTTGATCTTAGCGAAAATAGCTTGGACGGTCGGCGCGTCCGGGGCGTTCAAAACGATGCTGACCAGGTCGCCCCGGCATTGAAGGCCCGTCCAGCGGCCTTCCTTCATCGGGCGCATCCCATCGATCGCGCCGTCCAGCAGCTCTCGCCGGAATCGCTCGCCGGCCGCTTCGGCCCTGGAGGCATCGGGATAACGGACCAGCAGCAGGAAAAACGTGGTGCCGGCCTGCCGGTATTTGCCCAGGGCCGCGGGCGTGTCGTTGCCGATGTTCAAGACGTTCTCATTGGAGACGAAAGAGAAGCTGTTCAGCCAGATGTAATGATGGAAATAGCGAACGGTCTCGGGAAGGAGGTTCTCGGCCGGGAGCAGCGAGATGATCGGCGGCAAGGGGCCGTCGCTCTTGATCGCGCCGGCGATCGCCTGGCCCAACTTGAAAACGACGTCCCTTTTTTCCGCCGTCTCCGGATAGGCGAGGATCGAGACATAATAGCGGTCTTTCCAGAAGGTCAGAAGGCCGGCGGCATACTCGCAGCCCTGGCCAACGCGGTTGTCGATCGTTTCCCGCGAATGGGCGAAGACGCCGAAGGCGTCGGGGGCGGAGCCCATTTCGAAGATGTCGACGTTGATCTCGTTGTCGGCGGGATCATGATATTTCAGCGACAGGGCGTTCTGGAACCCGTAAGACAGGAAGAGCTCGGCGCCGCCGTCGATATAGGTCGACAGGTTCTTGGGCGTGTACAGGTCGGGCGGATCGGCTTTTTCCCAGCCGGCGATCGTGTCCGGCAATAATCGATAAAATTCGTTGATGTCATTGGACATGGCGGTCATCCCCATCAAGCTGATTACTAGCAAGAAAAACACGAACCCGGCGACAGGCGGACGCCCCTGGATCTTTGGCAAAGCGATGTCTCCTTCAGACATCCTTATGGTAACAGGTTTGAATAAAAATTCAAAAGCCAGGGATAGCGACATTGAAAAAGGGGTCGTCTTTCCCTAAAATGGGAAGGAGAAGTTCCATGGGGGCGGTACCAATGAAAAAAGTCACTATTCATGTCGCGATGTGTTTGATGCTGTCGACCCTTTTCGCGGTCGGTCAAAGCGCCGAACAAAAGAAAACACCTTTGTCGCCGAGCGAAAAGATGGACGAGCTGTTCGATTTTTGGAACCGGCTGGACCAGCCCGGCTTTGCCGTGGTCGTGGTCAAAGAAGGCCAGGTCGTCTATCAGAAAGTGTTCGGCCTGGCCTGTCAGGAGCACGCCGCGGCCATCACTCCGAATACGGTCTTCAATACAGCCACCCTGGCCCAGGTGTTTGTCGGCCAGTCCGTGGCCATGCTGGAGAAGCAGGGCAAGCTGTCCTTGGAGGACGACGTCCGTAAGTACATCCCCGAGATCCGCGACTTCGGGACGCAGGTCAAGTTGCGTCACCTCGTCTACCAAAGCAGCGGGCTGCGCGACTGGCTTCCCGTGCTCCAGCTGAGCGGCCGGGACAAGGAAGAGGTCACTTTCGAGCGGGTGCTGAAGCTCATCAAGGCCCAAAAGCAGCTCATATTTCCGCCGGGCGACCGCCCCCTTTTCTCGGCGACCAACTACGACCTGCTGGCCGAGGTGATCAAACGGGCTACCGGCAAGCCTTTCTCCGACTGGGCCTGGGAAAACATCTTCAAGCCCTTGAAAATGACCAGGACCCAGTTCCGTGACAATTGTCGTTCGATCTTCGACAATGAGGCTCTGAGCTACAACTTCACCCGCCAGGAATACCTCCGGGGCGTCGATACCTTGTCCCTGGCAGGTTCGCATTCGCTTTTCACGTCGATCTCCGACTTGGCCAAGTGGCTGGTGAACCTGGAGTCCGGTCCCGCGGACGGACAGGACATTTTCGCTAGGATGTTCACGGCCGGCGCCTTGAATAGCGGTGGGACCTCGATCTCCGGATACGGCCTCAACGTCGGATCCTGGAGGGGGAAACGCGTGGTTGGACAGGTAGGGACCTGGGCTGGCTCGGGTGCCGCGCTGTCCTATTTCCCAGACCAGAAGTTCGGCTTCGCCGTCCTGGCCAATTGGGACTACACTCCTATCGACGGGTTCGGCGCGGACATCATCGATATCTACCTGCCGGCTCCTGCTCTGGCGCCCGCCCCCGCTCCACCGGTGAAAAAGGGCCCGCCGGCCGCGGCCAAGAAGGCCGTTAAGGTCAGCCCGGAAAAGCTGGACGCCTACGCCGGCGATTACCGGATCGCGCCGGGCCGGGTCTTTTCGATCAGCCGCGCGGGCGACCAGCTGAGCTTGACAGTCCCCGGGGCGAAATTCGCGCTGACCACCCTGTCGGAGACCGAATTCCTGTTGGACATCGCCGAGGCCAGGATCACTTTTCAAAAGAACAAGGATGGGAAAGTCCAGCATTTTGTCTGGAAACAGGGCGGAGCCGAGCAGATCGCCCCGAAGATCGTGCTGGTCAAGCCGACCCCCCAGGAGCTCCAGGAGTTTACCGGCGCCTATTCCAATGAAGAGCTGGCTCTCCGCTATGCCGTCGAGCTGCGCGGCGATGCCCTGATCGTCACAGCGCCGGGGCAAAACGATATCCGGCTCGCGCCCGACGAAAAGGATCGTTTTGCCGCGAACTCCCGCGTTATTCCGATGGTGATCTTCCAGCGGGATGGGCAAAACCGGGTGACCGGGTTCGTCATCGACAGCGATCCCGTCCGCGATCTTGTTTTCAAGCGGACGTTTTGACACCTCCCGGGCGATGAGCTAAGATAAGCCGCGCCCGAGACGACCATGGCCCGCTACCGCTGCCTCATTTGCCAGTACGTTTACAACGAGAAAACGGAAGGGGTCCCCTTCGACGACCTGCCCCCGGACTGGACCTGTCCCGTTTGCGGAGCGGCCAAGTCCGAGTTCGAAAGGACCGACGAGGAGCCCCAGGTCGCGGCCGCCCCGCCCGAGATCATCAGGGAAGGGAAGACCGTCGAAGATTTCCGCCGCGCCGCCGACGACGTCGAAACCCTCATGGCCGACATCCACCGGATGGCCGCGACGGGCGAGTCGGTCATCGAGCCCATGCGCTCCCGGAAATCCTCCGTTTCCTGGAGCGAGATCCTGATCAAGGGGGCCCAGCTGGCCCGGCTGCCGCTCAACCGCGATGAGCCGGTCGACACCCGGACGGTCATCGGGCCTAAGGCCAAAAAGCCCCTGGTCATCGGAACGCCCATCATCATCAGCCACATGTCGTTCGGGGCCCTGTCGAAAGAGGCCTCGACCGCCCTGGCCCTGGGCAGCGGGGCGGCGGGCACGGCCATGTGCTCGGGGGAGGGTGGCATCCTGCCCGAGGCCCTGGGGATGGCCCACAGCTACATCCTTGAATACGTCCCTAATCGCTACGGCATCACCGAGGAGAACCTCAAGCGCGTCGACGCCGTCGAGATCAAGTTCGGCCAGTCGGCCAAGCCGGGGATGGGCGGGCACCTGCCGGGCGCCAAAGTGACGGCCGAGATCGCCGCCGTCCGCGGTTTCCCGGAGGGCGCGGACATCGTCAGCCCATCGCGGTTTCCCGACATCGCCACGCGCGACGACCTCAAGCGCAAGGTCGCCGAACTCCGCCGCCTTTCGGGGGGCCGGCCGGTCGGGATCAAGTTCGCAGCCGGCCACGTCGAAGCCGACCTCGAGTTCGCCCTCCACGCCGGGCCGGACTTCATCACCATCGACGGCCGGGCCGGGGCGACCGGCGCCGCCGTCAAGTTCATCAAGGACTCGACCTCCATTCCCACGATCTACGCCCTCCACCGGGCCCGGAAATATCTCGACGCCCGGGGGATCAAGGGCGTCACGCTCATCGCGACCGGCGGTCTGCGCGTCTCCTCGGATTTCGCCAAGGCCCTGGCCCTCGGCGCGGACGTCGTGGCCATCGGCACCGCGGCCCTGATGGCCATCGGCTGTCAGCAGTACCGCATCTGCGACAGCGGCCGCTGTCCCGTAGGTATCGCCACGCAGGATCCCGGACTGCGGGTCCGGCTCAACTTCGAAGAATCGGCCCGCTGGCTGGCTAATTTCCTGCGGGTCTCGACCGAAGAGCTCAAGGACTTCGCCCGCCTCACCGGGAACGACGACGTCCACAAGCTCTCCGTCCGCGACCTGGCCACGACGAGCTCGGAGATCTCCGGGCACACCTCGATCGAACACGCCTGACCGGCGGCGCCTGTTCCCGGTTTCCCCGCCTCTATGAGAATATCCTCCCCCTCGGGCCGTCTTTGTTATCGTGAGTGACCGGTTCTGCGGCCTTGACAAACTCCTCGGTATTACTTATGGTAATACTACGAGGTGCGGCATGCCCAAGGCCAAGATCGCTATTTCGATGGACGAAAAAGTCCTTAAAAGAGTGGACGGACTTGTCCGTCGGCGCGTCTTCAACAACCGGAGCCAGGCTATCGAAGACGCGGTCGCCGAAAAGCTCGAACGGCTTGACAGGACCCGCTTGGCCCTCGAATGCGCCAAGCTCGATCCGGCCCGCGAGAAGGAACTCGCCGAAGAGGGCCTGTCCGAGGAGATGTCCGGATGGCCCGAATACTGAGAGGGGAGATCCGATGGGCCGACCTCAGCCCGGGCCAGGGCCGCGAACAGACAGGCCGCCGTCCGGTCCTCATCCTGAGTCACGACGTTTTCAACGAGCGTTCGGGGACCGTGATCGCCATGGCCATCACCAGCCGGCCCCAGAAGGCCGGTTTTCCGCTGACCATGGAGATCGCGTCGAAGGGGCTTCCCAAGCGGTCCTGGGTCAAGATCAGCCAGGTCCGGACGCTGGCGGTGGAGCGGATCGGAAAAACGGTCGCCGTTTTGCCCCCGGAGGAGCTAGCCCGGACCCTCGAGGG
>JBFYOD010000120.1:0-10034 GCA_041303965.1 Candidatus Aminicenantota bacterium
TGACATCGTCCCGCGCGCCCTTGCCTCCGGCGACGACGAGCGGGATGAAACGGCCGGTGACGGATCTCGGGTCGGCGATCTCGACCTTGAACTGGTTCGGCACGTCCGACAGCATGTGGGCGGGCGTGTAGGAAAGGCCCCGGGCCGAGGGCGAGCCCACGTAGCCGTGGTTCTTCCGCGTCGGTTCCGAGATGAGATAAGCCTTGAGTCCGTCATCCCAGTAGGCGTATTGGCCGCCCAGACCAGCCGGCCACATCGGCTGGAGGACGGGGATGAAGCTGCAGACGACGGTCAGCGGCTCCGTGGAATCGACGTCGAGGAGGACGACCGCGCCGGGCTCGTCGACCGGCGCGATGAAGTGGGCCTTCACGGTGAAGGATTGATAGGTGTAGGTCAGCGTGGTCACGGCGGGCTGGACCGAGACGAAGCGGACAATGTCCCGCCCCGGGATGGGGACGGTGCTCGTGCCCAGGAGGAAGGAGAACTCGAAATTGCGGACGAGCTTGAGGGGGTAGGCCCAGGCCTCGAACGCGCCGCTCTCATAGCCGAGCAGGGCGAACTTGCGGCCGACCTTGTCGAACGGCGTCTGGGGCTGGGCAACCCGGTGAAGCTCGATCGGGCCCGGTGCGATATTGAACCCGGGGACCGAGCCCTCCGCGGGCTTGATCTGCGGTGAGCCGGCCGGCGCCGAGGCGGAAAGCCCTCCGGCCAATGAAGCCATGAATACGGATATGGTGATAAGAGCCCGGATTCGCGCCGCGATCTTCATGTTGCCCTCCGCGCTTATCTTAACCCAACGCGGCGAAGAAGCAAGAGGGTTTTAGGGAAGGCCTGGCCCGGCAAAGGTCAAACGGATGCGGACGATCTCGGGCCGGCTGCCGGTCCGCACCGGAGGGCCCCATGTCCCGACACCGCTCGTCACGTAGTACTGAGTGTTCTCCTTCCGGAGATAGCCCCAATTGAGCTCCCAGGCCATCCTGTTGATGATGTCGAGCGGGAACAGCTGTCCGGCGTGGGTGTGTCCCGAAAGCTGGAGGTCGACCCCGGCCTGACTCGCCTCTTCGAGACGGACCGGCTGATGGTCGAGAAGAATGACCGGCAGGCTGCCGTCGAAACCGTATTTGGCCAGGATATCCCTGATCGGGAGACGCGATTCCTGGGTCGCGAGCGAGCTCGGGTCCCTGCGGCCGACCAGGATGAAGCCGTCGGCCACGTTGATGGCTTCGTCTTCGAGGACTCTAATGCCGCAGGCGCGGAGGCAGGCCAGGTTCCGCTCCAGGCCGCTGTAGAATTCGTGGTTCCCCGGAACGGCGAATACGCCAAGGGGAGCCCTGAGCCGCCGCATGACGGCGCTGAATTCCGCCTCGATCTTCTCGGTGACGGTCTCGTCGACGATATCGCCGGGCATGAGGACGATGTCGGGTCCGAGGGCGTTGATGCTATCGACGATCTTGCCGAGCCTGGACTTGCCCACGAGGGTCCCGAGATGGAGGTCGGAGGCCAGCACGATGGTCAGGCGTTCGAGCTTCCCCGCCTTTTTGGGAACGCTCAGAGCGAGGTCGACGGTCCTGGGACGGACCGCGTTCACGGCCCCCGCCACGAGCGTCAGGCCCGTGGCGCCGGCCACGGCCAGGAACAGGACCAAACCCGTCTTCCCCGGATGCGCGGTGACCGCCCTAGGCAGGAACGGGACGAAGGCGTTCGCCAGGCGGACGAGATCGACGAGGACGACGCTCAGGAAGCCATAGAGCATGACGACCATGTGGAATGACCCGGCCATGATGAAGGGCGATGAGAGGGAATTCCTACCGAGGGACATGAGGACCCGGCCGAGCGGATAGGCCAGGGTCATGGCGATGAACGCGGCCATAAAGACGAATCTCGCCGTGGGGTATCCCCCGAGCGCCTGCGCGCCGCGGCGGAGGACATAGAAATTGATCAGTCCGTAGATGGATAAGGCCACGGCGACAAGAACGAACATCTTCCGGCTCCTCACTCCCGTTCGACCCCGTTGAAGGTCACGACCTCCTCGAGCGTCTTTCGGGGCGGCTCGCGCTTCGGTCTTTTCTCGGCGTATCCGACCGGCATCATGGCCACGACCTTGAGTTTCCGGGGGACCTTCAGGACCTTCCGGACCCGGCGGTAATTGAACCATCCCATCCAGCACGTGGCCAGGCCGAGCTCCTCGGCCTGCAGGACGATGTGTTCCCCGGCGATGCCCATGTCGATGAGATGGTAGTGAACGTTCTGAAAACGGCCGCCCAGGTGATGGGCGACGAGCCCGCGCTTGACCAGCAGGACGATGATGATCGGGGCCTGCGCGGCGAACTTCGAGCTGGCGTAGATGCCGGAGAAGGCCGCGGCCGCGAGCCGGTCCTTGAGCTCGGGATCGTCGACGACGACGAAGCGCCAGGGCTGGACGTTGTGGGCCGAAGGCGCCAGCCGGGCCGCTTCGAGACAGGCCCGGAGTTTCTCCGTCTCGACCGGCGCCGGCAGAAATCTGCGTATGCTTCGCCTATTGCGCAGGATCTTCTGGAACGCCGTAACCTCGGCGGCAATTCGTTCTTCTTGCATGCCGGTCACTTGATGAGAACGCTCAAAATATTGCGGCGCATGTCCCTGTTTCCTTTCGTCCCGACGAACCGCCGGGACCGCCAGTTCCTAAGAATTATACTCAAACGGCCGGTTGCCGCAAGCCGGGCATTGGTGGTATAGTCCCTGGCAGGAACAATTTCCGGGAGAATCCGTATATCACTGAGTCAAGGAGGCTCCAAACATGAAAAAAACGACTTCCATCGGTTCGATCGTTCTGTTGGCCGTGTTCCTTCTCGCGTCCTGCGCGCCGTCGTCGAGCATCAAGGCGGGCAGCGCGACGGCGGAATCCCTGATCCGGCTCCTGCCCAAGTCGGCGGGCGGAGTCATGGCCATCGACGTCCATCGGGGCATGGCCACGGCCGCCGTCTCCAAGATGCTCCAGGACCCCAAGGCCAAGCAGAATTATGACGAATTCGCCAAGATGGCCGGCATCGACCCTGCCAAGGACGTCTATTTCGTCGTCGGCGGCTTCACAGCCGCGCCTAATGGGGGAAGCCAAGAGGGCGGGATCATCGTCAACCTCAAGTACAACAAGGATAACTTCCTTGCCGTTATGAAAGAAAAAGCCCCGGAATTCCAGAGCGCGTCCTACAACGGCGTGACCATCTACTCCAACCTGGAAGGCACTGAAACGAAGCAGACGACCCGGGCGGCTTTCCTCGACGACTCGAACATCATCTTCGGCAGCGAAGCGGGGGTCAAAGGCATCATCGACGTCTACCAGAAAAAAGGCGAATCGATCATGAAGAACGAGGGGATGGCCGGCGTCCTCAAGAAGGTGGACAAGGCGGCCCTGGCCTGGGGCGCCGTCTCCGTCCCCCCGGACATGATCAAAAAGGGCATCGAGAGCGTCCCCCAGCTCAAGGTCCTCGAAGGCGTCACGGCCATGACGATGTCTTTCGATTACCGGCTCTCGAACTATATCGCCGACATCCGGACAATGGGCGGAAGCGAGGAACAGAACAAGAATCTGGCTTCGACCCTCAACGGCCTCAAGGGTTTGGGCGCCATGATGGCGGCCCAGGAACCGGCCGCGGGCGACCTCTTGAATGCCATCGAGATCACTTCGGGCCAGGACTTCGTCAGGCTCTACATCAGCATTTCCGAAGAAGCCATGGACAAGCTCGGGAAAGCCGCTCAGGCCAAGGTCGGGGATATGATCAAGTTCGATACCGACAAGCCCGCGGAAGAGAAACCTGCGGAAAAGCCGGAAGTGAAGAAGTAGCGGTCACTCTTCGTAGAGGTATTCCTTCGTCCGGAAGAGCCAGCAGGCCAGGGCCAGGAAAGCGCCGGCGATCAAGGCCAACATCGCGACGGCCAGGGACGGCGGCGTGGGCTCTAACCTGAAGAGCAGGAGCGCCACCCCACCTCCCCCGCCGCCCATCGGCCGGTACGGAAGAAGCGACTTGAGGTAGTGGACGACGGAGAACCTCTGCGTCGACCCGGGGAAGTACTGGATGACGTTCTCCCATCCGAAACCGAAGACAAGCCCGACGAGGATGGCCTTCTTGAGGAACGTCCCCAGGAACGTGAAGAAGGCCGTGTAGGCTAGGATCCCGAGCCCCAGCACCCCCAGGTAGCCTAGAAACGCCGGATAGAGCCGGGCATCGGCGAGCCGGCCGGCGTTCATGATGAAAAAAGAAAATGTCAGACTGACGGCGACCATGAGGAACATCAGCAGCGAGTAGGCGGCATATTTACCGAGGAGGATGGCCGGCTTCGGAAGCGGCCGGGTGATGAGGTAGGACAGGGTCCGGCCTTCGACCTCTTCGGCCACGACCGACGTGCCGTAGAAGAGCGCAAGGATGACGATATAGAACTGCAGGAAGAAGACCATCAGGACCTCGGTGAAGACGGCGGCCATGTCGCCCGTCCGGCCGTGGAGGACGACGCGGACGACGACGGCCAGGATGACCGGGACGAGCCCCAGCAGGGCGAAGACCCGGGTCTTGCCAGTCCTCCGGCCGAGAGAGAGGAAGAAGCCGAAGACCTCGCGGACGGCCTTTTTCGCGTTCATGTCACTTTCCCACCAGATACTCGAAGACGGCTTGGAGGTTGTCGTCCGGGGAGGAGATCTCCTCGATCTCGATCCCGCCTTCGACAACGACCCCGGTAAGGCGTCCGAAGAAGTCGTCCCGCTTGTGCGTTTCGACGACGAGCGTTCGGCCGTCGGGCCCGAAGGACATCTTCTGGATCGACCGGTCGCCGACGAAACGGGCGGCGAGAGCCCGAGGGTCGCTCGAGCGGACCGAGATCATGTGCGGGTGGGACTCGATGAGCTCGCGGACGTAGGGGATGTCCCCCTGAGCCAGGATCTTGCCCTGATGGATGAGGACCATCTCCGAGGTCAGAGCCTCGATCTCGGGCAGGACGTGGCTCGAGACGAGGACGGTCCGCCCTTCGGCCTTGAAATCCTTGATGAGCTTGATGAGCTTTCTTTTGCCCAGCGGGTCGAGGCCGCTCAGCGGCTCGTCGAGGATGACGATCTCCGGGTCGTGGGCGATGGCCTGGGCGAACTTGACCCGCTGGCGCATGCCTCGGCTGTAGCCGCGGATGAGCCGGTCTTTGTCTTTGGTCAGCTCGACGATATCCAGGGCCCGGGCCGCCCTGTCCTTGATCTCGGACGGCGAGAAACCATAGAAGCGGAGAAGCCCGGTGACGAATTCGAAGCCCGTCATCTCCTCGTAGAAGACGTCGTTCTCGGGGCAGAACCCGATGCCTCGGAAGATCGCCGGGTTGTTCCAGACCTTGCGGCCGTGGACGGTCACATGGCCGATGTTGGGCTTCATCTGGCCGGTGATGAGCTTCATGAAGGTCGACTTGCCCGCGCCGTTCGGCCCGAGGAGGCCGGTGATACCGCCGGCGATGTCGAGGGTGACCTCGTTCAGCCCGAGGACGTTCCCGTAGTACTTGGACAGGTTGGTCGCGGAGATGACGGCCGTCACTTGATCACCTCGACGCTGCGCGTTCTCCTGCTGAGGACGACCGCGGATAGTACGCATATCCCGGCCAGGACGGCGAACGACCAGACGGCCGGGAAAGCGAAGGGAAGCTTTTGACCATAGAGGAAAGCGCCGGCCTGCTGGAGATTGGCCGAAATGGAGAAGAGGGCCATGGCCGGCTTGCGGAAAATGCCCATCAAGATGCCGAAGAGCACATTGGAGAAGATGTAGGTCGCGAAAACGAGGATCGTGGCGTAACGCGTGTTCTTGGTCGAGGCCGAAAGGAGGAGGACATAGAAGGCGAAAAAGATGGTCAGGAGGGCCGAGTAGCCGAGGATGGACAAGGGCAGCCAGGGATATTCGAGGAAGAACTTGAAGCTGCCGGCGAATATCATCTTGAAGATGAACAGGACCAAACCGGGAACGGCCGTCAGGATGAGGACGAAGAAGAAGACGACCGACATCTTGCCGAGGAGGTAATCCCTCTTGCTAAGCGGCCTCGAGAAATAGAGCTGGAGCGAGTTGTGTTTGAGGTCGTCGGAAATGAGCCCCGCGGCGGCGAAGCTGAGAACGAGAATGATCAGGAACAGGAGGCCGTCACTCGTGAAGATGGTCTTGAAATATTTCGGGCTGACGTTGATCAGCGTCTCGTTGCTTCTGACGATGGCCTTGAAATCCTCGAGCCGTTCGGAGATGTAGAGCCCGACAAGCGCCACGAAAGACGGCAGGAAGGCCCCGGCGAAGACGAACTTAAAAGCCTTCTTGCGGAAGGCCAGCCGGATCCCCGTCCGGGTGATCGGCCACCAGGGGTAGCGGCGTTCGGCGAGTTTCCCATCCCAGTGGCTGTAGCCCTTCTCGCGGACGGTGGCCATCAATCGACCCCCACGACGCCGGCGAAGAGGTCTTCGAGCGAGGTCTGGCTCTTGACGAAATAGCGGAGCTGGACGCCCGTCCGCGCGGCGGCCCGGAAGATGTCCATGCGGTCGCTTTTCTCGGGCATGTAGACCTTGATCAGCCTGTCCTCCATCTCGTCGACGCGGCAGCCAAGGGATTCGAGGTCCTTGCGGAAGGCTTCGCCGTCGCCCTTGAGCCGGAGCTCGAAGAGGCTGTACTTGATCGCCCGGAGGTCCGCCATCCGTCCTTCGGCGGCGAGGCGCCCCTTGTTGAGAATGACGACCGACCCGCAGATCGATTCGATGTCGGCCAGGATGTGCGACGACAAGAGGACCTGGATCGACTTGTTCGTGGAGATGTCCCGGATGAGCTCGAGGATCTCGGTGCGGCCGTTCGGGTCGAGGTTCGAGGTCGGTTCGTCGAGGAAGAGGATCTTCGGGTCGTGGACGAGGGCCTGGGCCAGCTTGAGGCGCTGTTTCATCCCGGCCGAGTATGTGTCCAGGAGCCGGTAGCGCGCCTCCCCGAGGCCGACGTAGAAGAGGACTTCGTGGGCCCGCTTCATGGCCTCCTGCCGGGGCATCCCCGAGAGCTCGCCGAAATAGGTGGTGAAGGTCACGGCGTCCATGCCGGCGACGAAGCAGTCGCTTTCGGGCATGTAGCCGACGGAGCGGCGGATCATGGCCTGGTCGCGGCGGATGTCATAGTCGAGGACTTTGCCCTCGCCCCGCTCCGGGACGAGGAAGCCGAGGAGGATGCGGATGAGGGTGCTCTTGCCGGCCCCGTTCGGACCGAGAAGGCCGACCGCGCCTTCGCCGAGCTTCATGCTCACGCCGTCGAGGGCGACGATCTTGCCGTAGCGGAAACTCAGGCCCTTGACTTCGATGCTCATCGGAAGCGCTCAGTTTATTCTCAGTGATATACGGGACGCAAGCGAAATAAGTTCCGCCGGCGGGTTTTCGGAGGCTTTTTGCCGTATAATCCCGGTGTGGCTGTCAACAAAACCAAAGGAGTCCCGCCGATGAAAAAAGCCGTCTTCGCCGTCTGCCTTCTTTTTCTGGGTGTCGTTATTTGCGCCCCGTTCGCCGCTCCGGGCCAGAGCACGACGCTCAAGCCCATCGCCTTCGACGACTTCATCCGTATCAAGCGGGTGACGGACCTCCAGCTCTCCCCCGACGGGTCCTCCATCGCCTGCGTCGTCACGGTCATGGACAGGGACGCCAACCGCGGCGCGAGCGACATCTGGCTCGTTCCGGCGCGCGGCGGCGAGCCGAGGCGGCTGACCTCGAGCCCGGCCGCGGACTTGAACCCCCGCTGGTCGCCCGACGGCCGGACGATCGCCTTCATCTCGACCCGTTCGGGCAGCCCGCAGGTCTGGAAGATCGATCCGAACGGCGGCGAGGCGGTCCAAGTCACCCGGATCTCGACCGGGGCCTCCGGGGTCCTTTGGTCCCCGAAAGGAACTCACCTCGCGTTCGTCTCGTCGGTCTTCCCCGACTGCCCCGACGACGAGAGCAACCGGGAAAAGGCGGAAGCCGTCGAAGCGAGCAAGGTCAAAGGCCGTGTCTACGATCACCTGCTCATCAGGCATTGGAACGCCTGGTGGGACGGCACGCGGAGCCACCTATTCATCGTCCCGGTATCGGGCGGAACGGCCGTCGACGTCACCCCCGGCGACTTCGATGTGCCGCCGATCGCCCTGGGCGGCGCGCAAGACTATGCTTTTTCCCCCGACGGGACGGAGATCGCCTTCGTCCGCAACGTCGACCCTGAATTCCTGTTGGGGCTCGGGACGAACAACGACGTCTTCGTCACCGGGCCCGGCGGCGGGGAGCCGAAAAAGTTGACGGCCAACAAGGCCAACGACCATTCACCGAGTTATTCGCCCGACGGACGCTTCCTGGCCTACCTGGCCATGGCCCGTCCCGGGTTCGAAGCCGACAAGCAATGCCTGATGCTCCTCGACCGGAAAACGGGGACCGCGGACAACCTGACCGGGAGCCTGGATCATTCCGTCGGCGGGTTCCTCTGGGCGCCGGGCGGGGCGGCTCTTTATCTCGAGGCCGAGGAAAAAGGACGGACGGCCGTCTTCCGGATCACGCTGGCGACGAAGAAGATCGAGAAGGTCCTCGAAGGCCATAAGTTAAGTGACCTCGCCCTTTCGCCAGACGGCCGGATCCTCTACTTCCTGAAACAGGCCCTCCATCAGCCGAACGACGTCTGGTCCTTCGACTTGAAAACGAAGGCGCTCGCGCAGCTCACGAAGGTCAACGCCAACCTCTTGGCCGGTCTGGACATGAACCCGGCCGAGGAGTTCTGGTACGACGGCGCTGCCGGCGACAAGGTCCACGGCTTCCTGCTCAAGCCGCCGGCTTTCGACCCGTCGAAGAAATACCCTCTCCTCATGCTCATCCACGGCGGCCCCCAAGGCAGCTTCGGCGACGATTTCCATTACCGCTGGAACGCCCAGATGTTCGCCGCGGCCGGCTACGTCACGGCCATGGTCAACTTCCACGGCAGCACCGGATACGGACAGGCCTTCACCGACTCGATCACCGGCGACTGGGGCGGCAAACCCTTCCAGGACATCATTAAGGCCGTCGGTTTCCTCCACGGGAGATATCCCTTCATCGACATGACCAAACTCGGTGCCGCGGGCGCCTCCTATGGCGGCTACATGATCGACTGGATCGAGGGTCAGACGGACGTCTTCGACTGCCTCATCTCCCACGACGGCGTCTTCGACCTCCGCTCCATGTACGGCGCGACCGAGGAGCTGTGGTTCCCGGAGTGGGAATACCACGGAACGCCGTGGACGAGCCCCGAGCAGTACACGAAATGGTCGCCGTCGATGTTCGTCAAGAACTTCAAGACCCCCTGTCTCATCGTCCACAGCGCCAACGACTTCCGCGTCCCGCTCGAACAGGGGCTGCAGTTCTTCACGTCTCTCCAGCGCATGGGCGTGCCCTCGAAGCTCCTCTACTTCCCCGACGAGGACCACTTCATCTCCAAGCCCCAGAACGCCGAATTGTGGTGGAAAACGCTCCACGAGTGGCTCGCGACCTATCTGAAGTAGCTCTCGCTTGAGATCTTAAGGTGAACTCAAACTAGATGCATAGATGTATGCCCGAAGGAGACCGCGGATAACTGGGGCTGAGCGGATCGTCTGAGTAAGCATAAGCGGTGATCTAGTCGATCCGAAGTCGGGCGTGGGAGTCAGATCGAGCAGATAAGGGCAGTGGCGCAGGGGCGAGGCCCGGATCCGAGCGGGTTTGGCGCGCCGGGACAAACCCGCGACCCGACGGAGCGGCACGCCCCGAGCCTAGAAGTCCTTAAAGCGAGATCTGCTCCCAAGCACGGCGCACGGATTGGCGTGAAAAGTCACCGCGGCGAACGAAGACGATGCCCGAAGCCCCTCAGCGGCCGACGGCGGGGATCCCCCGAGCGCATGAGCTGGCTCGCGGCTATTTTTCGAGCAGCAGGCGCAGCATGGCTTCGGGGTCGACGCGAGCGCCAAGAATTTTGAACGCCCAGTGAAGATGGGGCCCGGTCGAGCGGCCAGTGCTGCCGCAGAGGCCGATCACCGCGCCTTTTTGCACCGCTTCC
>JBFYOD010000121.1:0-4114 GCA_041303965.1 Candidatus Aminicenantota bacterium
CCATGAAGACTTTCGCCGTCCCCGGCATGGGCATCGCCGTAGTCAAGGACGGCAAGATCGTCCTGGCCAAGGGCTACGGGGTCCGCAAGCTCGGCGAGCCGGCACTCGTCGACGCCCGAACGCTCTTCGGCATCGCCTCGAACACCAAGGCCTTCACGGCCACGGCCCTCGGACTTCTCGTCGAGGAGGGGAAGATCGCCTGGGACGCGCCGGTCACCCGCTACCTGCCCTGGTTCCAGATGTGGGACCCCTACGTCACGCGCGAGATGACCGTCCGCGACCTCCTCGTCCACAGGAGCGGCCTCGGACTCGGCGCGGGCGACTTGATGATCTGGCCTGAGTCGACCTACAGCAGGCGCCAGATCCTCGAACGCCTCCGCTTCGTCAAGCCGGCGACGAGCTTCCGCAGCGCCTACGCCTACGACAATATCCTCTATCTGGCCGCCGGAGAGGTCATCGAAGCCGTGAGCGGCCGGACCTGGGAGGACTTCATCGCCGAGCGCATCCTGAAGAAGGTTGGCCTGGCCTCAAGCCGGCCGCGCCATTTGGCCGATGTCGCGGGGATGAACGTCGCCATCCCCCACGCCCCGCTCGAAACGGGACTCGCGGCTCAGCCCCCGGACGAGAACGACAACATGAACCCCGCCGGCGGGATCCTTTCGTGCGCCGAGGACATGGCCAAGTGGATGCTCGTCCACCTCAACGAGGGCCGCTTGCCCGAAGGGGCGCTTTTCTCGGAAAAGACGGAGCGAGAGCTGACTTCGCTCGTAACGCCGATCGCCATCGCCAACCCGCCGGCCGAGCTCGCCGCCCAGCGGATGAATTTCCGCGGCTACGCCCTGGGCTTCAACGTCAACGACTACCGTGGACGCAAGCTCGTCAGCCACACGGGCGCGCTCTCGGGTTATGTCTCACGGCTGGTCATGGTCCCCGATCTCGAATTGGGCATCGTGGTCCTCACCAACCAGGAATCGGGCGAGGCCTACAACTCCGTCATCTACGCCGTCCTCGACCACGCCATGGGCTTCCAACCGACCGATTGGGCGCAGGCCTACCTGAAGGTCAAGGAGAGGAGGATTTCGTCGACGGCCGAAGCCTTGAAGAAGGCCGTGGCGAAGAGGGACGCGGCGGCCAAGCCCTCGCTTCCGCTCGCCGACTACGCCGGGACTTACGAGGACGCCTGGTACGGGCCGATCTCGGTCGCGCTCGAGGGCGCGGGTGAGGCGGCCAAGCTCGTCATGAGCTTCACCAAGACGCCGGGCATGGTCGGCGACCTGGAGCACTGGAGCCGGGAGACGTTCGTCGTCCGCTGGCGCGACCGCGAGCTCCGGGCCGACGCCTACGTCACCTTCACGCTCGACCCGGACGGCGCCATCGTCGAGGCCCGCATGAAGGCCTTCTCGCCGGACACGGATTTCAGCTACGACTTCCAGGACCTGCTACTCAAACCGATCCGGAAGTAGCCGGGTGAAAGTGAGGGCTTTCTTCCCGTTCATATGGTCGTGGACTCGATCTTAGCCATGCTTTGCAGGGCTTGAAAATGCCGATCGCGAGTGAGGACACGACATCCGTTCTTCCGGGCGAGGACTGCGATCAGACAATCGGCGAGGTGGCCCGCCACGCCCGCCTTTTTCATATCGTATGACAACTTCCCAGCCTCTACCCACGCTCCGTTTCCCGGTCCCGTATCCAGGAACGTGAACGTTTCGATCATGTCTTCGATGATCGAGATCTCCCGCTTGGACTTGGCGCCCTGGATAAGCTCCGCCAGGACGATGCCCGGCACGCAGACCTTACCGCCGTTGATGATCTCATCGACCATTTGGGACAGGGAGAGATCGCCGCCCCTGAAATAATCGATCCAGACCGACGTGTCGATGATGACCTTATCAACGCTCATTGTCTCTGATCTCTTCGGCGGTCATGTCGAACTCGAGCTTCCCCTTCATCGACATGATCCTTTCGATCTTCCTGCGCTTCAGATATTCGGCTATGGCCTCGTTGACGGCGGAAGTCTTGCTCCTGGCTTTCGTTTCATAGACAAGCTCGTCCAGGCGTTCTTTATCAAGGGTTACAGTGGATCTCATGGCTAATCTCCCATGTGTCGATGTATCGCACAATATTAATATATATAAAAGCACATAATTGTCAAGTATTTATGTGTATTATTAACCTTGTTTTGTTTGAGGTAGCACTGCTATTTTCAGGGCCAAAAATGGTTGATCTTATTTTTTTGCTTATAGTTGCGACAGCCAAGCAACCTAATGCTAATGGAGCTCGGCCAGGACGGCGGCGAGGCGCTCTGTCGTCTGAAAGCTCTGCTTCCAGCGGGCCTCGAGCTTGGCGGGAAAACCGGGGTCGCGCGCGACGGCCTGCCTGAATAGCCCGGCGGCGTAAGCCCTCTCCGCGTCCTCGAGGGTCGTCCACCAATTGAAATAGAGGAAGATGACGTTCAGGTTGATGGACTCGTCGGCCGGTTTGAACTCGACGGCGGCGCGGAAATAGGTCTTGGCCCGGTCGGCGTAGGTCATGAGGGGGAAATTGTAAAGCAGGTAGATCGTCCCCATCTCGTAATGGGTGAACGCACTGATGGGGTTCGCGGCGATGGCCCGGCCGTAGACGGCGACGGCCTTGTCGCAGAAAGCCTCACGATCTTCGTCGCGTCCCGAATCGTTGGCCACGCGGGCCATCTCCGTGTAGAACCGGGCCAGCTCGATCCGGAACTCGGGCCGGGGTGAGGCGTTGACGGCCTTTTCGAGGAGAGCCTCGAGCGTCGGAAACGCGCTTTGGACGCTCCGCGCCTCGCTCCGGGCCCGGCGGTACTCCCCCAGGTAATGGAAGCCGCGAAAATCGCGCAAGGCGGGGACGAACAGGATCAAGGCCAGGAGGACGGCGGCGGGCGGGCCGAGCCGCTTGAAGCGCCCCGATCTTCCGGGGACTCTTACGGGGACATGTCCCCTTTCTTCACCAAGATCCCTTTTCGTCGGTACGAGTCCCCGTTCCTCTCCCCTGTCTTCTCCCCGTCCCGCTCTCCCCAGCACGACCACTCCCAGCATGGCCAGCGCCGTGAAATAGACCGCGTTAGCCGGGATCTGGAGGTTGAAGTCGGCGAAGCCATGGATGAGGATGGCCGTGACGCCGAGCGTCGCCCCGAGCCCGATGCCCTTGGCGAACGAGCTCCGGCGGCGGCGCCACATCGCGGCCAGCCAGACGGCCAATCCGATGCCCGCCGCCGCGAGCACACCTCCGGCGACGACCCCGTTCTCGGCGGCGAATTCCAGGTAGTCGTTGTGGGCATATGAGAGCTTCAGACCGTCGTCGATCTTTTCATATTTCGCGTAGGCGTCGACATAAGTCCCCTTGCCCGTCCCGGCCAGGGGGAAATCGCCGATCATGTGGAGTGTGTTCTCGTAAAAAAGGCGCCGGGCCTCGTAGGAAATGTCCACTTCGGAAAACCGGTCGATGACCGGACCTACGCCGAGCCAGACTGCCCCGGCCAGGACGACCACGACGACGAGGCGGACGATCCGCCCGACACGACGGCGCGCCCCGCGCTCGCCCTCGCCTCCGAGCCACTTCCCGTCCCCGTCCCCCTCCGAGAAAACGCGCCACGAGGTGGCCGCCGCCGCGGCCAAAACGACCGTGATCAAGAGGATCAGGATGCCGGACCTCGACTTGGAAAAGACGAGCCCGACCCCGATGAAGACGGGGACCAGGCCGAGCAGGAGCGTCCACTGAAGGCTCTCCTGGCTGAACCAGAGGACTCGCTGCCTTAAGGACAGCCCCTTCTCCATGGCGAAGTATCGGGCCTTGACCAGGAGATAGCCCAGGCTCAGCGGGAAGGCCATCTCCATGAAGCCGGCGAAGTGGTTGCGGTTGAAGTAGGTCCCGGTGACCGAGCCGGCACTACCGCCCTTGGAGCGGCCGAAGATCATCTCGTGGCCGCTGAATGTCTCGACCATGCCGTAGAAGGCCTGGAAGAGGGCCGAGGCGACGATGACCAGGACGAAGATCTCGACCTGGCGCCGGGAGCGGACCGTGCGCAGGACGAGAAAACCGAAGATCCCGTAACAAAGAATGAGGACGAGTTCGGACAGGGTGGCGCTCGGCGCAA
>JBFYOD010000122.1:0-7056 GCA_041303965.1 Candidatus Aminicenantota bacterium
GCTTCGTGACCGCGGACGTCGGCGAAACGGTTGAGGAATTTTTCGAGCCGGCTGTTCGCCACGCGGCTCCCCTGTCATCCCCCCCCGAGGTCAGGGCTTGTCAAAGCTCTCCAGGGCGCACTCGCAATCCTCGTGGATGTCGAGGACCTTGGTCAGCATCGTGATCTGGAAGATCAGGAGGAGCTTCTTGGAGATACGGCACAGCTTGAGCTTCCCGCCCAGGTTTTGGGTCGAGATGTAACTGGCCAGGATCTCCCCCACGCCGAAGCTGTCGATGAACTCCACGCCCTCGAGGTTGAGCAGGACGTTCCTCTTCCCCCGGTCGAGGTGCGACTTGACCTGGTTGTGGAGGGTCGTCTGCATGCTCTCGGAGCGGCGGATCTCGCCTTCGATGTCGAAAATGACGACGTTGTTGGTCTCGCGTGTTTTGATCAGCATGTCTGCCCGCCTTGACCATGTATTTATCAAAAGCCCGGCGGAATGTCAACAAAACCCCTTCTTTTTGCTAGAATGAGCGGGAAAGGAGAACGCCATGCCGCTCGTAGAGATCCACCTCCTCGAAGGCCGGACGGACGAACAGAAGAAGGCCCTCCTCGCCGCCGTCACGACGGCCGTTCACACATCGATCGGCGCCCCCCTCGAAACGATCCGGGTCTGGGTCCAGGAGTTTTCCCCGAAAGAATACATGGCGGCAGGTGTCCTCGCCGCCGAAAAGAAGAAGTAGGCGCGTTCACTGCCCTTTCGTCAGCGACGGGGGGTACGTTCAGGGCTTCTGCCGCAGTTTGCTCTTGCGGATGCCGTAGGTGAAGTAGATAACGAGCCCGATCCCCATCCAGGCGAGGAGCCGGATCCACGTGTCCTTGGGCAGTCCCGACATCAGGTAGAAACAGGATAGGATGCCCATGATGGGGACGAAGGGGACCAGGGGGGTCTTGAAGGACCGCGGGATGTCGGGACGGGTGTAACGGAGGACGAGGACGCCGCCGCAGACGATGACGAAGGCGAAGAGCGTCCCAATGCTGACCAGCTCGCCGACGATGCCGATGGGGAGAAGGGCCGCCGCGGTCGCGACCAAGATGGCCGTGGCGATGGTCGTGACGTGGGGCGTGCCGTGCTTCGGGTGGACCCGGGCCGCCAGCGGGGGCAGGAGACCGTCCTTGGCCATGGTGTAGAAGATCCTCGGCTGGCCCATGAGCTGGACCATCATCACCGACATGAGCCCGATGATGGCCGCGATCTTCACCAGAGGCGACAGCCAGAAGAGGCGCATGGCGTCGATGGCCACGGCGACGGGCGCCGGGACGTTGAGCTGGGTGTAATGGACGACGCCGGTGAGGACGAGCGAAAAAGCGATGTAGATGGCCGTGCAGGCGAAGAGGCTGCCGAGGATGCCGATGGGCATGTCCCGCTTCGGGTTCTTGGCCTCCTGGGCCGCGGTGGAGACGGCGTCGAAGCCGAGGTAGGCGAAGAACATCACGCCCGCGCCGCGCAGGATGCCGCTCAGTCCGAAGAACCCGAACTGGCCCTGGTTCGGGGGGATGAACGGTTTCCAGAGGGCCGGCTTGATAAAGAACAGGCCCGCCCCGATGAAGATGAGGATGATGCCGATCTTGAGGAAGACGATGACGGAGTTGACCGTCGCCGATTCCTTGATGCCCCGGACGAGGACGTAGGCGATGAGAGCGATGATGAGGGCCGCCGGCAGGTTGAGGATGGCCCCGGTCTTCGTCCAGGCCCCGGATTGCGGGTCGAAGGAGTAGGGAGCCGCCGCCAGGGAGGCGGGGAAATGGACGCCGATGTCCTTGAGGAAGCTGACGACGTAGCCCGACCAGCCGATGGCCACCGTCGTGGCCCCCAGCGAATACTCCAGGATGAGGTCCCAGCCGATGATCCAGGCGATGAGCTCGCCGAGGGTGGAATAGGCGTAGGTGTAGGCGCTGCCGGCGATGGGGATGAGGGAGGCGAATTCGGCGTAGCACAGACCGGCGAAGGCGCAGGTCAGGCCGGCCAGCATGAAAGAGAGCGTGACGGCCGGGCCGGCGTACTGGGCGGCGGCGTGTCCGGTAATGACGAAGATCCCGGCGCCGACGATGGCCCCGACCCCGAGGAAGATGAGATGCCACGGCCCGAGGACGCGCTTGAGGCCCGAAGTCTCCGAGTCGGCTTCCCGGGTCAGCAGCTCCAAGCTCTTCGTGGCGAACAGGGCGCTTTTCATGGTGCCGATTTATAACACAGCCTCAAGAAGAGGTCAAATCGCGGTCAACGCCATCTCGGACGGCGATCCCAACGCCGGGCGATGATATAATCCCTTTTTTCCCCTTCCGTCTTTTGTTAGAATCAGGGCGGTTCGACTATCCCTGGAGGATGTATGCCGGAGAGCGCGGTATGAGAGCCCTCGTCACGGGGGCCAGTGGGTTCATCGGACGGCGCCTGGTCCTGGAGCTGGCCCGCCGCGGCCACGAGACGGCCTGTCTCGTCCGGCCGACGAGCGAGACCGCTCCGCTCAGGGACCTGCCGGTCGAGTTCGTCCTCGGCGACCTCGGCGACGCCGCCTCCCTCGTTCGCGCCGTCAAGGGCCGGGATCATATCTTCCACCTGGCCGGGGTCATCCAGGCCGTCGATGAGCCGGCCTTCGAAGCAGCCAACACCCAAGGGACTCGGAGTCTCGTCGACGCCTGCCTGCGGGCCGCTCCCGGCGTCAAGCGGTTCGTCTTCGTCTCGAGCATCGCCGCCGCCGGGCCGAGCCCGGACGGGAAGACCCTGAACGAAGACGACGAGCCCCGGCCGGTATCGGCCTACGGCCGAAGTAAACTCGCCGCCGAGCGCATCGTCCTGCAGGCGGAGGCCGGGATGCCGGTGACGATCGTCCGGCCGCCAAACGTGCTCGGGCCGGGCTCGAAGGAGATCGAGCGGGCCATCGGGCTCTTCCGGAAAAGGCTCCGTCCGGTGCTCGGCGACAGCCGGCCGCGAACGAGTCTCGTCGACGTCGACGACCTCGTCGAAGCCCTGCTCCTCGCGGCCGAAGATCCACGGAGCGTCGGCCGGACCTATTTCGTCACCGACGGCCGGGGGGCTTACGCCTGGCCCGAGATCACGGCGGCGATCGCCGGAGAACTCGGCGTCAAACGACTCATGGTCAAAGTCCCCTTCGCCGCCCAAATGCTCACCGCTGGGCTCGCCGAAACGGCCGCCTGTCTCGGCCGGAAGCCTCCCCTCCTGACACGGGAGATCGTCCGAGCGGTCAGGGACTACTTCTGGATCTACGACGGATCGAAGATCGAGCGCGAGCTCGGCTTTCGGCCGCGATACGACATGCGCCAAGCCGTTCGTCGGGCGGTCGACGGTTTCCGCCTCGCCGGGGGCGAAGGCTCCGCGAAAAGGACGGGAAGGCGATGAACGCCGGACGTCTTTCCGTGGCGGGCGTTCCCGTCCGGCTGACCGACGCCGTCATCCTCGGCGGGCTCGGCTTTCTCCTCCTCCTGGCCGCCGTTTTCAACGGCCGCCTCGACCGGCCTGCGGCATTCATCGGCAGGAACCTCATCATCATCGTTCTCTACATCCTGACCCTTATCATCTTGCGGCGCCTAAGGCCGAAAGGGCTCCGGTTTCTCCTGCGGACGGCTTCCGTCCAGCTCATGTATCTCCAGATATTTATAGCGGGCCGCGACCTCCAGCTGCTTTTCTTCTCCTGGAACGACGACCGCGTCCTGGCCTGGGAGAAGGCGGTCTTCGGTACCCAGCCGCTCGTCTGGATACAGGGATTCTACTCGCCCCCGCTGACCGAGTGGATGTTCTTCGTCTATGTCATCTATATCGTCATCTACCCCGTCCTCGGAGCGGTCATCTTTTTCCGGCACGGCGAGGAGGCGAACGAAGACTATCTCTTCCAACTGGGCCTCGTCAACCTTCTCTGCGGCCTGGGCTTCATCCTCTTCCCCGTGGCCGGTCCTCTTCGTTTGGAGAAGGTGCGCGCCCTTCTGACCGAGCCCCTGCGGGGCGGCGCATTCGCCTCCATGGCCGAGTACATCCGGACGCACGTCCACGGCGCCGGCGGGACCATCCCCAGTCCCCATTGCGCCGTGGCCACGGTCATGTGGTTCATGTCCCTGAAGTACACGCGTTGGGGTTTCTGGCTTCTCGCCCCGATCATGCTGTCCCTTTACGTCTCGACGGTCTACGGCCGCTTCCACTATCTCTCCGACTCCGTCATCGGGGTCGCCGCGGCCGCGCTTGTACTCCTCGTAGCGCCCTCTCTCTCGGGGGCCTGGAACCGGTGGGCCGCAAAAGGGACGGGAGGCGCCTCATGAGCCGCGTCCTGATCACCGGTGCCAACGGCTTTATTGGCTCCAACCTCTGCCGATGGTTCCGGGATCGGGGCTGGGAGGTCGACGCTTTGGTCCGGGAGTCCTCGGACCTCCATTTCCTGGACGGGCTCGATATCCGGCTGGTCAAGGGCGATCTCCGGCACCCCGAGAAGATCGACCTGCCGGCCGGGACGACTCACGTCGTCCACGCCGCGGCGCTCGTATCCGATCTCGCCGGGGACGAAGAATGCGCGCGGAACATCTTCGACATGACCCGCAATTTCGTCGGGAAGCTCCGGGACTCCGGCCCGCCCCTCCGGCGGTTCGTTTACATCTCGACGGCCCTCACGCTCGGGTTCGGCCGCAGCGATATCTCCGAAGAGCGGCCGGGCCGGCCGGCAGCTTTCATGCCCTACGTGCGCCACAAGATCCGGACGGAGAACGAGCTCCGCGACCTGCACGCCACCCGGGGTTTCCCCGTCGTCATCCTCAGGCCCGGCGACGTCTTCGGTCCGAACGACCGGGTGACCTGCGCCCACATCCTCAGGGGCTGTGAACGTGGCGCCCCCCTCATCGTCGGGCACGGCCGCTGGCGCTTCGGCTACTGCTATGTCGGGAACTTGTGCCAGGCCATAGAGCGAGCCCTGGTCGTGGAGGGGATCGAGGGGAGGTCCTTCACGGTGACCAACGGCACTCTCCCGACCTGGCGCGACTTCTTCAAGGCGCTGCAGAAAGGGCTGGGAAGAAAGCAGAGGATCTATATCCCCATCTGGATCGCCCATGCCGCCGCCGGAGCATCGGGCATCCTCGACGCCGTCCTCCCCCATTTCAAGCGCGAGCTGAACTACTACCGGATCAAGCGCATCACGACCGAAACGACCTACGACATTTCCCGGACGGTCGCCGAGCTCGGGTATAAGCCCGATGACGGCTTCGAACGCCAGTTCGCCGAGGTCGTCGAATGGTACCTGAAGGAGCGAAGGAATGGCCACTTGGCTTGAACGCGCCGCCGGCCCGGGCGGTCTTCCCCTGGCCCTCGTCTACCTGGAACTCGTCCTCGCCCTGACCTTCCTCACGACGGGCCTTCACTTCCGCGCGCTCCGCAAGACGCGGGATGAGCTCACGGCCGCGCACCGGTATTTCCTGGCCTTCTTCGTCCTGCTGCTGGCCGTCCCCTGTTCGCTCGTGTTCCTGACCTCGTCCGGGCCGTGGGCCGCGCTGGCCTCGTTCGGCTGGACGCTCGGGCGGGCCGGCCGGGGATTCGCGATGGCCGCCATCGGACTTCCGGTCGCCATCCTGGCCGGGTTCATCGGCTCCCGCGACCCGGAGATGCGGAAGATGTATCCGTTCGCCAAGACCGCATGCGCCGGAGCGCGGACCTTCGCCGGCTACGAGCTCGCCTATCTCTTTCTCTACTACCTGCCTTGGGAATTCGTCTTCCGCGGGGTCCTCTTTCTGCCGCTCGTCCCGGCGATCGGGCTCATCCCGGCCCTGGCGGTCCAGACGGCCGTCTCGACGCTCCTCCATATCGGGCATCCCGACACCGAGGTCTTCGCGGCGGCCGGGGCGGGGCTGGTCTTCGGAATGATCGCCTACGCCACGGGATCATTCCTCTATACGTTCATCCTGCACGCCGCGACGGGGATCGCCACGGACACGTTCCTTTACCTCGGCCGCCGCCGAGTGAGCCCGTGAGGGTCCTCGTCACCGGGGCGACGGGTTTCGTCGGCTCGGTATTGTTGCCGGAACTCGTCGCCAGGTACGGCGCCGCCTCCATTTCCGCGTTCGTGCTGCCGGGGGACAAGATCCCGGCGACATGGCGGACGACCGGGGTTCGGACGTTCGACGGGGACATCGCCGACGAAGAAGCCGTCCGAACGGCGGCGGCCGGGCACAGCCATATCGTCCATCTCGCCGGGTTCATCTCCTACTGGAAGGGGGACGAGGCTAGGCTGCGCCGAGTCAACGAGGACGGCGTCCGGTCGGTGGTCAAAGCATCTCTTGCCGCGGGCTTCGAGCGCCTCATTCATGTCTCATCGGTCGGCGCCGTCGGATTCCGCCGCGACGGGTCCTCGGCCGACGAGACGACGCCCTTCAATTGGCCGGAGGACATCCTCTATATGGCCTCGAAACGCCGCGGGCAGGACATCGTCGAGCGGGCCGTCCGCGAACGGGGCTTGCGTGCCGTCATCCTCGATCCGGCCTCGATCATGGGACCGGGCGACCACAACCCTTCGACGCCGCACAACGAGCTCTACAGGAGAATCTCGCAGGGACCCCTCATCGGATCCTTCGCCGGCGGTCTGGCCATCGTCGACGTCCGCGACCTCGTCTCCATCATCTTGAAGGCCCTGGAAGGGCACGGCCGCGACGGTGAAAGTTATCTTGTCGTCGGGGCCAACATCTCCTATCGGGAAGTCATCAGGCGGATCAGCCGGGCCTGCGGGAGAAGGGCCTACCCCTTCCCCGTCCCGGCTCCTATGCTCACCTCTGCCGGACATATGTTGGAGCGGGCCGCCCGCAAGACCGGGCGCAGGCCCCTGCTGACCGCCGCCTATGGCCGGCTGAGCGGCTGGACGGCCTATTACGACAATTCGAAGAGCCGCCGGGAATTCGACCACGCCTACATCGACGTCGAAAAGACGATCCGCGACGGCTGGGAATATTACCGCGACGCATTCTGAGCAGGAAAGGGAAGGGCGGAACAAAAGAGGGGGTCAAACCTATTTTTTACGCATTTCTGCGTAAAAAA
>JBFYOD010000123.1:0-4382 GCA_041303965.1 Candidatus Aminicenantota bacterium
TGACAGGATTGAGAAGGAGCGCTTGGCCCGCCAGGAAATCCAGCCGTGTCAGGCCCGAATATTTCCCGGCGGTCGCGTTGCGGATGAATTCGATATGGGCGAAATCGTGAGTCACGTTCCAGAGGATGAAGGGGCTGAAGACGAGGAGGGCGATGCCGGCCGCGGCGTAAGGCCAGGGAGTTTTCAAATGCCTCCGCATGTCCGTCAGCAGGAGCCCGGCGGCGAGCCCGACGCCGAACCAGAGAAAATCGATCTTGTTGAGAAGACCCAGGCCCATGACGATCCCGAGAAGAATCCAGTGGCCCGGCCGGCTCCCGTCCACGATAAGAACGAGGAGGTAAGCGGCCAGGGCCCAAAAAAGAGCGGCGAAAGCGTTCATCTGATAGATGTTCGTCTGGCCGATGATGACCGGAGCCAGGAAAGCGGCGAGGCCGGCCAGGCCGGCAGCCGTCCTCCGCCCCCCGAGCTTCCGGGCGATGAGCCCGGCGAGCATGACGGTCAACCCGTGGGAAACGGCCGGCAGGACCCGGAGGCCGAGCTGGGAGACGCCGAAGACGGCCCGGCTCGCCGCCAGCAGAAACATGGCCAGCGGCGGGTGGTCCACATAGCCCGCGGCCAGCCGCTTGCTGCAGGCGATGTAATAATATTCGTCGCGGAAGATCCCGTAGCCGCCGAAGGCATTGACCAGGAGATGAAAGGCCAGCGTCGCCAGCGCCAATCCGAGGATCAGGAAGACGTCATTTCCGATGCGCCTCTGACGTTCCATCCCCGGAGTGGCCATGCAATCCCCTCCAGATCTCATCCAATGGTCATTATCAGCGTCAAGCTACGGGTCTGTCAATCACGAGATCTTTCCGGGTTCTAAACCGCTCCCTTGATCCGGCCCGTGAAAATCGGTCCGGGTATAATGAGAAAAAATCCGGAGGCGAAACTCCCAGCCCATAAAGAAGAATCGGCGGCATTCTCGCGATCAGGGCTGCTCAGCCGTCAATAATCACGAATGGCCACAAAGACCGGCATTCAGAGAACGCGCCGGGATAAGAAGTCCCATCGGACGATCCTGGCGCGATTCGTGACGAGGCTCAGACGGGCTAACGGCTATAGCTCATCCAAAGCAGAGGCTGCCCCGAGGGCTGCTGAACTTGGCTCGAATCCTCGGCGGTGATGAACAGATCGAAGCTGTGAAGGGACGTTTCGGTGACGAGCTTGCCGTTGAGGTCTTCGTCGACTACCAGTGCCCCGATGTTCTGGGCGGGCGCTTCCTTGGTGGCGCGCGTCCAAACGACATAATGGCTGGCTGGAGGCGAGAGTTTTGCGGGATGAGCGAGGTGCTTGACAGTTAGCACGATCCTGGTATTGTCGTTTACGGTCGTGGTAAATTTCGCCCTGCCCTCCACCGCCGGCAGCATGGAGGTCGCTTCGAGACGGCTCACTCCTTTCCCACCGATGCCCAACGCGGCGCAACCCGACGTCGCCAGGGTTACTGCCAGAACCGCGGAAAAAGAAAGAATAAAGAAAGAAATAGGCCAAAATGCTTTTTTCATTCGTTCCCTCCTTAATGATAATAATATCAGTAAGTTGTTAGCTATGTCAAACGCTTTTTTAAGTTGTGACGCACCGCGGAAACCTTCGGTTCTTAGCAAAACGAAACGTCCGCTTATACCGGGGAAGTGAAGGCGCCCGGATCGGCAACGGGCTAAACGGGCCTCTTCCGGTCTCCGAGCACCAGCCGGACGTGGTGCGTGCCGCCGTCATCGGCGAGAGGGATGGAGTGGGGGTCGACCGGCACGCCGTCCAGTACCGCCTCGGCGATCCCTCGGCAACGGCGCTCCGGGTTCGAGACCGCGATATCGTAGCGCGTCCGGCCGAAGCGCCAGACGATCGCGAAGTCAAGCCAGGATGAAGGGATGCAGGGCTCCATCTCGAAGGTCGAGCCCCGGCGCCGGAGCCCAAGGATGCTCTCGAGGCCCGCGCGGTACATCAAGCCCGCGGAGCCGGTGTACCACGTCCAGCCGCCCCGCCCGGCGTGTGCCGGGTCGGCGTGGACGTCTCCGGCGATGACGTAGGGCTCGGCCATGTAGCGACCGACACCGGCCGCGGTCCTGGTATGGTTGATGGGATTGAGCATGTGGAAGAGTTCCACCGCCTCGTCGCCGCTGCCCAGCCGGGCCATGGCCATGACGACCCAGAGGGCCCCGTGGGTGTATTGGCCGCCGTTCTCACGCACGCCGGGCGGATAGCCCTTGATGTACCCCGGATCCTGGATGGATTCGTTGAAGGGCGGGGTGAGCAACAGTATGACCTGAGGCCCGCGCCGAACCAGGTGTGTGCGGACGGCGTCCATGGCGCGTTCCGCGTAGCGCACGGGAACTGCGCCCGAGAGCACCGCCCAAGACTGGGCCGTGGCGTCGATCCGGCACTCGTCGTTCTGGGCCGAGCCTAGAGGCTTGCCGTCGTCGTAGTAGCCGCGCCGGTACCACTCGCCGTCCCAGGTCTGCTCCAGCATGCTGCCGAGCCGGCGGGCCTCGCTGCGGTAGCGCTTAGCCCGGGCCTGGTCGCCCCGAGCTTCGCAGAGCGGCGCGAACTCGTTCAGGACCACATGGAGGAAGAAGCCCACCCAGGCGCTCTCTCCGCGCCCTTCCCGTCCCACGCGGTTCATGCCGTCGTTCCAGTCCCCGCTCCCCATCAGGGGAAGGCCGTGGGCGCCCGCGGTCAGTCCCCGGTCGATGGCGCGCAGGCAATGCTCGAATATTGAACCTTTTTCGGCCGAGATGCGAGGCTGAACGTAGGCGTCCTGTACTTCCGGGGCGAGCGGCGGGGCCTCCAGGAAGTGCGTCCGCTCTTCGAGTAAGCCCGCGTCTCCCGTCGTCCGGACGTAATGCGCCACCGCGTGGGGAAGCCATAACAGGTCGTCCGAGCAGCGGGTACGGGTGCCCCGGCCGCTCTGTTCGTGCCACCAGTGTTGGACGTCGCCTTCGAGGAATTGCCGGCCGGCTGCTCGTAACAGGTGTTCTCTGATGAGATCTGGCCGGGTCAGCGTTAAAGCCATGACATCCTGAAGCTGGTCGCGGAAACCGAAGGCGCCGCCCGGCTGGTGGTAAGCGGACCGGGCCCACAGCCGGCAGCTCACGTCCTGATAGAGCAGCCAGCGGTTCATTAACAGATCGAATGAGTCGTCCGGCGTACGGACCTGGACCGTGCCGAGGATGCCGTCCCAGCTCAGGCGTACGGTCTCCCGGGCGATTTCCGCGGCGGCTGCGCGACCGTGACGGCCGAGAAGCTCGCGGGCCTCATCCCCATCCTTTCCCTGCCCGACCAGGAACACGAGGAGGCGCGTCTCTCCCGGGATCAGAGTGACGGAGACGTGCAGCGCGGCGCAGGGATCGAGCCCCGCCCCGAAGCGGCCCGACAGGCCTTCACGGCGGAGAGCCGCCGGATGCGCCAGGGAACCGTTGCGACCCAGGAACGACGCGCGATCTCCCGTTGCCGAGCGCAGCTCTTCACTCGCGTGCGCGAAAGCCACGCGCCCCGAGAACTCCTGACTGTAGGGATTCCTGGCCAGGATCGCTCCGGTCGCGGAGTCGAGTTCGGTCACCACGTGCGTGCTCTGGCCTACACGCGGCGGCCCTAGCGCCCACTCGTTGTAGGCGAACACGCTCAGGCGACGCGGCGTTCCGCTTTCGTTCGTAAGCGTGAGCAGCGAGAATTTCACCGGGTCCTTTGCGTCAACGAATACATCAAGGTCTTGGCGCAGGCCGTGCGCAACGCGCGCGAAACGGGTCAGCCCGGCGGAATGCCGAATGACGAAGAGACCGTCCCCGCCCGTGCGGGGCATCGGGCCCGGCGTGGGGGACCAGGCCTCTCCGGTCTCATCGTCGCGGATGAAGAGCGCCTCGGAGGTGGGGTCGGTCACGGGGTCGTTCGCGAATGGCGTCAGACGGTTCTCGCGGCTGTTCTCCGACCAGGTGTAGGCCGACCCTGAGGCCGTGACCACCGTCCCGAACGCGGGATTGGCGATGACGTTAGCCCAAGGCAGGGGCGTCTCCTGGTCCGCATCAAGGATGATCACGTAGTCGCGCCCGTCGTCGGCGAAGCCGCCCACGCCGTTGGCCAGGCTGAGAGGGGGCACGGCCACCTGCGCCGGCAACACGGCGGCCGAGCTCGACTCCGCGGAGGGCGCGAATTCCTCCGGCTCCGGCCACTCGAGATCGGGTTGGTCGAGTTGGTTGGCCAGATCTCCCCGCTCGCCGCTCAGGACGGCGCGTGCCACCTCCGTGAGGAGGATGCGCTCGGCTTCAGCCATGCGGTCCCCACGGAGGAGGTAAGTCCCGCCGGGCCGGTGCTTCCAGGTCCTCCAGGGTCCATTGTCGAGGAGGGCCACG
>JBFYOD010000124.1:0-24943 GCA_041303965.1 Candidatus Aminicenantota bacterium
TGCGAAAGGCCTCGTCCACGGCTTCGAGGATGCCCGTTTCCTCGTCGCGCATGTGCGTCGCGTAGACACCGCCGCTTCCGGCGGCGACGCGGCAAAGCTCGATGAGCTCCTCCGTCGAGGCGAAGCTCCCGGGCGTGTATTCGAGCCCCGAAGAGAGGCCGAGGGCCCCTCCGGCCATCGCCTCGGCGACCAGCGCCTTCATCCGCTCGAGTTCCGCGGCGGCGGGCGGCCGGTTGCCTAAGCCCATGGCCGCGGCTCTCACGGTCCCGTGCCCGACGAAGGTCGCGTAGTTGAGGGCGGCCCCGGCCTCGTCGAGCCGGCCGAGAAAACCACGGATATCCCGCCAGTTCATATCCAGACCGTATTCCGCGAGGAGCATCCGGCGCGCCTTTTCGAAGGCCTCGTCGGTCAGGGGGAAGGGGGAATCGCCGCAGTTGCCGCTGACGAGGGTCGTCACGCCCTGATGGACGGCGCTTTCAGCCCGGGGGTTGACGAGAAGCGCTTCAGCCGTGTGCTCGTGGACATCGATGAAACCCGGCGAAACGGCCATCCCATCGGCCTTGATGACCGCGGCCGCCCGCGAGGTCCGGATGCGACCGATTGACCTGACAGCGCCGCCCGAGACGCCGATGTCGGCGCGGAAAGGCCGACCGCCCGTCCCGTCGTAGACCGTGCCGCCGGCGATGAGCAGGTCGAACTCTTTCCCTTTCGTGCATCCCCGGAGCAGGAGGCCTGTGCCCCCTGCGGAAACAAGACCCGCCGTCCGCAGCGCTCCCCGGATGAACGTCCGTCGGTCCATGTGTTCCATGCCTCCCGCATGATAATCGAAACCCGCTCAAGAGTAAACCGGGGTCGCCCCGATGGGACGCATTTGCCTTCGCCGCTCCTTTCTGGTAAAGTAACGGTCCTCGGGCGGGCATCATTCCGACAAGACAGAAATCGAAAGGACCGACACATGGCCGAGCAAAAAGAGGGCAGCACTCCCAAAAGGAAAAAATTGAACTCTCTGGACCTGGCCGAGATCGAGGCCGCCCTGGCCAAGTGCCAGGAGAAACAGGGAGGGATCGTCTCGAAATACGCCCGCCAGCTCCTGGCCCGCAAGAAGCGCCTTTCCGGCTGAAGAGCCGGGGGACCCGGATCCCCTCCCCGTCCCCGTCGCGCCGGGCGGAGAAGCCCTGCCGGAAGCGAAATCTCCTGTCAATCTTAAGGAAAGAGTTTACATTAGCCCCTCTTTCTGTTAAAATACGCCGGAAAAAACATCAGGAGACAAAAACGCGTGATTAGCAAGGAACAGAAGACGAAGATCGTCAGGGAGAACCAGGCCCATCCCACCGATTCGGGATCGCCTGAGATCCAGGTCGCCCTGCTGACGGAGCGGATCAACCTGCTCGTCAAGCATTTTGGCAGCCACAAGAAGGATTTCCACTCCCGGACCGGCCTCATGAAGCAGGTCGGGCAGAGAAAACGGCTCCTCGAGTACATCAAGAAAAAAGATGTCAGCCGTTACGAAAAGCTCATTCAGAAGCTCGGCCTGCGCAAGTAGGCCCCGCCTCCAAAGGAACCCCACATGTCTAACACCATCAGTCTAGAAATCAACAACCGGACCCTGTCCATCGACATCGGCAAGATCGCCAAGCAGGCCGACGGCTCGGCCCTGCTGCGCTACGGCGACACGATGATGCTGGTCACGGCGACCTCGCGCAAGGAGCTGAAGGACGCCAGCAAGGCCTTCCTCCCGCTCATCGTGGATTACCGGGAGAACACCTACGCCGCCGGCAAGATCCCCGGCGGCTTTTTCAAGCGCGAAGGCCGCCCCTCGGAGCGGGAGATCCTCATCGCCCGGCTGATCGACCGCCCCATCCGGCCGCTCTTCCCCGAAGGTTACTTTTTCGACACCCAGATCGTCGGCCTGCTCCTCTCGGCCGACCTCGAGAACGAGCCGGACACGCTCGGCGTCATCGGCGCCTCGGCGGCCCTTTATTTCTCCGACATCCCCTTCTCGACGCCGCTCGGCGCGGTCAAGGTCGGGATCGTCGACGGAAAATACGTCGTCAACCCCAAGGCCGATGAATTCGACCGGAGCCCCATCAACATGACCGTCGTCAGCAATGAAGACGGCATCATCATGATCGAAGCCGGGGCCAAGGAGATCGAGGAGGACAAGATCCTCGAGGGGCTTTCGCTCGCCCACGAGGCCAACCAGCGGATCATCAAGGCCCAGAAGGATCTCTACGCCCGGCTCGGTCTGAAAAAGCGCGAGTTCGCCGCCAAGGTGCTCGACACCGACAAGCTGGCCCGGATCGAGCAGGAATACGGACCCGCCCTTTTCGAAGCCATGCAGGTCAAGGGCAAGAAGGCCAACGAGGCAGCGCTCGCCGTGGTCCTTGCGAACATCCTGGCCAAGGTCCCCGAAGACAAGCCCGAAGAGAAGCTCGAAACGAAAGAGCTCTTCGGAAAGCTCGAAGAAAAGCTTTTCCGAGAGCTCGTCCTCAAGAAGGCTTTACGGACCGACGGTCGCCAGTTCGACGACATCCGCCCGATCACGGCCGAAGTGGCCCTCCTGACGAGGACCCACGGCTCGGCCCTCTTCACCCGCGGCGAAACCCAAGCCCTGGCCACCGTCACCCTGGGCACGTTCGACGACGCCCAGAGGCTCGACAGCCTTGGCGAGGAGTCCAAGAAGCGGTTCATGCTCCATTACAACTTCCCGCCCTTCTCGGTCGGCGAAGTGGGCTTCCTCCGCGGCCCCGGTCGGCGCGAGATCGGGCACGGCGCCCTGGCCGAGAAATCCATCCTGGCCGCCATCCCCGACGACGACAAGTTCCCCTACACCATCCGGATCGTATCCGACATCCTGGAGAGCAACGGCTCCTCCTCGATGGCCACGGTTTGCGGCGGCATCCTGGCCCTGATGGACGCCGGCGTCCCCCTGAAGATGGTCGTCGCCGGCATCGCCATGGGGTTGGTCACGGGGAAAGACGGCTACGCCATCCTGACCGACATCGCCGGGCTCGAAGACCACTTCGGGGACATGGATTTCAAGATGGCCGGAACGGAAAAGGGCGTCACCGCCATCCAGCTCGACCTCAAGATCCCCTGCGTGACCCTGCCGATGCTCAGCGAGATCATGGCCAAGTCCAAGGCCGCCCGGCTCAAGGTGCTGGTCAAGATGAAAGAGGCCATCGCCGAGCCCCGGCCGACCATCTCGGTCTACGCGCCCCGCATCATCATCCTCAACATCAATCCGGAAAAGGTCGGCGAGGTCATCGGACCCGCCGGGAAGATCATCAAGAAGATCATCAGCCAGACCGGCGCCAAGATCGACATCCTGGATGACGGCAAGATCCTCATCGCCTCGACGGACATGTCCGCCGCTGAGGCCGCCAAGCAGATGATCCTGGACCTCACGGCCGAAGCCGAGCTGGGGGCGACCTACACGGGCAAGGTCGTCCGGCTCGAGGAATACGGCGCTTTCGTCGAGATCATGCCCAACCTCGTCGGCCTCCTCCACATCTCCGAGGTGGCACCCTACCGGATCAACAGCATCCGGGACGTCCTCAACCTCGGCGACACGGTCACGGTCAAGGTCGTCAGCATCGACCCGGCGGACAACAAGATCCGGCTCAGCAAGAAAGCCCTGGAGGAGGACGGCGGCGCCAACCCCGACTCGACTCCGCGGCCGGAGACCAGGCGCCCCCCCGACCGCCGGGGAGGCCGGGACCGCGGCCGGTTTTGATTTCTCGGGCGATTGGTCTATAATTCCCTCGCGACGAACGCGACGGGGCCAACCGAATGATGTCTCGAAACGACCGCGTTAACGGCTTCACGCTCGTGGAGATGGTCATCACCCTTTCCCTTCTGGCCGTCCTGGCCTTGTCCGCCCTGCCCCTCGGCAAGATGGCCGTCAAGCGGGAGAACGAGGTCGAGCTCCAGCGGGCCCTTCGCCTCGTGCGCGAGGCGATCGACGCTTGGAAGAAGCTCGCCGACGAGAAGAAGATCGAGGTCGACGAGGACACCGAAGGCTATCCCCCCACCCTGGAGGACCTGGTCAAGGGGGTTGAAGTCCAGGACAAGAACGCCACGGACAAGGCGGCCCGCAAGAGGACCGTCAAGTTCCTCCGCCGCATCCCCAAGGACCCCATGACCAACTCCTTCGACTGGGGGATCCGGTCCTACCAGGACGACCCCGACTCCGACGTCTGGGGAGAGGAGAATGTATACGATGTCTACACCAAGAGCCAGGCCCTGGCCCTCGACGGAACACGCTACAGGGATTGGTGAGCGCGGCTTCACGCTGATCGAGCTCATCATCGTCTTGAGCATCATCGGGCTCCTGGTCGGGCTGGGGCTGCCGAACTACAAATCGGCGACGATCAAGGCCAAGGAGGCCGTCCTCAAGGAGAATCTCTTCATCCTGCGCAAGCTCCTCGACCAGTATGCCCAGGATAAGGGGAAGTATCCGGCCTCCCTCCAGGCCCTCGTTCAGGACAGCTATCTTCGGGCCATCCCCGTCGACCCGATGACCCGGCTATCGACGACCTGGGTCGAGGTCCGCGAACTCCCCTCCCCCGAAGACCCCATGCTTAACGAGATCCCTGGCGTCATCGACGTCAAGTCCGGCTCCGAAGACAAGTCGCCGATCGATGCCTCGCCTTACAACACTTGGTGATCCCGTCGGGCGCGAGCGAAGGCCCGAAAGAGCTGTCCGACCCATGAAAGAGTCCCGGGGCTACATGGTCATCATGCTGATGATGGCCGTCTTCGTCATCGCTCTCGGGCTCCTCATCGCCGTCCCGGTCTGGCAGACCGAGCTGCAGAGAGAGAAAGAGGAGGAGCTCATCTTCCGGGGCAAGCAATACGCCGAAGCCGTCCGCATCTACGTCCTGAAGAACCCCGGGCATTATCCCGCCAGCCTGAAGGAACTCCTGGACAAGAAATGCATCCGCCGACTCTACAAGGACCCCCTTGGGCCCGGTGGCCAATGGAACGTCATCCTGACGTCGGGCAAGCCCGCCGCCGGGCGCGAAACGGCGGCCGAGGTCCTGATCGCTCCGGAGCGCGTCCTTCCGGCCATCAAGAACCCCCAGATCCTCGGCGTCGTCAGCTCGTCGACGAACAAGTCCGTGAAGATCTACAACGACCAGGAAAGCCATGACAAGTGGCTGTTTTTTTTCGGACAGGACCCCAAGAAGCTGCCCAAGATCATCATCTACGGCGAAAAGAAATAGGTCCGGGAGGTCAGGCGGCTTACACCAAGGGGACGAAGCGGACGGCCAGCAACCGCTTCTTCGTCAGCCCTTTCTCTTCCCTGCGGACTAGAAAAAGCTCCTGGAGATAGGTCCCGACAGGGACGATCATCTTTCCGCCGGGACCGAGCTGGGCCTCGAGGGACTCGGGCATTTTGGACGCGGCGGCGGTCACCATGACGGCATCGAAGGGCGCGGATTCCGGCCAACCCCCGGACCCGTCGCCGACCCGGTAGTGGATATTGGCGTAACCCAGGCTGTCGAGGACCGAACGGGCCTTAAGGGAAAGGCTCTCGATGATCTCGACGGTCCAGACCTCCCGGACGATCTCGGCCAGGACCGCCGTTTGATATCCGGACCCGGTCCCGACCTCGAGGACCCTCTCTCCGCCCGTGAGGCCGAGCGCCTCGGTCATGTAGGCGACGATGTATGGCTGGGAGATCGTCTGGCCTTGGCCTATCGGCAGGGGCTCGTCGGCGTAGGCGCTGCCCCGCATACCCTCGGGAACGAAGAGATGGCGGGGAACTTTGTCGACGGCCGCCAGGACCAGCGGATCGCGGACTCCTCTGGCCCGGATCTGGGAATCCGTCATCATCCGGCGTGCTTTAGCGAATTCTCCGTTCAACGGAGATGATCCTTGTCAGTAGGCGCGGGCGAAATAGGCCAGGGCCTGGCCCTTGGCGCCGCAGGCCACGCAGGGACCGTCGGTCTTCGCCTCGCGTTCGTCGAGCGGGATGACCCGGATCGTGGCCATGGTCTCGGTCTTGATCCTGTCTTCGCAAGCCTCGCCGCCGCACCAGGGCGCCCGGACGAAGCCGCGCTGGTTTTCCAGGATATCCTTGAAACCCCGGTAGTCCGAGGCGTCGCGGATGTTGGCTTCAAGAAAAGCCCGGGCTTGGGCCATGAGCCCGGCCTGGATCTCCTCGAGGAGCGCCGGGACCCGGGCGGCGAGAGAAGCGAGGGGGACGGTCTCCTTGACCTTGGTGTCGCGGCGGACGAGAACGGCCTGGCCAGACTTGACGTCCCGCGGGCCGATCTCGATGCGCAGGGGCACGCCCCTCATCTCGTATTCGGAGAACTTCCAGCCCGGCGTCGCCTCCTCCCGGGCGTCCATCGCGATCCGGACGCCGGCCGACCGCAGTCCATCGACCGCTGCCTGGGCGGCCGGAAGGACCGACTCCCGCCAGTTACCGATGGAAATGGGGACGACCATTACCTGGACCGGGGCGATCCGGGGCGGGAAGCGCAGGCCAGAATCGTCGCCGTGGACCATGATCAGGGCCCCTATCGTCCGCGTCGTCATGCCCCAGGAGGTCTGCCAGACGTACTGAAGCGTCTGGCTGCGGTCCTCGAACTTGATGTCGAAGGCCTTGGAGAAATGCTGGCCTAGGTTGTGGGATGTCCCCATCTGGAGGGCCTTGCCATCGGACATCAGAGCTTCGATGGCATACGTCATCGAAGCCCCGGCGAACTTCTCGCTCAGGGACTTGCGGCCGGAGAGGACGGGGATGGCCAGTTCGGTTTCGCAGAACTCCTGGTAAAGCGCCAGGATCTTCAGCGTTTCGGCCTCTCCTTCCTCGGCTGTCTCGTGGCAGGTATGGCCTTCCTGCCAGAGGAATTCCGTCGTCCTCAGGAACGGCCGGGTCACCTTCTCCCAGCGGACGATGTTGGCCCACTGATTGATGAGGACGGGCAGGTCTCGCCAGGACTTGATCCACTTGGCGTACATATGGCCGATGATGGCTTCAGATGTCGGCCGGACAGCCAGCCTCTCCTCGAGCTCCTCTTTGCCGCCGATCGTGACCCAGGCCACTTCCGGCGAGAAGCCCTGGACGTGTTCGGCTTCCTTCTTGAGGAAGCCCTCCGGGATGAACAAGGGGAAATAGGCGTTGACGTGGCCCGTGGCCTTGATGCGTTGGTCGAGGGCCCGCTGGATATTCTCCCATACGGCGTAGCCGTGCGGCCGGATGACCATCATCCCCTTCATGGGGGTGTAATCGGCCAGCTCGGCCTTCTGGACGATCTCCAAGTACCATTTCGAAAAATCGTCGCTCTTCTGCGTGATCTTTTTGACCTGCCGTTCGTTCTCGTTCACTTCATCTCCTTGACTTTGAGCGTTTTACGATTCTAGCCGCGCCCCCGCCAATTGTCAAGAAATCCCCCGCCCGCCCCCCGGCAGACCGGAAATATCCCCCGCGTGTTCACCGTTAGGGGTGATTGACCGGTCCCGGTGGCCCATGCGAAGCTGGTCTCGCCAATTTCAGAGGAAAAGGAAAGTCGATATGCTGAGAGGGATCTCCTGGGATTCCAGGCCCGTCCGGCACCGCCCGCCCGAACGGGGATTCAAGTTCTCCCTGCCGATGACCGTCGAAGGGCCGGACCCCGACGGCACGTACTTCCACGAAGAAACGACGCTCGCCTTCATGAGCCATCAGGGCGCCCTCTTCCCGCTCAGAAACCAGGTCGCCCTCGATTCAAGGCTCAAACTCGTCGTCTCCCTCCCGCCCAAACTGGGGGAAGGAAGGAGCCTCAAGCTCGTCATCAAAGGGACGATCGTCGACGTCGACTCCGCCGGAGGGGATGGACAGCCCCGCCAGGTGGCCCTCCGGCTCGAGTCGAGGTACCTCATCCAGGCGGACGCCCTATGACGGGACCCCGGGCCCTGCCGCGGCGACGCGGACGCCTAGTCTTTAAAGGTGAGGAGAGCGTCACGAATATGACCCCGCTATTCCCCATGATAAGGGATTGATAGAGGCCGTGAGGCGAGGGAAAATGCGGGCTGACATGGACGCTGAAAAGTCTTTTCCCAGTCTTTCCACCCAAGGCGCAGCCGGGGCGGGCAAAAGGGAGCGGACCTTCGATCTCTCTCTTCCGGCCTTGGTCAAGGGGCTCGACGCCGCGGGCAGGAAGTTCGAGGAGCGAAGCGCGGTCTGCGCCATCAGCGCCCAGGAAGTCTCGTTCCGGCTCAAGGCCCGGCTCATCATCGATTCCCGGGTGACCCTGTTCCTGGACATCCCGCGGACCCTGATCCTCGAAAGCCCCCTGCGCATGGTCCTGTCCGGGGCAGTCGTCTATGTCCGTTTTGAGGAGGGGAACGGCAAACAGCAGTACATCGTCGTCCGGCTCGACCGTGGTTTCCGTCTCCACCCCAACAACGTCCCCCCGGCGTAACCTCCTCGCCCTCCCCTCTCTCAGCCCTTCTCACCCCGCTTGATCCGTTCGCAAGGCTCAGGGTTAACCCTAAGAGGTCCGGGGGTTGACAAGCCGGGGGGGATTGACTATGATTCGTTCAAATCCGATGAGAAGGTACTGAAAGATAAACTCAAGTGCCAAAAGGGACCGTTACGAGCATGGAGAAAAAGAAAGCCCAAACAACCTCGGACTCGAAGATCAGCCTCCTCGTTTTTTGTCCGTCCGACATCATCCTCTCCGGGATCCTACGGGCCCTCGAGGCCGACCCGGACCTGGAGATCCTGAACATCGAGAAGAACACGATCGAGTCGTTCATGGACTCGATCAAGAAGCTCAAACCCCAAGTCATCCTTTTTGCCCACATCGAGGCCTTGCCGAACCTCCGGGAGATCTGCAAGGCCATCCGGGAGATCTCGAAGAGCCAGGGTCGCTCGGAGCTTCTCCTCCTCGGCAGCATCCCGGCCCATGAGGAGATCGTCAATCTCATCAACGCCGGGGCCCGCGGCTATTTCGACCTCAACGATTCCTCGACCCAGCTCCCCGAAGCGGTCCGGGGCATCCATAAAGGGGAGATCTGGCTGCCTCGCGACAAGATGTCCAGCATCATGGACCGCATCATCTCCGTGGTCGGCCGGGACCTCAAGGAAAAAACCCTGGACCAGCTGACCCCCACGGAATTCCAGGTCCTCCGGCTCATCGGCCAGGGGAAGAGCAACGACGAGATCGCCGAGCTCATGTTCATCAGCAAGAACACGGTCCGGTCCCACATCAAGAGCATTTACGCCAAGCTCGACACCCACAGTCGGCTTCAGCTGGCTCTCTACGCCATCAATTCGGCCCTCTTTTAGAACAAGGAAACGAGGTCGCCATGACAAAGAAAGCCGCGCCCAAGAAGAAAACCAAGGCCGTCCCCGATGACCTGGAGATCAACCGCCGCCGGGAATGGCGGTTCGACTTCCCCCTGGAAGCCTTCGTCGAAGGCAGCCTCGCCGACGGCAACAAGTTCAAGGAGGAGACGCGCCTCGAGAACATCTCGTCCGGCGGCGCCTATTTCACCCTTGATTCCGGTGTCGTCGTCGGCTCGAAGCTCAACCTCTACATCGAGCTCCCGGAGAAGCTCGCCGACGGGAAGAGGTTGAAGCTCCGCATCGGCGGCATCACCGTCCGCTTGGAGAAACCCGACAAGAAAGCGAAGCACCAGGGCGTCGCCGTGCGCTTCAGTGATGACTTATTCAAGGTCGTCCCCGCGAAAAAGACGCCCAAGAAAAAATAGCGTTCTTCGCGTCGCCTTGACGGGGGGGATCGCTACCGGGAAATCCGTCGTCGCCGGCCTCCTCGAGGAAAAAGGCTGTTTTGTCCACTCCGCCGACAAGGCGTCCCATGAGCTGATGTCCCCCGGCCGGACGGCCTGGAAAAAGATCGTCGCCCGCTTCGGCCGGGACATCCTGCGCGAAGACGGGACCATCGATAGGGGCCGACTCGGCCCGGTTGTTTTTTCCGACCCCTCCGCCCGCCGCTTCCTCGACAGGCTCATCCACCCTCTTGTCCTTGCGGAACGGGAACGGATCGTGCGCCGGCTCGAACGCGAAGCCCGGGTCCGGATCTTCGTCTCCGAGGCCGCCCTGACGGTCGAAGCCGGCTATGCCCGGCAGTTCGACCGGGTGGTCGTCGTCCATTGCAGCAAGTCGGAGCAGGTCCGGCGCCTGCGCCTGCGGGACGGCATCGGCCGAGCGGCCGCCTTGCGTAAGATCGGCGCTCAGATGCCCCGGAAAGAGAAACTGAAGTACGCCGATTACGCCATCGATACGACGGGGCCGCCGGCCGAGACGGTCGAACAGGCCGAGAAGGTCTACGCGCGCCTCTTCCAGGACGCGGAATTCAAAAGGATGGGGATAAGGGTTTGATCCCTTCTGGAAGACCGGCGATCAGCCGGTCTTGGTCTTGGAGAGGAGCGTTTTCAGTTCCTGGCCGGGGCGGAATTTGATGCGCTGGCCCTTTTCGATGCGGATCTGTTTCTGACGGCGGATGTCCCTGCCGAAGCCGGTCTTCTTGGCGACGACCTTGAAGCTGCCGAACCCCCGGATCTCCACTTTCTCCCTCTTCGTCAGGGCGGTCTTCAAGGACCCCAGGACGGCCTCCACGATGAGCAATGATTTGGCCCTATTGAATTCCGTCTTCTTTTCGATCGCAAGGGCGATATCATTCTTGATCATAGGAAAAACTCCCTGCCGTGAAAAACAGCTTCCTATATTTAATTGATTGATAATAAAAAGTCAAGCATAATTAATGCCGGCCTCGGGGTGTTGACTTGACCTCGTCGAATTCCTATAATGAAATCGTATTGCGCGCAAGAATCCTCGTTATTTTTCTTCTCCTGGGGCCCGTCCTCGCCTCCGCCGCCGTGCTCAAGATCAAGGTCGACGCGCCCATCCATCCGGCCACTTCGGAATACATCGTCAGATCGCTCGAAAAGGCCGACCGCGACGGCGCCGACCTGGTCATTCTGACCCTCGACACCCCGGGAGGTCTGGACACCTCCATGCGCGAGATCATCGAGAAGATCGTCAACGCCCGGACCCCGGTGGCCGCCTTTGTCGGCCCGAGCGGAGCCCGGTCGGCCTCGGCGGGCTTCTTCATCGCCCTGGCCTGCGACATCTTCGCCATGGCCCCGGGCACGAACACCGGCGCCGCCCACCCCGTCGGCATCTCTCTCACGGGGCAGTCGATGGACGAGACCATGAAAGATAAGGTCACCAACGACGCCGCCGCCTATATCAGGACCCTGGCCGAGAAAAGGGGCCGCAACGCGCGGATGGCCGAGGACGCCGTCCGCAAGAGCCTGTCCTATACCGAAAAAGAGGCCCTCGACGGCGGCCTCATCGACCTCGTCGCCAAAACCGAGGAGGAGATCATCGACCGCTTCGACGGCAGGTCCATCAAGCGCTTCGACGGGTCCGAGCGGACGCTGGCGCTCCTCGGCAAGCCCGTCATCCCGCTGCCCATGACCTTTCGCCAGAAGTTCCTCCTGACCGTCGCCAACCCCAACCTCGCCTACATCCTCCTCATGATCGGCCTCCTGGGGCTTTATTTCGAGTTCGCCCATCCCGGGGCCATCCTGCCGGGGGTCCTGGGAGGCATTTCGCTTCTGCTGGCCGTCTTCGCCTTCCAGATCCTGCCCATCAATTACGTCGGGCTGGGGCTCGTCCTCCTCGCCCTGATCCTGTTCATCCTGGAGGTCAAGGTCCAAAGCTTCGGAATGTTGGCCGTTGGAGGGATCGCCGCCATGATCATCGGTTCTCTCATGCTCATCAAGGCTCCCATCGACGAGCTGCGGCCGAGCCTGCGGTTCGTCCTCCCGGTAGCCATCGGCGTCTCGTTGATCGTTCTTTTCCTCCTCACCCTGGTCTTCCGGGCCCAAGCCCGCCGCTCATTTTCCGGGCGCGAGGGGATGATCGGCGAGACAGGCACGGCCAGGACCGACCTCGCCCCTTCGGGGAAGGTCTTCGTCCACGGCGAGCTCTGGACGGCGGAGGCCGAAGAGCCCGTTCGGACGGGCGAAAAGGTCAAAGTCATCGAGGTCCTCGAAGGTTTGAAAATTAAAGTCGGCAAAGCCTGATAAGGAGGGCATCATGATCACTTATCCCATCATCGTCGTCGGATTGATCGTTCTTTACATCCTGAATTCGATCAAGGTCCTGAGAGAATACGAACGGGGAGTCATTTTCCGTCTCGGCCGCCTTCTACCCCAGCCCAAGGGGCCGGGCCTCATCCTCGTCTTCGCCCCCATCGACCGGATCGTCAAGATCAGCCTGCGGCTCATCACCATGGACATCCCGCCCCAGGACGTCATCACCAAGGACAACGTCACGGTCAAGGTCAACGCCGTCCTCTACTTCAGGGTCATCGATCCGATCAAGTGCGTGATCGAGGTCCAGGATTACATCTACGCCACCTCCCAGTTGGCCCAGACCACCCTGCGCAGCCTCCTCGGCCAGGTTCCGCTCGACGACCTCCTCTCGGAGCGGGACAAGCTGAACGCCCGCCTCCAGGAGATCATCGAGCAGCACACCGATCCCTGGGGCATCAAGGTCCAGCTCGTCGAGATGAAGCAGGTCGACCTGCCTGAGAACATGATCCGGGCCATCGCCAAGCAGGCCGAGGCCGAGCGGGAAAGGCGGGCCAAGGTCATCCACGCCGACGGCGAATTCCAGGCCGCCGACAAGCTGACCCAAGCCGCGGACATCATCTCCCGGAACCCGCAGGCCCTCCAGCTGCGGTTCCTGAGCACGCTGTCCGAGATCGCCACCGAAAAGAATTCCACGATCGTTTTCCCGCTGCCTATGGAATTCCTGAAGGCCTTCAGCTACGATAAATCCCAGGAGAAAAAATAGAACTGATGAAAAACAAAGATTTCCGGGAGATCCAGGTCTCGAGCTCCCTGCTCGTCGTCATCTTCCTCGGTGTTCTGGCCTTGGGCGTGTTCATCTTCCTGCTCGGCGTTTCAGTCGGCAAAAAGCAGGTCCGGGTCGCTTCCCAAACCCAGGTCGTCACCCAGCAGATCGCGGAACCCGTCAAAGAACCCCCTGTCCAGCCCCCCGCCTCCGAGACCCAACAGGCCATGGGCGAGCCCGAGTCGAAGCCGAAGGCCCAGGAGCCCGTGGTCAACAAGCCGGCCGCCGATAAAACGAAGACCACGGCCATGAAGGCCCCAGCCGGGGGATCCGGCCTGTACTATGTCCAGATCGCCGCTTTCGCCGAGAAGTCCCAGGCCCAGGCGCTCGCGGACAAGTATAAAAAGCAGGGCTACGCGTCCTTCGTCGCCGACCCCAGGCCCACGGACACCCGGACATGGTACCGGGTCAGGCTGGGAGGCTTCACGTCCAGGGATCCCGCTGTCGCCCTGCTCAACAAGCTGAACGCGGAGGCCAAGAAAAAGACCGACTTCCGGGTCGTCCAGGACTAGGCCGGTCCGGGCTGTGCCCGGGCCGGGGATGTCCTGCCGGTCGCCGGCTTGACATTGTTCCTCTCGTCCCCTATTCTGGCTGTGGTAAGAAAGCCCAGGAAAGAAACGAACATGGCCCTCGACAAATCAACTGACATTAGGATACGCCTCACCGGCCTTTTCGAGAAGATCGAAGAGGTCCGAGGCTTTCTTTGACCTAGATCGCAAGAACGCCGAGTGGGATGCCATTAACCTGCGACTGGCCTCCCCCGAAGTCTGGCAGGATCAGAAGACTTCCCAGGCCCTCCAGCAGAAAAAAAAGCGCCTCGAGAAGGACATCCAGTTCTTCAGACAGATCCTCGGCCAGAAAGAAGACCTCGAGGTCCTGACGGAGCTCGCCGCCGAAGGCGAAAGCGTCGTGGCGGAAACCGAGGCCGGCATTAGCCGGCTGGACAAGGACCTGCAGGAGGCGGAGCTCCGGGCGCTTTTTTACGACGAAGACGATCCCCGTAACGCCATCCTGACGATCCACCCGGGCGCCGGCGGGACCGAATCCCAGGATTGGTCCATGATGCTCCTCAGGATGTACCTCCGGTACGCCGAGCGCAAGGGATTCAAGGTGGAAATCCTCGACCAGCAGCCCGGAGAAGAAGCGGGCTTGAAGAGCGCGACGGTCAGGATCGAGGGGGACTACGCCTTCGGGAACCTAAGCCAGGAAACCGGCGTCCACCGCCTGGTGCGGATCTCCCCGTTCGACGCCGCCAAGAGGCGGCACACGTCGTTCTCCGCCGTTTTCGTCTACCCCGAAGTCGACGAGGACATCGAGGTCGGTATCAATCCGGAGGATCTCAAGATCGACACCTACCGTTCGGGCGGCAAGGGCGGCCAGCACGTCAACACCACCGACTCGGCCGTCCGCATCACGCACATCCCGACCGGCATCGTCGTCCAGTGCCAGAGCGAACGTTCCCAGCACAAGAACAAGGCCTCGGCCATGAAGGTCCTCAAGTCCCGGCTTTACGAGCTCGAACAGCGCAATAAACGGGTCAAGATCGACGCTCTCGAAGACGCGAAATCCGACATCGCCTGGGGAAACCAGATCCGCTCCTACGTCCTCCACCCCTACCGGATGATCAAGGACCTGCGGACCCGGGTCGAAACCGGCGACACGGACAAGGTCCTCGACGGTGACCTCGACGAATTCATCAAGGCCACGCTCATCCTCAGGAAGAGATCGGCCCCGGCCGCCAAATAAAGGATCCCGCCATGACCGATGACGACGCGAAGATCAAAGACGACGCTGAGCTCCCCGGAGGTTCGGAGTTCCTTCCCCCCCTCGAATTCAGCTCCGTCGTCATCCTCCTCTACTTCCCCGCCCTGGTCCAGCTCGGGCTCGTGGAAGACCCGGCGACGGGCCAACGCCACGAGAGCCTGGCCCTGGCTAAGAGGAATATCGACCTCCTCGACCTCCTCAAGGACCGGACGAAGGGCAACCTCGAAGCCGAAGAGCAGGAATTCCTCGACGGTGTCCTCGACCAGCTCAAGCTGGCCTACCTCAAGAAAGCCGACATCGTCAAGATGTAGCCGCATGGTCGTTTATCGCGGCCTCGACGACGCCCGCCTCCTCCCGCTCCCCGCGGCTGTGGCTGTGGGGAACTTCGACGGTCTCCACCTCGGTCACCGGAAAATCCTGTCCCGGCTGTGCGCCCTGGCCGAAAAGCGGGGTCTCCGGTCGCTCGTCCTGACGTTCGATCCCCATCCGGAGCGCGCCCTCGGCAAAAAGTCGGTCAAGATGATCGACACGCCGGAGAGGCGGCTGGAAAGGTTCGGCGATACGTGCGTCGACGCCGTGGTCGTGACCTCCTTCGACATGTCCTTCTCCCGGCTTTCCTGCCCGGCTTTTGTCGGAGGTATCCTCGCGGCCAGGCTCGGCGCCAGGGAAGTCGTCGTCGGCCGCGACTTCAGGTTCGGCCGTAACAGGCGCGGCGACACCGGCCGCCTCCGGGCCTTGGGACGGCGGTCCGGCCTGGCCGTCCACGTCGTCCCCCCGGCCATCCTCGACGGCCGGATCGTCAGCTCGAGCGTGATCCGCCGCCTCCTCGGCCGCGGACGGGTCGAAGAGGCATCCCGCCTGCTCGGAAGGCCGTACGAGATCTCCGGGAATGTTGTTCGAGGCCAGCACCGGGGCGAGCTCCTCGGCTTTCCCACGGCCAACTTGGACACGGCCAGCGAGCTTCTGCCCGAAGGCGTCTTCATCACGGAGACCGTCCGCCTGGGCCGGACTTTCCACTCCTTGACCAGCATCGGCACCAACCCGACCTTCGGCCCCCATCCCCTGAGCGTGGAGACCCTTCTGCTCGACTACCGCGGCTCCCTTTACGGCGTGGAACTCACCGTACGCCTGCTCCGCAAGCTTCGGCCTCTGAGGAAGTTCCCCAGCGCCGCGGCCCTCGGCGCCCGCATCGGGCGGGACGTCGAGGAAGCCCGGGCCTACTTCCTATCGCGGGGTTGACATTTGGGGTGATCTCATGCATGTTCAAGAGGAACTCACACGGCCTAAGGAGTGATCGCATGGAAGAGAAAATCAAGGCCCGGATCATGGACGCCAGCAAGATCCGGCGCGTCCTGACACGCGTGGCCACCGAGATCATCGAGAGGAACCGGAACCTCAAGAGTCTGGTCATCGTCGGCGTTAAATCCCGCGGCATCTACATCGGCAAGCGCGTCGCCCATCTCGTCAAGGAACTGGAAGGGATCGACATCCCCGTCGGCATTCTCGACATCACCCGCTACAGGGACGACGTGACCGCCTCGAAGACGAAAGGGGCTCTCGAGGAAGCCGAGATCGGCTTCTCCGTGGTCAAAAAGGACATCCTGCTCATCGACGATGTCCTGATGACGGGACGGACGATCCGGGCCGCCATGGACGGCCTCATCGACCGCGGCCGCCCGCAGAGCATCCAGCTCGTCGTCCTCGTCGACCGCGGCCACCGCGAGCTGCCCATCCGGCCGGACTATGTCGGGAAGGTCCTGCCGACGTCGCGCCGCGAGGTCGTCAAGGTGCGCCTCAAGGAGATCGACGGAGTCGACGAGGTCCTTATCGCCGAACCGGTCAAGGCCGGCGGGAGAAAACAAAGGTGACGACCCTCGTCCGCGGCGGCCGGGTCGTCGACCCTTCGACCGGCCTCGACGGACTCCTCGACATCCTCCTCTCCGGCGGAATGATCGCCGCGGTGGGCACAAGGCTAGACGCCTCGCCAGATCGGACGATCGACGTCACGGGGCTCGTCGTCGTCCCCGGGCTCATCGACATGCACGTCCACTTGAGAGAGCCGGGCTTCGAGACCAAAGAAACGATCGCGACGGGCGCCAGGGCGGCGGCCAGGGGCGGTTTCACGACGGTCTGCGCCATGCCCAACACGGATCCCATCAACGACAGCCGCGCCGTGACCGAGCGGATCCTCGCCGAAGCCGGCCGTAACGCCGTCGTCAACGTCCTCCCCATCGCCGCGGTCACGCGCGGGGGCCGGGGGGAGGAGCTCGTCGACATGGCCGGCCTTATGACCTCTGGAGCGGTCGCCTTCTCGGACGACGGGCTCCCCGTCATGAACAGCCGGGTCATGCGCCGGGCCCTCGCGTCCGCGGCGTCTTGCGGGGGTCTCGTCATCGACCACTGCGAGGACCGGGCCTTGGCCGAGGGGGGCTCGATGCACGAAGGCCCCGTCGCGGCGCGGCTCGGCCTGGCCGGCATCCCCGCCGCCGCCGAGGAGATCATGATCGCCCGCGACATCATCCTGGCCGAGGCCCTGAGGACGCGCGTCCACATCGCCCATCTTTCGACCGCCGGCGGCGTCCGGAGCGTTGGAGAAGCCAGAAGCCGCGGCATCCGCGTTTCGGCCGAGGCGACGCCCCACCATCTCCTCCTCACCGACGAAGCGCTCGGGTCCCGCGACACGAACTTCAAGATGAACCCGCCCCTACGGGCGGGATCCGACGTGGCCGCCCTGGTCGAGGCCGTCCGGACGGGGGTCGTCGACATCATCGCCACCGACCACGCCCCGCACACGGCTGCGGAAAAGAACAGGGACTTCGAGAAAGCCCCGTTCGGCGTCGTCGGCCTCGAAACGGCCGTTTCCCTTATCCTCGACCGATTCGTCCACCGGAAGCTCATCACGCTTGGCCGGTTCGTCGAACTCCTGGCCGCGAACCCAGCCCGTCTACTCGGCCTCGCCGCAAAGGGCCGCATCGCCGCCGGCGCGGACGCGGACCTGACCGTCCTCGACCTGGACCGCGAAACGACGATCGATAAGAACCATTTCGAATCCAAGGGACGCAATACGCCCTTCGACGGCTGGACGCTCAGGGGCGGCGTGGCCATGACCATCGTCGGCGGCCGGCCGGTCTACCCGTTCAGTGACGCCGGCAGCACGCGGCCGGCATGAAAACCGTAAAGCGCGAACGCCTCGAAAAAGCCGTCGGCCACGTCTTCAAGGACCCGGGCCTCCTGACCAGGGCCTTGACCCACAGCTCCCACGCCTACGAGACGAGCCCGGACCGCCCCGAGGACAACGAGCTGCTCGAATTCCTGGGCGATTCGGTCATCGGTCTTGTCGCCGCCGATTTTTACTTCGCCGCGTTTCCCGGCCGGAACGAGGGGGAACTGTCGAAGCTCAAGGCCTCGGCGACAAGCACCCTGGCCCTTTCCCACCTCGCCCGGGCCATCAAGCTCGACAGGGCTATCCTCCTCGGTAAGGGCGAGGAAAAAAGCGGCGGCAGGAAGAAAGTCTCGATCTTGGCCGGCTCGTTCGAGGCCCTGGCCGGGGCCGTTTATCTCGATGGCGGGTTCGACGCGGCCCGGCGATTCATCTGCGGCCTGCTCCGTTCATCCCTGAAGCCTATCAAATCCGAAACGCTGACGGTCAATAACTCCAAATCCGCGCTGCAGGAGATCTGCCAGAAGGCAGGCCTGCCGGCGCCGGGCTACCGTCTCGTTTCGGAAAAGGGGCCGGCCCACGACAGGACGTTCGTCGTCGAGGTCCGCCTCGGGGAAAAGGTTCTGGCCAAATCGAAGGGGCCATCCAAGAAAAGCGCCGAGCAACAGGCCGCCGAGAAGGTGCTCAAGGCCTTTTTCGGCCGGAAGATCAAGAGGATATCGGCGGAGGCGTTCGTCATCGAAGCGGAGGATATGGTCCTCCCCTGACCTCCGTTCCGTGTTTTTCTCTCAGGACCCCATCAGGACGGCGACCGGCCGCAGCGCCGGGACATTCTGGCAGACGATCTTGATCACGGCTGTAAGCGGCACCGACAGGATCATCCCCGGGATACCCCAGAGCCATCCCCAGAACAACAGCGAGAAAAAGACGAGCAGAGGACTGAGCCCGAGACCCTTGCCCATGATCTTGGGTTCGAGGAAATATCCGAAGATCGAGTCCAATCCCACGGTGATAATGAGGATCCAGAAGGGCGTCCAAAACGTCCCGAATTGAAAAAAGGCGAATCCCACTCTGAGGACCGTGGCGACGAGCGAACCGAAATCGGGGATGAAATTGAGGACGAAAGCCAGGAATCCGAAGAGGGGGGCGAATTCGACGCCGAAGATGGCCAGGACGATCCAGACGATCAGGCCGTTGACCAGGCTCATGGCTGTCTTGATGACGAGGTATTTGCGGACCTGGGCGTTCGTCGCATCGAAGACCGCCTTGACCCGGCCGGACCGGCCGTCCCCCAGGGCTTTTTGGATTTTCGCGGCGGCCCGGCCCCGGCCCGCAACGATGAAGATGAGAAAGAGGAAGACCAAGAGGAGCTTGCCGAGGACCGAGAAGAAAGGGCCGAGCGCGGAGACGATCAACGCGCCGATCTTCCCGATGTCCAGTTTTCCCAGGGCCGAAGACAGATCGACCTTGAAGGGCCCGACTCCCTTTTCCAAGAACCGAGCGATCTCGCCGATCCGGCCTTGAAATCTCGGCAGTTCGGCGGCGAGCGACTTGCCGCTCGAATAGAAGAGCGCTCCGGCGAGGTACAGGAAGACGAACATCAAGGCCAGGACGATGAGGACGGCCCCAGGCCGGGGGCACCGGCATCTGGTCAGAAAGGTCAGCGCGGGGTCGATGATGTAGGACAGGAAGACGGCTAGGATGAACGGGATGAGGACGGACTGGGCCAGTTTCAGGACGACCCCGACGACGAAAAGGACGATGACCGCGATCGCGGCTTTAAGGAATCTGTCTTCGTCCAAGTTCTTGCCGGCCATTATTTCGCGGACCGCACCTTGGCCAGGGACGCCTTCAGGGCTTCAAGGAGAGATCCTGCCGCCGCTTCCAGGCCGTCGGGGACGCGCATCACGCCGCAGAGGCCGTTCCCGACGCGGCCTATGTAGAGATGCTGGCCGTAGCGGTTCCGGGAATGAAAGCCGAGGGCGGTCTTTTCAGGAGTCTGCTTGTCCCTGGCCAGGGCCTCGAGGAGTTTCCCGAGCATGTCTTCGGCGTCCTTCTCGGATCCTCCCTCAACGAAGAATCCCTCGAACTCCCCTCCGACAACTTTGTATGTCGCGACATAGCCGTTGCCGAGGAACTCGTAGCCCATGAAGTTCTTCTTGATGTATTTCTCGCTTTGGGCGACGAGGTTCTCCTTGGGAAAAGCGAGGACAAACGCGGGAAGCGAGCCCGTGGCCTTGACCGCGGCCGCGACCCGCGCCCCGACGCCGGCGAGGACGGACCCCGTCTCCTCCCCCAGTCCGAAACCGAGCATCTTCACGTAGAACCGCCCGGTCATGAAGTTCAGGGCCTCGCCTTCGAGGTAACCCAGCTCGCCGACGGGGACGGCCTTGTTCTCCGGGTAGCGCTCAGCGCCGAAGATGCCGAAGGCGTTGACGGGGCTCCCCATGTCGTAGATCTCCAAGGTCAGTGTTGCCTCAGTACCCTTTTTCTCGAGGTCGACGACGAGGAGTTCCCGGAAATCGTAACTCAGATAACTCTCGGCCGCCCCATTGATATATTCGAAGAGGCTTTCGGGGAAGAAACTGCGGGGAGCTTCGGTCTGAGTCCAGGCGTCCACCCGTGGGACCAGAACGGCGAGCTCAGGGCTGCCCTCTCTCGCCTGGGCCCGGACGGCTGCAGGCGCAAAGAGTAAAACCGCCGCGAGCGCGGCCGGAACAACCCATCCTCTCCTGGTCAGGGTGCGTTTCATCCTCGACCTCCATTCCGGAATACAGGGATAATATAGCGAAGCGGTGCTCTCTTGGCAAGCCGGTTTATGGGCAAGTACGGGGGAAGCCCCCGTTGACAGGTCCCGGGAAAAGAGACATCATGGATCCGCCATGGCCGCCGCTCGCGTCGTCATCGTCAAGGCCGGCAATGTGTGGACATCGACCGGCGCCGCGGACCCGGGCGTCGTCACCAGGATGTTCAGCCGGGGCTTCGCGCTCCTGTCGGGCGAGAAGGACGGACCGCGCGCCGTCTCCTCGCTCTTCCGGCCCGACGACCGGGTGGGGATCAAGGTCAACACCATCGGAGGAAGAGCCCTTAGCACGCGGCCCGACGTCGCCCTGCCGCTCGCCTCGTGGCTCTCTCGAAACGGCCTTCAGGGTAAAAACCTCTTCATCTGGGACAGGACGACGCGAGAGCTCCGCGACGCCGGCTACGCGACGAGCGCCGGGCGGAGCGGGATCAAGGTCTTCGGTACGGACACGGATGGCGTCGGGTACGAAACCGGCCTCGTCTCTCATCTTAGCGTCGGCAGTCTTTTTTCTAAGATCCAGACGGAGTTCGTCACGGCCTCGGTCAGCCTGGCCATTCTCAAAGACCACGGCCTGGCCGGGGTCACGGCCGGGCTGAAGAACTATTTTGGGGCCATCCACAATCCCAACAAGTACCACGACTTCCACTGCAACCCGTTCGTCGCCGAGGTCTTCGACGCTCCCCCCGTCAAGGGCAAGCACAAGGTCTCGATCATCGACGCCCTTGTCGTCCAATACCATAAAGGCCCTTCCTACCACGCCCGCTGGGCCGCGCAATACGGCGGGCTGATCTTCAGCCTGGATCCCGTCGCGGCCGACAGTGTCGGCTGGAGCATCATCGAGCGGCTCAGGGCCGATGCCGGCCTGCCGACCCTCAAGGAGGAGGGCCGGGAGCCCTCTTACCTGGCCACGGCCGAAAAAATGGGCCTAGGCCGGGCCGGCCTCGGTTCGATCGAAACGGTCGAGGAGACCGTCCTGTGAAAAGACGGTCTTTCATCCGCGGGGCGGCGGGGGCCGGACTCGTCATCGGCACCGGCCTTCCTTCCGTCCGCGCCGGCCTGGCCGCGTTCGGTGCCAAACCCAACCTCTCCCGCGTCGAGGCCCGCTACTATGACAAGCTCCCCGACCGCGAGGTCGAGTGCCGGCTCTGTCCGCGGCTCTGCCGGCTCGGCGACAAGGAACGGGGCTACTGCGGCGTCAGGGAGAACATGGGCGGGACGTATTACACCCTGGTCTACGGGAAGGCCTGCAGCCTCAACGTCGACCCGGTCGAAAAGAAGCCCTTCTTCCACGTCCTGCCCGGGACCTCCGCCTTGTCCCTGGCCACGGCGGGCTGCAACGTCAACTGCAAATTCTGCCAGAACTGGGAGATCTCGCAAGTGCGCCCCGAGCAGATCGATCATTTCGACCTGTCGCCCGATTCGGCGGCGGCCCAAGCGCAAACTGCCGCGTGCTCCTCGATCGCCTACACCTACACGGAACCGACCGTGTTCTTCGAGTACATGTACGACACGGCCATCCGGGCGAAACGCAGAGGCGTCAGGAACCTCGTCGTGACAGGCGGGCACATCAACCCGATCCCCCTCGCCGACCTCCTGGCCGTCGTCGACGCCGTCAAGGTCGACCTGAAGGGCTTTTCACAGGAATTCTATTCGGAATATGTCCGCGGCGAGCTCAAGCCCGTCCTCGAGACGATCCGCGCCGTGGCCAGATCCAAGGCGTGGCTGGAAGTCGTTTACCTCGTCATCCCCACTTTGAACGACCGGATGGACCTCATCCGGGAGATGGCCAAGTGGATCAGGAACGAGGTTGGGGACCAGGTCCCCGTCCATTTCTCCCGTTTCCAACCGATGTACCTCGTCAAGAACCTCCCGCCGACCCCCATATCCACCTTGGAAGCCGCCCGCGAGACCGCCCTCGAGGAGGGCCTGCGCTTTGTCTACTTGGGCAACGTGCCCGGCCACGAGGGCGGGAACACGTTCTGCCCCAAGTGCGGGAAAGTGGTCGTCCAGAGGGTCGGCTACCGAATCGAAACGATCCGGCTCAAGGCCGGCCGGTGCGACACATGCGGCACGCCCATTCCCGGGGTCTGGACCTGAGGCCCCGGCTCCCCGCCCTCCTCCTCGGCTTTCTGGCCGCGGCCTTTCAAATCTATCTCCTTCGGGAGTTTTGCGCGGAATTTTACGGCAATGAACTCACGTTCGGCCTTTTCCTCGGCTCCTGGCTTCTCTGCGGAGGCCTCGGCAGTCTCGCCCGGCCCGGAAGTGCGAACGGGTCCTCTTCCAGACGCCTCTACGGCCTTTACGTCCTGGCGATCGTCCTTTTCTTCATGAGCCTCGCCGCGTTGAGGTTCTCGCACAGCCTTCTGGGGATCCTGCCGGCCGAGCTCACGGGGCTTTTCCCCGCCATCGGTTTCGCCATTTTCCTGAGCTTTCTTCTCAGCTTCCCTCTTGGCCATTACTTCGTCCTCAACGCCGGTCTCCTCGGTGGCGACGTTTCCCTTGTCTACCTCCTGGAATCGGCGGGAGCGGCCGCGGCCGGGCTCGTCGTCCATTTTCTTCTGATACCCCGGTTCTCGAATTGGCAGGGAGCGGCCCTCATCGGCGCCGGGGCGGCTGTCCTGATCTTCGCGGGTATGAAGCGCGGCCGGACGCGTTGGCTCGTTGCAGCGGCGCTCGTCTCCGCCGCCTGCATGGCCGCGCTCGATCTCCCGTCCCAGAAAGCGGCTTGGAAACCGCTGAGCCTGGTCGAGGCCAAGGACACGCCATACGGGAAGCTCCAGGTCATCAAGACCGAGGAGCAGGTGACGCTCTTCGACAACGGCCTTACGGTCTTCTCGCACCCGGACGCCGGCGCCGCCGAGGAATCGGTCCATTTCGCCCTCCTCCAGCGTGATGGCATCCGCAGCGTTCTCCTCATCGGGGGTGGAGCGAGCGGCGGGGCCGCCGAAGCGCTGAAATATCCCGGCGTCCGGCTGGACTATGTCGAGCTCGACCCGGCCATCATCCGGCTTTCCGAAAAGCACCTGGCCGCGGCGGATTTCTCTGCCCTTAGGAACCCGCGTGTCCGGATCTTCTACCAGGACGGCCGCTCTTTCCTCGAGCGGACCGACGAGCATTTCGATGCGATCGTCCTCAACCTGCCCGAGCCGGCCACGGCCCAGGTCAACCGGTATTACACGCGCGAGTTTTTCCTCGAGGCGCGAAAAAAACTCAACCCCGGCGGCGTGCTCTGTTTCACCGTCCCCTCGGCCGAAAACTACATCAGTGACGCGTTGGCCCAATTCCTGAGTTGTCTTGCCGGCACCCTGCGCGGCGCCTTTCCCGAGGTCGTGGCCGTTCCGGGCGGCAATTGCGTGTTCCTGGCCTCGGATAATCCGCTCTCGATCGATCCTGACCGATTATCGGCGGCGATCGTCAGTCTCGGTCTCGACAACAGGTTCGTCAGCCCGGAGATGCTCCCCGCCCGCCTCAACCCTCTTCGCGTCCAGTATCTGGCCGCGAAAATTTCAGGACCGGCAACGAGGATCAACCTCGATCTCGTACCGGTGAGCTACTACTTTCATTCGATCCTCTGGGCCGCCCAGTTCCGCGGTTTGGAGTCGAAACTCCTTCGGGCCGCCGGCCGGATCCCCCCGGGCTGGCTCCTCGACGCTCCCCTGGCCGTTTTTGCCCTCGGCCTGGCCTTCCTGGCGCTCAGAAAGAAGCGTTCCGCTGCCCTTTTCCTCGTTCCCATCGCCGTCATGGGTTTGACATCGATCGTCGTCGAACTGGCCGTGTTCATCGCCTTCCAGGCCAATTTCGGCTGCGTCTACGGGAAGATCCCGCTCCTCCTCGCCCTCTTTATGGCCGGGCTCGTCCTCGGCTCGCTCCTGGCCAGGCGTCAGAATCGGACGACCCCCGCCGCCCTGCCCATCGTCCAAGGGGCCTTCGTCCTCACGCTCCTCGCCGCGCTCAAGAGCCTTTCTGGGGCGGGCGGAGAGATCGTCCCCTTCGCGCTTCTTCTCGTCTTCGGCGCCCTCGGGGGCTATCTCTTTGTTTGCGCCAGCAAGTTTCTCCTCCGCGAGCGACCCCACCAGGGCCTCGGCTACGGCGTCGACCTCCTGGCCTCGTTCGCCGGCGCGGCCCTGGCTTCCGCCGTGATCATTCCCCTCTGGGGCCTACCCGCCGTGTTCCTTCGGCTGGCTATCCTCAACGCCCTCTGCTTCGCCTACCTCCTCGCCACTTCCTCTGTCAGATCCTAGCCGGGTCGCCGGTGACATTTCCTTTCATTCAATCTCCAAATATATTAATCCGCAAGGCATGACTTGGGCGCCGCCCGGGGCATGAT
>JBFYOD010000125.1:0-7358 GCA_041303965.1 Candidatus Aminicenantota bacterium
CCGCTCGCGGATCATCTCCTCGATGTGCCCTGCCGCTCGACGCCGCGCATCCAAGAAGCGCACCTCTTCATCCTGCATCTTCTGGCGGAGGAGTTGGAGGATCGGGTTTAGCGGTCGACGGATCCGGGATCTTTCTTGGGGGCGATGCCCTTTTTTTCCATCTTTGCCCGGAGCTTGGACTGTCGGGTCTGGGCCCGGACGAGCCGCTGATTGGTCTCTTCGATCTGCTCCTGGATGATAGACCCGGGGACCATAGTGTTCTGGGCCTCATATTGCCGGAGGAGAGCGTTCATTTCGGTCGTCAGCTTCTCGACGACTTCGTCTGCCGCCTTGAGCTGCTCCTCGAGAGGCCCGCCGCCCTCGGCCGGGTCGTCTTCGGCGTTGTCTTCCATGAGAACGGATCCCGAAGCCGCCTTGGATCCCGACGGTGGCGTAACCGGCCCGCTATCGCCCGTGACGTCCGTTCCCCCGGTGCCCTGATCGGCGGCCTGCCGGTCACCGCCGGCCACTGCGCCAGGGTTGCTGACCTCGACTGCGGCGACTCGCTTGACCAGGAGGAGGTCCGAGTTCTTGACGACAACGGCGTGACGGCCACGGAAGCTCTCGCGACGCTCTTTCTCGCGCTTGGCCAGTTCCACGAGGCTCTGGGCGCCCAAGGAACCCGCTAGTCCGATGACGGCGAGGAATATCAATGCTTTCTTCATAGCGCTCTCTTCCGATTATCGTCCGACCGTCTCCGCTTGTCAAACGCACGGCCGTCCGCACTGCGCAGGCCCCGTGGTCTGACCGTCTCCCCGTCGTCCGATCGCCCCTAGCGCCGGAAATCGGCTAAGCCCGCCTCTTTCGGCGTCGCCTTCCTGCCGGCGGCGTCAACCGGCGTTTCGCGGGATGAGCCGTCGTCGTGACGGCCTCGCGACGGCCCTACCGGATGATCCGATAGACCTCCCGCCACGATTTGATGACCAGTTTGGACGCCTGGACGGAGATGGCCAGGACCTCGCTCGGAGGCTCGGGGCCTTCGCCGGCGGGGGCCGAATAATCCTGAATGAAGACCTTCTGCTTGTTGATGGCCGGATCGCTTCCCGAAGTCACCTTCTGGATTTCGCCTATGACGACCGCCGAGCGGACCTTTTGCTTGGTGGCCAGGGACTGGATCGTTTCGCCCGTTTGCCCGAGCAGGGCCGAGCCGCCGACCTTGTCCCCGATCGTGAACCTGGCGTAGATCCTACCCGTGCCCGTAAGGGTCATGCAGGGGTTGAGGTTTTCGATGCTGTAGAACAAGGTGGCGATATAGACGATATGGTTGGACACGACAGGGTCTGCCCAGACTTTCTCGCCCTGCCCCAACTCGCCCTTCTTCAGTCCGGCGGAGATCCCGAGCTGGATGGCCAGGTCGTCTGGGCCGAGATACCAACTGACGGCCGCCGAGCCCGTGGCGGAACTCCTCAAAGCGATGAAGGAATACAATCCGGTGTTGGGCGCAGCCTCGTCGCCCCCCGTTCCGAAGTAGAGCCTGGCGTAATGGTCGGAAGTATCGACGTCCACGGCGGGCTTGGTGATGATGGGATGCATGTAGGGATCGCGGTAGATGACCTCAGGGTTCCAGGCGTTGGGATTTCCGGAGACGTCGATCCGCCACATCCGGCCGAGGAGGTCGCCGATGAAGACGACGTCGACGTAGCCGTCGTTCGTCAGGTCCACGGCCGCCGGCGCGCCGGGCAGGGTGTTCTGGATGCCGAAGGGGCTCGATTCATGGTTCTCGCTGAGTTCCATGGTCTTCAGGGCTTGTCCGGTCTCGATGTCCACCGCGTAGAGCCTGTTGCCCACGACCTCGGTCGTGTTGTTGTCGTAGCCGGAGCCGAAGAAGGCGACCCACTTGCCGGAGTTGCTAATGCGTCCGATGGCCGGCGTGGACCAGGTCTCGCCGATGGTATCGGGATCCGCGAACTCCCAGAGCGGCTGGGGATCCATGGGGTTGGTGATGTCGAGGCAGAAGTAATAGCAGAGGGTGTCGCGGCCCTGGCCGGCACCCTGGCCGCAGACCAGGACGGTGTGCCATCCGCCGTTGAAGTAGACGTCGCCGATGGCCGGCGTCCCGTCGACGAAGTACTCGTGGTTGATGTAGTCGCCGCATTCGGGATCGATGATGTGCATCTTTCTGAGCTTGGGAAGGAGGTTGTTGGGGATGAAGCCCCAGAGCTCCTCCAACGTGACGGGGTCGAAGCAGTGGAGCATGCCGTCGTTGGCGCCCACGAGGATGACCTTGGGCCGGTTGGCGTTGCTGTTCATGAAAGCTTCGTAGCCGCCACCCATGAGCACGGGATTCTCGTTCGGAGGCAGGAGGGCTTGCGGTGAGGAATGGTTGATGTCGCCGAGCTTCCACGGCCGTTCCCGGGCACTCTCGTCGTTATACCCCAAGACGAACCTGATGAGGGGGGGGACCTCTGGGCTGTTTTCGCCCAGGCCAAGGTAGTCGTCGAGGGTCGCGCTCTCCGAGACGGCAAACGGGATCCGATCGTTATACTTCAGGTCGCCGCTGGCATCGTAGGCCGTGTAGATCGTCCGGGCCGACCAGGACTTGCTGTTCAGCACTACGCCCGCGTCCTTGAGAAGAAGGGCGTCGATGCTCTTGATGTCCTGTATCTCGGAGTTCTTGGTGTAGGCCAGGTCGAGATTGGTGACGTCCCAGGACCTGAGGTGGCCCCGCCACTTGGGGAATTCGAAGGAGGCCGAATAGAGCACCTCTTCCTTGGCGTCGCTGCCCCCGATATTGACGAGGGCCAGGGTCTGGGAGGTGCGCGAATACTCCCGCTTGGTGAGGTATTTGTAATCCAGATCGATCCTGCGGACGGTCGGGGTCACGCGATTGTTTGCGGTGGCCAGAACGGCTTTCCAACGGAGGAAGCTGCCGGGGGCCTCGAAATTCCACTCGACACCGTCCGTGACGGGCCCCTCCCATTTCGGGAGGCCGGCCTCGTCATTGGAGTTCGAGAGGTAGTAGGTGATCGTCGTATTGGCGGGCTTGTTATCGTTGACATGTATGGTTGCCGAAACGATGGCGTTGTCCGCGTCCAGGAAGTCGCAGTCCATCATGTTCTTTGACGAGGCCGTGCCCGGCGAGTCGTAGGTGTCGTAGGTGTCGTTCATGAAGAAATAGCAATTGTGCGAGTCGTTTCCGTCGGCGACGAAGAAGTCGGGGTCGTTGTCGCCGTCGAAGTCGCCCACGTCGCCCGAATCGCTGTCGCCCGAGGTCGACACGCGGGCGCAGGAGGGGGGAATGCAGATCTTGGTGAAGGTCTCGTTGCCTTCGTTCCGGTACCAGTAGACGTAGCCGCCCCGAAATATCGGGCTGGTCAGGTAGCCGTCGGTCGCCAGGACGAAATCCTGGTCGCCGTCGCTGTCGAGGTCGGCGCCTCTCAGGAAGTTGGGGTAGCCGTAGCTATTGGCGTATTCGAAGTTGATGGTTTTGCCGTTGATCTTCGTGAAGCCGCCCAATCCGTCTCCCCGATAGAGATAGAGGCGGCTGTCAGGGTGACCTCCGGTTCTGTCGCTGGCCGAGCAGGTTATGAAATCCAGCCTGCCGTCGCTGTTGTAATCGCCCAGGGCGATGCCGGTGCATCCGTAGAGGAAACTGGTCGCTGTCGAATAGGGATTGTAGGAGTTCCCCCGGGAGAAGACCCCCGAACCGTTGTTGACGAAGACGGTGACCTGGCCCCAGCGGTACCAGTTCGTCGGCACGGCGACAAAGACGTCGACATCGTGGTCGTTGTCGAAATCGCCCACGGCGATGTTGGTCTCCCACCGCCAGTGGGACGATGAGGAACCATATTCTCCATAATTATCCCGCGTGACGTTCGAGTTCGCCGATCCTCCGGGGAGGATGGGGGTCGGGACGTTGCTGATGTGGGGAAAAGCCCCGGGGCTCTGATGGTCCTCGATGAAGCGGTTCCAGAAGATCCAGACGATCCCATGCCAGTCGAGGGCGACGATGTCCGGATCGCCGTCCTTGTCGAAGTCGCCCGCCCCGAGGCCGTTCATTTCGTAGGTCCCCCCGGGGATGGTCCCGAAGTAGTTGATATAAACACCGGCCTGGAAGAGGAATCTGTGAGAATCCATCGGATCGAGGCCCTGGCAGATGTGGAGGGACAAGTTCGTGTCGCCCGCGACGTAGTTGTGGTTGTCGCAATCCCGGCCGCCTTGGACCAGGTCGTCCAAGCCGTCGAGGTTGAAGTCCGCCGACGCGGCGGTCATCCGGTAATTCGAGGTGACGGGGTAGTTGCTCGTACCGTAGAAGTTCGCCCCCTTCCCCTTCAGCCGGAGGACCTGCAATCCGATGTCGTTCACGATCTTGTCCTTCTGGGCGATATACGAATCCGAACCCGGGCCGCCCAGGTAGCCGAGTATGCTTGGGCCCGCGACGATATCGCAGGTCGTTTGGGCCAAAGCCGGGAAGAACGCCGCCGCTCCGACGGCGACGAGGGCCGCGACCGTAAGGTATGCGATTTTTTTCATGGGTTCTCCTTATTGGGGGCACTCGATGAGGATTTCCAGGCGTTTATAGGTGTTCCTCGGCCCCCGGCCGATGCAGACTAGGATACAGTCGTTGTCGTTGGGAGTGATCGTATTGGGCGCCTCGTCGTTGATGATGAAGACCGTGTACCAGCAGCGCGGGTCGGTGGCCAGCGGCTCGGAATTGAAGATGATGGTGGTGGGATCCGGGTGGGCGGCGCAGTCCGCGAAGATCTGTTCGTCGGTCAGGTTGCGGAAGTAGGAAGACGGTATGGCCGGATCGTCCAGGCCTTCGGCCCCATTGTAGGTCGTCCGGTATTGGCCGGCGAAGGACGTATAGACCCCGCCGTTGAAGGCGTCGTTGAGGACGACCCAAGCGGCGTTGAATCCCGCCTCGGCGGCGTCGAAGGCCATCCCCTGCAGGCGGAGGCTTTCGGAGACCTTGGGGCTCGTGCCCGTGACCGTCAGCAGGAGCATGCCCACGGCCAGCATGAAGGCGACGATCATGATGATGACGATGAGGCCGGAGCCTCTTTCCCGGGAGGTTCGCTGGATACGATCGTTCATGGGGCGCTCCTCATCTCTGGCCGAGGTTGTAGAGGTTGAGGCTCATGTTGCGGACGTTGGACGTCGAATCGAGCAGGAACCTCCGGTGGCGGTCATCGGTCAAGGACGCCGGGCTGTTGGAGATGACCGGCCGGCGATAGGTGTGGATGCCCCCGGGCGGCGTCCTCCCGACCGAGGTGAAGGGCTGGGAGGTACGTCCGAGGACCCAGATCCGGACCTGCTGGATCCTGGCGTTCTGGTCCAAGGTCCAGCTGGTGTCCCAAGGCGTCCAGCCGTCAAGGAGGGTGTCATTGTCCATGTCGCCGTTGTACTCGATCTGGAAGTTCTCGACGTTCCGAGCGATGGGGAAGTGGAGGCCGTTGTGGGTGCAGTAGAGCACGCCTCCCTCCCCTCCGCCGATGTAGCCCTTGACGCCCGCTGTCAGGCCGCTGATGTTCCCGGTCGTGTCCAGCCAGTATTCCTTGACGTTAATGAAAGAGATCATGCCGCCGTCGTAGTTGTCGGGGTCCGGGCAGGTTCCTGACAGGCCGCCCGGCGGGTCGATGCCCGGGGCCAGGCCGGGGGAGAAGTTGAACTTCTCGGTAGCTCCTCCCGTGTTGTGGGTGACGTGGGTGATAACACGGATCTCGGCCGCGCGGCAGGCCGATGCGGGATTGGGCAGGACGATGGCGACCTTCTGAACATAGAAGTCGTCGGGGTAGGAATACTGCTCGAAGCTGAAGTCATCGATATCGAGGGTGACGGAGGCGCCCTGGTAGTTCCGGATGGGCAGGTTGAGAGGATCGTCGATATTGCCCATGAGCCGGACGCGGTCGGGCTGGACCGTCCCCCCAGTCTGGATTTCGTTGTCCCAGCCCTGGAGGAAGAACGGGGAGAATTCGACGGGGAGCCCCGCCCCGGCCATGCGCAGGTCGCGGGTGATGAAGAACATCGACGCCCGGACGTCGTTCTGGATCTCGGTGACCATCTGCTGCTCGACGGAGACCTTGTTGCTCCGGGCGTAGACGAACAAGGCACCAAGGACGGCGATGAGCATGATGCTGCTGCCGACGAGGAGCTCGATCATGGTGAATCCCGCGGCCCGTTTCGAAGACGAGGTCAAACGTGTTCTCACGGCGGTAGCTCCTTTATCGACTGATGAGCGTTGAGATCATGGCCCGGGGTCGATACTTGCCCGGGTCCGCCAGGAGCGCGGCCGCGCTCACGCCGCTGACATTTTCGGCCGAATAGACATGGATGTTGACATGGAACGTTTTGTCCACCAGGCTGATGCCCGTGATCCGCCGGAAGTCGTTCGTGGAGTCCAGGTTGAGGTCGAGGACCTCGTCGCGCGACGCCAGGGACGTGCTGGTGTACACGTCCAGTTCTTCGGCGGTGAATCCCCGCAGCCAATCGATCTGCTGCTGGGCCAGGAAGGTCGCGTTGGCCACGCGGTCGGCCTGGAGGTTGTTGGCGACGGCGACCAGGAAAAGCTGGGCCAGTCCGAGCACGGCGACAGCGACCAGGAAAATGCCGACCAGGACCTCGATGAGACTAAAGCCGCGGGAATGCTTCTTGGTGTTCATCTCAGGTGCTCTTTCTTTTCGCATATTGGATCGAACCCCCCATGAAGATGCTCAGGATCCTCTGGTCCATCTGCCCCTGGCGGCGGAGCTTCGGGCTCTGCAGAGTTATGGAATTCTGGTTGACGGCGAATTCCGGGAACGTCCCCAAGGGGGAAAAGACGGCCATATGGTCCAGGCCAGTTGCAGGGAATGTGATGGTCGCGTTGAGGCTGTTGGAGATGGTCTTGCGCGGGGCGTTACCCACCTTGATCCAGGTCCCGTCGGCCTGGAGGCTCTCCATATCGTAAGCCCAATAGGAGCTGTCGACGAGGTAAAAACGGACGCGGTGGACGATCTTCGTGTTGACCGCCTGGAACTTCGTCTGCTGCAGGAAAGTCTGGACCTGCCGGGTCGTGTTATCCAGGTCCCTGGCGGCCATGATGTTGAGGACGCTGGGATACGACACGATCAGGAGGATGCCCATGATGCCGATGACGACGAGGACCTCGAGCAGGGTGAATCCGCCTGAGGCCGGTCGATCCTGGTAATGCTTCTTCATGGCTTGTCCCTCTGTCAACTCTTGTTCTGCCTCATTATATATCGCAATTCGGCACCTGATCAAGGCGGGCCTTGGGGCTTCTCCGCCGTATCGCATTATTGACCGCCCTTGCGGCTCCGGCAATCACCCCGGCTGATGATAGGAAGGGTGATTTAATGAGGAGGCTTCTCACCCCGGAT
>JBFYOD010000126.1:0-37239 GCA_041303965.1 Candidatus Aminicenantota bacterium
AAAATAGCAGAATCAGCGGGCCGAATCAAATCCCGGGCTTCAGACCGGATTGTGTTGAATGGGTTGATTTCGCCGCCGACCTGTTGTATAAAACGGATGATGACCACGTCCTCACGCACACGGACTGTCCTTCGAATCATGGCCCTGCTGGCCTTCGCCGCCGTCACCCTGGGCATCAATTTCTTCCATATGGAGACCCGCATCGCCGCGCGGAACGATTGCCCCGCCTGTCATTTCCTGACATCGTCGCTATCGACCAGTCCCGGGGTCGTATTCGTCGTGCCCGCCCTTCTCTGCCAAGGAATTCTCGCCTCGGTCGAGCCCCTGCGCATGGACGAGGTCGTCGTACTTTCCCTCTGTTCGCGATCCCCTCCTCAGGCCTGACTCCTCTCCGCGTCTTCTGGCCGTCCGATTTCCGGACGAATGGTTCCCCCGTACAGATATGAGGAGGATATATGGCGAAGTGGTTACGCCTTTGGGTAGTCGCGGCAGCCGTCGGATTCGTTTCAGGTCCCTTGCCGGTCAAGGCGGATGACGGCCCGTCCTCGTTGTCCCTGAAGCAATGCGTCGAGATCTCCCTTTCGCGGAACCCGCTCTGGCTTTCCGCCGAAGAGGATTACCAAGCCTCCCTGGCCCGAGTCAGGCAGGCGAAAGCCTTTCCCCAACCGTCCCTGGAATTCGACTCTGACCTCCAGCCGGGTCTCCTGCATTTTCGGCAGTCGGGGGAATCCTATCTTGGATTGAGCCAAACCTTGGAGTTTCCGGGGCGGCGCTCCCTCCGCGGAAAGATCGCCTCTTTCGAATCCCGGGAATATCTCGCGGATAAAGATCTGCTCAGGCTGGAAATCGTCTTTCAGGTCAAGGAGGCGTTCTACAGCGTTCTTCTGGCGGGAGAAAAACATAAATATGCCGCCCAGGATCTCGACCTAGCCCGGGACTTCCTGGAGAAGGCCAAGGCCAAATACGAGGCCGGGGACGTCGCCAAGGTCGAAGTCGTCCGGGCCGGCGTCGAAGCGTCCAAGGCGGCCACGGCGGTCAAACTCGCGGAAAACGACGTCCTCCTGGCCAAGGCGCGGCTGAATTATTTCCTCGGCCGGACTAAGCTCGAGCCACTCGAGATCCGGGGGAATCTCGTCCGGGCCTCTGCCCCCATCGACCGGGAGGCCCTTGTCCAGAAAGCGGTCAGCGCCCGCCCCGAGATCGAAAGGTCAAAGTCCAGCATGGCCAAGGAGGAACGGAGGAAGACGGAAGCGGTCATGAGCTACCTCCCCGATTTCGATCTCAGCCTGTCACGGCACCGCCTGGCCAGGGAAACGACGACCTGGGACTTCACCCTCTCCTTTCCCATCCCTTTGTTCTTTTGGCAGCCCGCCCGGGGCAGGATCGCCGAGACCCAGGCCAACATCCGGTCCCTCGAGAGACAATCCGAGGACTTGGTGAACCGCATCAGCCTCGAGGTCGGCGAGGCCTGTTTCAACGCCCGGACGGCCGCGGACCAGATCGCACTTTTCGAAAAGGAGATCCTGGCCCAGGCGGAGGATGTCTACAACCTCATCCTCTTCAGCTTCCAGGAGGGCGAGATCGGCGGCATCGAACTCATCGATGCCAGGCGGACCCTGCTCGAGGCGCGCAAGGCCTACGCCGACGCTCTCTACAATTACAGCATCACCCTCGCCGTGCTGGAGAAATCCGTCGGCGGGCCCTTGGAAGGAGACATCGATGAATAAAAGAATCATGGCGATAACCATGACGATAGCCATCGCCGTTGGACTCGCCGGCTTGGCCTGTTCGCACCGGAAGGACACGCGCTCGTCAGACGCCGAGCCATCGGTGTCGCCGCAGACATCTCCGGGCGGCGGTCGAGGTCCGGGCCGAGGCGCCGGTCTCGGACCCCGAGACGGCCGAGGGCGGGAGCTCGGTGCCGGACGGGACTGGGACAGCACGACCTCCGTGCGTCTCACTGAAAATGAAATCAAGGCCATCGACCTGGAGACCGTCTCGGCGTCTTACCAGCCCATGTCTTCGCATCTGCGGGCGACGGGGAAGGTCCTGGCCAGCCCGTTCAGAAAAGCCATCGTCAGCTACCCGTTCCCCGCCCGAATCGCCAGGATCCACGTCCGGCCCGGAGATTGGGTGAAATCCGGACAAGAGTTAGTCACCCTCCAGAGCGAAGCCGTGGGCGAGGCCAAGTCGGATTTTTTCAAGGCGCTGGCCGATTTTGAACTCGCCAAGAGCAGTTTTGAACGGGAAAAACGGCTTTTCGACCGCGGCGCCGGCGCCGGGAAGAACCTCCAGGCCGCCGAGGCCGAGCGGAAAGTGGCCGAAGCCAGTCTCAACGCGGCCGAGAAGAAACTCCACATCTTGGGATTCACGGAAGCCCAAGTCAAGACGACGGCGGAAACTCACGAAATCAACGCCACCATCACCCTGTTCGCCCCGCTCCCGGGAAAGATCGTGGACAACAACGTCTCTTTAGGCGCCATGGTCGACCAGACCTCCGAGATCTTGACCGTCCTCGACCCCAGCGTCCTCTGCGTTGACGCGGACATCTATGAGCGCGACATCGCCGCGGTCCGGAAAGGCCAGGAGGTCGATGTGACCGTTCCCGCCTACCCGGACCTCGTGTTCAAAGGCAGGATCCAGTATATCGGGGACGTCCTGAAAGAGGAGACGAGAACCGTCACCGTCAGGACCGAAGTCAAGAACGAAGAGTATCGTCTAAAACCCGGCATGTTCGCCTCTCTGACCATCCTCCTTGACCGTCAGGCCCGGGCCTTGACCGTGCCTCTGGCCGCCGTTCTGGACGACCGAGACCGCAAGATCGTTTTCGTCTATCGGGACGGAGCGTTTTTCCCGCGGGTCATAACGGTCGGGTCCAAGATGGACGGCTTTCTCGAAATCCTCAGCGGGCTCGTAGAAGGGGACAAGGTCGTCACCATGGGGAACTACCAGCTTAAGTCCAAGCTCTATGACGAAATCCTCAAGGGATCCCACGTCCATTGATGATCCCCGCTTCCAGATGCCATGATCATTTGCTAACGGAGAATTGCCCATGATCGACAGGATCATCGACTTTGCCTTGAAACACCGGCTCCTGACCGTCTTCCTGATCGGCCTGGTCTGCCTGTGGGGAGTCATCGTTTATTTCCGGATGCCCAAGGACATCTATCCGGACCTGAACGCCCCCCTCGTGAACATCATCACGGAAAATTCGGGCATGGCTTCGGAGGACGTCGAACGGCTCATCACCTTTCCGCTCGAAAGCCTCCTTTCAGGTGCGCCCGGGGTCATGCGTGTCCGGTCCGAGTCGACGACCGGGGATTCCGTCGTGACCGTCGAATTCGCCTGGGGCACGGATATCTATTTGGCCCGCCAGATCGTGGCCAGCAAGCTGGAGCTCATCGCAGGACGGCTGCCTCAGGGAACCTCCCAGCCCCTCCTCGGTCCGGTCTCATCCCGAATGGGGGAGGTGTTCGAGTTCGCCGTCGTCGGAGACGAGATGACGGACCCGATGGAGCTGAGGTCGGTCGCCGATTGGACCATCCGCTACCGGCTCCAGGGCGTGCCGGGGGTGTCGTTCGTCATTAACCTCGGCGGTTTCATCCGCCAGTTCCAGGTCTTTCTCAAGCCCGAGATGCTCAAGAACTACGGGATCACGATCGCCGAGGTCAAGGAGGCCATCGAGGCCAGCAATCGGAATTTCAGCGGCGGCATCATTCCCAGCGGAGCCCAGGAGATCCTGATCAAGGGCGAGGGCCGGATCGAAACGCTGGATGATCTGCGCGAGACGGTCATCACTTCGAGGAACAATGTCCCCGTGCACGTCAAGGATGTGGCCGATGTTCAGATCGGCGCGAAATTCCGCCGGGAATCCGCCAGCCATGACGGCCGGGAGGCGGTTAACGTCACCATAGAAAAACAGTACGGCGGCGACACCCTGACGGCCATCCGGAACGTCAAAGAGGCGCTGGCCAGGATCGGCCGGGACCTGCCGGCGGGGATCGGGATCAAAACCTTTTACGACCAGTCTGTCTTGATCGTGAAATCCATCCAGCACGTCGAAGTGACCATCCTCGAAGGCATCGCCCTCATCGTCCTGGTCATGATCTTCTTCATGTGGAACCTCCGCAGCTCCCTGATCGCCTCCCTGACCATCCCCTTCTCGATCCTCATCGCCCTCGTCATCATGGACCTCTTCGGCGTCAAGCTCACGGTCATGTCCATCGGCGGCTTGGCCATCGGCATCGGGAAAATGGCCAACGGGTCCATCATCATGGTCGAGAACATCCATCGGCTGCTTGGGGAAAAATGCGACCGGGCCGCCCCGATGGAAATCGTCGCCGAGGCGGCCAAGGACGTCGGGAAATTCCTCTTCTCGGCCAGCCTCATTATCATCCTCGTCTTCCTCCCGCTCCTGACCCTGCAGGGCCTCGAGGGCGCCATGTTCAGGCCGACGGCCTTCGCCGTGGCCGCCGCCCTGTTCGGCGCGATGGTCCTCAACATCACCCTCCAGCCCGTCCTGGCGGCGACTTTTCTGGTCAACTGCCGCCGGATCTCAAAACGGGACCCCGTCACTGAGTTTCTGACCTCGAAATACCGGGTCGTCCTGGCCAAGGCCCTGGAGAGAAAAAAGCTGATGCTGGTCCTCTTCGGAACGCTCGCCGTCCTGGCCGGCGTGGGCTTCACGTTTCTCGGCAAGGAGTTCGTCCCGCCTCTCGACGAGGGAGCCATCCTGGCTTCGACCGTCATGCTGCCGGAGACGTCCCTCGAGGAATCCGTGAAGATGGGCACCCGTGTCGAAAAGATCTTGCTCTCGATCCCCGAAGTCGTTTCGGTCACCCGGACGACGGGCACGGCCGAGGCCTCGGAACACGTCCACCCCGTCTGCCACAGCCACTACAACATCGAACTCCTGCCGCGGGAAAAGAGAAAAAGGGGGTTCAGCGAGATTACCCAGGAGATGCGTGAGAAGTTCGACGTTCTGCCCGGCCTGGCCGTGCTTTTCGAACAGCCGATCGCCAATAAGCTGGCCGAGATGCTGACCGGGACGGAGGGCGAACTCTCCGTGAAACTGTTCGGTCTGGATCTGGACGTTCTCAACGAAAAGGTCGAGGAGATCCGCGGCGCCCTGGACCATGTCCGGGGGGTGGCCGACCTCCAGGTCGAACAGACATCGGGGATCCCTGAACTGGTGCTCCACCTCGACCGGGGCCGGATGGCCCTTCACGGCATTTCCGTCGGCCAGGTCGCCGACCTCATCGAAACCGCGCTCAACGGCATCGAAGCCACCGACGTCTACGAGGCCGACCGGGTCACGTCCGTCCTGGTCCGGCTGCCCGAGAGTTACCGGGGAGACGAGGAGGCGATCCGGAATCTTCTCGTCGATGCTCCGGGCGGCCAGCGGATCCCGCTCTCGGACCTGGCGGAGATCCGGAGGGACGAAGGACCGCAGACCATCTTCCGGGAAAACCTCCTGCGCCGGAAGATCATCCTCTGCAACATCGAAGGGCGCGACATAGGGGGATTCGTCGAAGAGGCCCTGTCCATCATCCGCGACGAGGTCTCCCTGCCGGCGGGATACTACGTGACCTTCGGCGGCCAGTTCGAAAGCCAGCAGAGAGCCCTCCACCACCTGACCCTCCTGATGGCCCTCGTCATCCTGATCATCTTCGTCATCCTTTTCTCGTCCTTCGGGTCGGTCCGCCAGGCGTTCCTGGTCATCATGAACATCCCCTCGGCGCTCATCGGCGGCATCGTCGCCCTGCTCGTCGTCGGCGAAACGCTCAACGTGTCTTCAACGATCGGCCTCATCGCCCTGTTCGGGATCTGCGCCCAGAACGACATCATCCTGGTCGCGAAGATCAACGACCTGCGGCGCCGCGGGGCCTCGCTTCGCGACGCCGTCGTCGAGGGCGCCATGGTCAAGTTCCGCCCCATCTTCATGACGGACATGGTCATGATCGTCGGGCTCCTCCCCATGGCCCTGATCACCACGACGGGATCGGAACTCCATCGCCCCCTGGCCGTCGTGTATATCGGCGGTTTCTTTTTCGCCATCTTTCTCCGCCTGATCATGGTTCCGGTGCTCTACGAGACCCTTATGGGCTGGGGACGGCGACCGGACATCGGGGAGGCTCCGTCACGGCCGGTTCAGCCGTCCGACTAGAGCGGGATCTCGAGCACTACGGACGATCGTCCGCATTCGCCTTCAAAAAGGCCGAGCGGGGAGTGGCCAGGATTTTCACAACTCGTTGATTTGTGAGAGCTTAGGGATTGTCAAACGGACGGAAAAACGATATGATGGGCATGGCGAGATCAGATCATCATGGCCTCGGCCCTGGTTCGATGAGCGTGTCCGGCGCCTGATCGCCGGGTGAAATGGGAAAGATATTGGGATCACCGCGAACTCAGCGCGCATTTCATTCTTCAAAAAAGGCCTCCAACCGCGGCACCCCGACCGAGGCTATCCTCGAAAGCATCTCGGACGGTGTTTTCACGGTGGATCCGGAATGGCGCATCACGTCGTTCAACCGGGCGGCCGAAGAGATCACGGGGGTCCCGCGCGGGGAGGCCTTGGGGAAACGGTGCTCGGAGGTCTTCCGCTCAAGCATGTGCGAGGCCGAATGTGCGCTCCGCAGGACGTTGAAAACCGGGAAGCCGATCATCGGCAAAGCCGGATACATCATCAATTCGGACGGGAACCGGCTTCCCATCAGCGTCTCCACGGCCGTGCTGCGGGACGCCGCCGGACGCGTGACCGGCGGCGCCGAGACCTTTCGCGACCTCTCCGATGTCGAAGAGCTGCGCCGGGAACTGGAGGGGAAATACCAGGCCGGCGAGCTGACCAGCCGAAGTCCCCTGATGCAGCGCGTGTTCGAGGTCCTGCCCGTGATCGCCGCCAGCCCCAGCACGGTCCTCATCGTAGGAGAAACGGGGACCGGCAAGGAATTGGTGGCCCGGACGGTCCATGCTCTCGGCCCCCGCCCCCAGGGCCCGTTCATCGCGGTCAACTGCGGAGCTTTGCCCGAGACGCTCCTGGAGTCGGAGTTGTTCGGATACAAGGCCGGGGCGTTCACCGGCGCGAACAAGGACAAGCCCGGCCGTTTTGCCCTGGCCAGGGGAGGGACCCTCCTCCTCGACGAGATAGGAGAAGTGAGCCCGGCCTTGCAGGTCCGCCTGTTGCGGGTTCTCCAGGACCGGAGGTACGAGCCGCTGGGGGGGACCCGTTCCGAGAGATCGGACGCGAGGATCATGGTCGCCACTAACAAGGACTTGGCCGAGCAAGTGCGAGGGGGCGTTTTCCGTGAAGACCTCTACTACCGCGTGAACGTGGTCCGTATTGAGCTGCCCCCGCTGCGCCGCAGGAAAGAAGACATTCCCCTGCTTGTGGAGCAATTCGTCGCGCGGTTCAACCGGTTACAGCAAAAAACCGTGCCCGGGATCACCTCGGAGGCCCTGTCTCTCCTCATGGCTCATGATTGGCCGGGCAATATCCGAGAGTTGGAAAACGCCATCGAGCGCGCCTTCATTCTTTGCAACGAAGGGCGCATCGGCATCGAGCACCTGCCCGAGGAGCTGACGGCCCGTGGCGCCGCGGGCGGCGAGGCTTCCGGTGCGCACTCCGCCCACGATATCCTCGACGCCCAGGCCATCCGCGCCGCTCTCGAACGCAAAGCCTTCAACCGCCTGGCGGCGGCCAAGGAACTCGGCATCCACAAGACCACGCTTTTCCGCAGGATGAAGAAACTGGGGATCTCCCTGCCCGAGCAGGACGGCCGTTCGCGGCGCCGGCGCGAATAGTAGCGATTGCGCACCTTTTTTGCTTGGATATAGTAGCGTAAACGCTACTCAATAGCTGATGGCCAGCTCCTCGACAATCGCTCTAATTAATTTCAGACCAATGACATAAACGTATTATGCAATATACTTCGAGGCGGGCACGATAATTGCTATCAATAGGGGCGTGAACGATAATCAGGATATGGGATTATGAAAGCGGCGTTCGCGCACTGGGACCATCGGATCGCTCCGGTCTTTGACATCGCCCGGCGGATCCATGTCGCCGAGACCGAATCGGGAAGGGTCGTCGCCGAAAGGGAGGAAGTCCTGGCGGATGACATGCCGGTCCGGAAGGCGCTTCGCCTGGCCGAGCTCGGCGTGGGCACGCTGGTCTGCGGCGCGATCTCCACGTCTCTGCGCGCGATCATCGCCTCTTACGGGATCCGGGTGATCCCGTTCGTGGCCGGCGACTTGAGCGAAGTCATTCAGGCTTGGCTCCGCGGCGGTCTCGACGGCGACGAGTTCGCCATGCCTGGCTGCCAGCGGCGCGGTTGCGGCCGCCGCTGGGGCATGAACGATAGGAATCAGGAGGTATATTTTATGAACGGAAGAGGACGTGGCGGAATGGGAGCAGGCGGTGGACAGGGGCAAGGCCGGGGCGGCCAGGGCCGAGGGCGCATGGGCGGTCCCCTTGCGGGGGGCGCCGGAGGCGCCTGCCGGTGTCCGAAATGCGGGCATAGCGAACCCCATAAGATCGGAGTGCCTTGCAATAAGAAGTCGTGTCCGAAGTGCGGCACGGCGATGACCAGGGAATAGAAGCAGAATTTTAAAAAAGGAGGGCACGATCATGCCAAGAGGGAACGGAACAGGGCCGCAGGGTCAAGGGCCGAAAACAGGGCGGGGTCTGGGACCCTGTGGAGGAAAAGGCTCACCGCGGCCAGGGGGTCGACCCGGACAAGGCCGGAAGCAGGGCCAGGGACAAGGTCAAGGCCGCAAAGGCGGTCCCGGCCGGGGAAGAAACAAACAAGGATAGTTGGTTTTACAAGAAAGGAGAACGGTCATGCCATCAGGAGACAGAACCGGGCCCATGGGAATGGGCGCTAGAAGCGGACGCGCGGCCGGATACTGCGCGGGCTTTGGAATGCCAGGGTATGCGAATCCTCTTCCGGGGCGAGGCTTCGGAATGGGTTTCGGACGGGGCCGCGGCGCCTGGGGCCGCGGATCCGGCGGCGGCGGCCGCGGCTGGCGGCACATGTTCTACGCCACGGGTCTGCCGGGCTGGGCGCGATTCGGCGGGTATGCAGCGCCCTATGGTTCGTTCGCGTCGTCCCAGAAGCTCGACCCCGAGACGGAGAAACAGGCGCTCAGCAGCCAGGCCGAGGCGTTGCAGTCGGAACTCGACTTCATTAAGAAGCGCCTCTCCGAGATCGAAACCGGAACCGCGGCGGAATAAATTTAAACAAGGGAGAACTATAAGCATGGAACAACAAGTAAGACTTCCGTTGATCGGCGAAAAGGCGCCCTCGTTCAAGGCGGAAACGACACAGGGGCCCATCAACTTCCCCGACGACTTCAAAGGCAAATGGGTGATCTTCTTCTCCCACCCCGCCGATTTCACTCCGGTCTGCACGACCGAGTTCATGACCTTCGCGTCCATGCAACCCGAGTTCGAGAAGCTCAATTGCAAACTCCTCGGCTTGTCCATCGACAGCACCTTCAGCCACATCGCCTGGCTGAGGACCATCAAGGAAAAGATCGAATTCAAGGGCATGAAAAATGTCGAGGTGAACTTTCCGGTCATCAGTGACCTCACGATGGAGGTGTCCAAGGCCTTCGGCATGCTCCAGCCCGCGGCCAGCACGACCCAGGCCGTTCGAGCGGTTTTCATTATCGATCCCCAAGCCATTGTCAGGGCGATCCTGTATTATCCGCTCAGCAACGGCCGCAACATGGAAGAGATCAAGCGAATGCTCGTCGCCATGCAGCTTTCCGATCAGCACAAGGTGGCCACGCCGGCCAACTGGCAGCCGGGCGACGAGGTCATCGTGCCTCCGCCGGGCTCCTGCGGGGCGGCCAAGGAACGGATGGAAAAGCCCGACGCGGACGTCCGCTGTCTCGACTGGTTCCTGTGCTTGAAAAAATGTCCGAAATAAAGATGAAAATCGCCTTTAGTACGTCTGGAGAAACCTTGGAATCGCCGTTGGACGCGCGTTTTGGACGCGCCCCGAAGTTCCTAGTCTACGATTTGGACGGCGAAACCTTCGAGGTGGTGGATAATCAGCAGAACCTGAACGCGGCCCAGGGGGCCGGGATCCAGTCGGCGGAGACGGTGGCTCGCTTAGGGGCTAAGAGTCTCGTGACCGGACATTGCGGGCCGAAAGCCTTTCGCGTGCTTCTGGCGGCCGGGATCAAGGTCTACACCACCGACGCGCCTACCGTGGCCGCGGCCTTGGATCTCTATCGCTCAGGAAAGCTGACCGAGGCCAAGGCCGCCGACGTGGATGGGCACTGGACGTGAACAGCAGGGTCACGGAGTTCGATGTGCGCCTGTCCGTTGCCGGATTACGCGATGGAACGTTTGCCCGGACGCGACCCCGCGCCGAGATTTTAGATCCAGGAGAAGGCTTCCTTGCCGGGATATGACGGAACAGGGCCAAGGGGCCAAGGCTTCCTGACGGGTGAAGGTCGCGGATTCTGTATTTTGAGGCTTCCCCGCGCGCCGGGCGAGCCGATCTCGGGTTTTGCCGGGAGCTCGGGGTATCCCGTGCGCTTCCGGCCTCCGGCGATCCAAACGGACCTGGAGTCCGTACGGGCCGATATCCGGAGGATCGAAGCGGCCGTTCGCAGCATGAAACGCCGGCTGACGGCTTTGGCCGTCCGGCCGTCTGAAACAGAGAAGTGAGAATGATGAATAAGGAACGTCAGCAGAGTCGCCTCTCCTTCCGCTTCATGTCGATGGAATTCCTCCTTCGCGACCGCCTCCGCCCGCCGGTCAACATCCTCCAGGATGCGGGCCTCCGTCCCGGCTTGGCGGTCCTGGATTTCGGCTGCGGCCCGGGCGGCTTCTCGCTGGCGGCCGCGCAGATCGTCGGCCCCGCCGGCCGCGTTTATGCGCTGGATATCCATCCCCTGGCCATCCGGTCGGTCGAACGCACGGTGGCCCGCCGAGGAGTTCAGAACCTGTTCGCGGTCGACGGCTCGGCGGACCGTTTCGCCGAGGATACCTTTGATGTTGTCCTGCTCTACGATGTTCTTCATGACCTCTCGGATGGGGCCGCCGTTTTGAAGGAAATATCCCGCCTCCTGAAACCGAACGGTTTTTTGTCCGTCAGGGATCATCACTTGAAGGAGCAGGTGCTCCAGGAGGCCGTGACCTCCGGCGGACTTTTTAGAAGTGCCGGGCACGCCCGATGGTCCTTCCGCTTCGTGCCGAGCAAGGGAAACACGGTATTCCCGTGATCCTCGCCATCGCTTCGGGCAAGGGCGGGACCGGCAAGACGACGGTCGCGGTGAACCTCGCGCGGGCGCTCGGCTTCAAGATCCAGCTCTTGGACTGCGACGTGGAAGAGCCGAACGACCACCTTTTTCTCAAGGGAACCCCGTGCGGGGAGGAAACCATCACCATTCCAGTTCCTCAAGTGGATGAATCCCTTTGCGACGGCTGCGGCGAGTGCGGCCGCTTCTGCGAATACCACGCCATCGTTTCGTTCGGGACGACCCCTCTCGTCTTTCCAGAGATGTGCCACGGCTGCGGGGGCTGCATGAAGGTCTGCCCCAGGAAGGCCATTCGGGAGACGGGGCGAAGGATCGGTGCGGTCGAAACTCTTGAATCGGGGAACGTCACGTTGATCCAGGGGCGGATCGACGTCGGCGTGGCCATGTCGCCGCCCCTGATCCGGGCGGTCAAGGCCCGTTTGAGAAAAGGCCGCCCCGCGATCCTGGACGCGCCTCCGGGAACGTCCTGCCCGGTGATCGCCACGCTCCGGGGAGCGGACTTCGTCGCGCTGGTCACGGAGCCCACCCCGTTCGGCCTACACGATCTCAAGCTCGCCGTGGATATGGTGCGGGAGCTCCGGATCCCGATCGGCGTGGTCGTCAACCGGGTCGGGATCGGCGACGACCGGGTGCACGTGTTCTGCGGCAATGAAGGCATCCCTGTCCTCGCGGAAATTCCGGACGACCGGCGGATCGCCGAGGTGTATTCGAGGGGCGAACTCGTCGTCGAGGCCCTGCCGGAGTACCGGGCTTGCTTTGAGCGGCTTTGGGAGGCTGTCCGGGAGCGGACGGCGACCGATTCCTATGATAAGAGCGGAGGGGCTGGCCATGAACGACCGTGAGGAAATGGCCCGGAGAAAGACCGCGTTTCTTGCCCGGACGGAGCAGTACTCGAGCCTCGGGTTCGACCGATCCGCGGCGGTGGATTTCGTGGTCGCGACGGGTGGCCGGCTCTCGGGCCCCGCTTTGGATATCGGCACGGGCAAGGGGCTCACGGCCATGGCCATGGCCTGCCGGGGATTGGAGGTGGTCTCCGTGGATCCCGACGCGGAGGAACAAGCCATTGCGTTTCTCTTGGCCGCGGAAGCGGGCTTGGAACATCATATCCGTTTTTTCCGGGGAGACGCGTCCGTCTTGCCCTATTCCGAGGATCATTTCGGCTGCGCCGCCCTGGTGGATGTCCTCCATCATTTGGAGGACCCCGGGCCCGTGCTCGAAGAGACGCTCCGGGTCCTGCGGCCGTCCGGGATCTTGATCCTGGCGGATTTCTCAAGGGAAGGGTTCGAACTCGTCGCCCGGGTGCATCGAGAGGAGGGGCGGACGCATCCGGTCAGCGGCGCGACACCGGAGTCGGCGGCGGCGTTCTTTTTGGGGAAAGGGTTCGAGCTGACGGCACGCCGGAGCGGTCATATGCACGAAGTGATCGTGCTGACGAAAACGGCGGGAAAAGGGGTCCCGCGGAAATGACGCACGAGGGAACGGACGCGGCGTTGACTGAGAGCGCGAAGCCTATGAGGGAATTGGTTGTCATCAGCGGCAAAGGCGGGACGGGCAAGACCAGCCTGGTCGCCTCGTTCGCCGTCTTGGCCGACCGGCCCGTTATCGCCGATTGTGATGTGGATGCGGCGGATCTGCACCTGGTCCTTTCGCCGCGGACCGGGGAACGCCACGAGTTCCGCAGCGGGCACAAGGCGATCATCCGGCCAGAAGACTGCACCAGCTGCGGAACGTGCCTGGCGCATTGCCGATTCGGGGCGGTGCTGACGCCCGCCGTTCAGGAGGAAGCGCGGAAGTCGGGCAGGATCCGGTTGAACTGCTCGGACTGCGCGAACTGTGAACGATCCTGCGAGTCGCGGACCAACGCCATCATCGAAGAAATGAGCGGGGCCTTGGGCGGAAATCGGCCGGCCGCCTATGCCATCGATCCCTCCGCCTGCGAAGGCTGCGGCGTATGCGTCCGGTTCTGTCCGCAGAAGGCCATCGATTTTCCTGAGTCCCTCTCGGGCGAATGGATGGTGTCGGAGACCCGCTGCGGCCCGATGGTCCATGCCCGGCTGGGTGTCGCGGCCGAGAACTCCGGCAAGCTCGTCTCTCTGGTCCGGCGGGAAGCCCGGCGTATCGCCGAAGCGGAAGGCCGTCCCTGGATCATCGTGGACGGCCCGCCGGGGATCGGCTGTCCGGTCATCGCTTCGGTGACCGGCGCGACGCTCGTGCTGGCCGTCACGGAACCCACGGTATCGGGGGAGCACGACCTGGAACGAGTCCTCTCACTGACAAGGCACTTCGACATTCCGACGGCCGTCTGTGTGAACAAGTGGGACCTCAACCCCGGGATGACGGAACGGATCGAGGACAAAGCCCGCCGGGCGGGGGCGCGCATCGTCGGCCGCATCCGGTACGACCGCGCCGTGACCCTGGCCCAGATGCGGGAGCGGGCCGTCGTGGAGACCGAGGCCCCGTGTGGCGAGGATATTCGAATCGTCTGGAACGAGCTCGGCTTGTAGGAGGCAACAACGGCCATGGATAGCATTCCCCCCGGCGAAAAAAAAACATGCGAGACCTGCGGCGACACGAGTTGTTCGGCGTCCCAGCGCGAGAAGGACGAAAGCGAACAGGAATTCGAGGATCGCAGGAAACTCCAATCGCGGCTCTGCCGTATCCGGCGCAAGATCGTCGTCCTGTCGGGCAAAGGCGGCGTCGGCAAGAGCACGGTGGCCGTCAACCTCGCCACGGCTCTGATGCTGTCGGGAAAACGCGTCGGGCTCTTGGATGTCGATATCCACGGCCCGAGCATCCCGACCCTGCTGGGCCTCGAGCGGGAGAGGATCCAGGGAAGCGAGGACGGGCTTCTGCCCATCGATATCGGCGGGCTTAAAGTCATGTCCCTGGGTTTTCTGCTGCAGGACCAGGACGCCGCCGTGATCTGGCGAGGGCCGATGAAAATGGGCGTGATCAAGCAGTTCCTCAAGGATGTGGCCTGGGGAGACCTGGACGACCTGATCATCGATTCCCCGCCGGGGACCGGGGACGAACCGCTTTCGGTCTGTCAACTGATCGGCGCGTTGGATGGCGCCGTGATCGTCACGACACCCCAGAAGGTGGCGGCGGTGGACGTCCGCAAGTCCATCACGTTCTGTCGGCAGCTTCATGTGCCGGTGCTCGGGGTGGTGGAGAACATGAGCGGGTTCGCCTGTCCGAAATGCGGCGAAGTCACCCAGATCCTTCCTTCGGGCGGGGGCCGGAGCATCGCGGAAGATATGAATGTTCCGTTCCTCGGCGCCATTCCCATGGACCCGAAGATCGCCGCGGCCGGCGACGGAGGCCGGGCTTGGTCCGGTCAAGATCCCGCCTCTCCCATGGCCCGGGTCATGAACGCGATCATCGCGCGGATCGGCGGGGACGGGGATCGAGATGTTCCCGAGGGCGGAGAACGCGAGGCGCCTCGAAAAACGACCGGGGCGACACGAGATGACAAATAGGGTATGTTGTTATGGTCGAAGGCATGCCGGCGGGAAGGGATTCCCGTCCCGGTCATCGTAAAAATCAAGAAAGACGGCAAGTCGGAAATCAAATCGAATGAGGAGAAAACACATGAAAATCGCCATTCCATTGGCCGGCGGGAAACTCTCGATGCATTTCGGGCACTGCGAGCTGTTCGCTCTGGTCGACGTGGATCCGGTGGAGAAGAAGATCCTCAAGCGCGAAGATGTCGAGCCCCCGCCGCATGAACCGGGGCTTCTTCCGAAATGGCTGGCGGAGCGCGGAGCGAACGTGATCATCGCCGGAGGTATGGGGCAGCGGGCCCAAGAGCTTTTTGGCGGACAGGGCATTGGCGTGGTCGTCGGCGCTCCCGCCGATACGCCCGAACGCCTGGTCGGCGATTATCTGGCCGGGACGCTCCAGGCCGGAGTGAATACCTGCGACCATTGAAAGGGAGATGTCGTTGAAACATAAATATCTAAGCCCAGAAACCGCCGTTATCCACGCCGGGCAGGAACCCGATACCCTTTACGGCGGGGTTTCTGTCCCCATCTATCAATCTTCGACCTTCGCCTTTCGTTCGGCCGAACATGGTGCGGCCCTCTTCGCCGGCGAGGAGAAGGGCTTCATCTACACGAGGATCGCGAACCCGACCATCCGGGCCCTCGAAGAGAGCTTGGCGACGCTCGAAGGCGGCTTCGACGCCTCGGCCACGGCCACGGGAATGGCCGCCGTGTCGACGGTTTACACGGCGCTCCTCGGCAAGGACGCCCATGTCGTCGCCACGGCCTCGATCTACGGGCCTTCGCGGACGATCCTCGAGAACGAATTCTCACGGTTCGGGGTCAGCGCGGATTTCGTGGACACTTCGGATATCCGGAACATCGAGAAACTCCTGCGGCCGACGACCCGGCTCCTGTTCATCGAGACGCCGTCCAATCCGACGCTGGCCATCACGGACATCAAGGCCTGCGCCCGGCTGGCCCGCGACAAGGGCATCACGCTCGTCGTCGACAACACGTTCTCCAGCCCGCTCCTCCAGAACCCGCTCGCCTTGGGGGCCGATGTTGTCATCCATAGCCTGACGAAATTCATCAATGGCCATAGCGACGTCGTGGGCGGCGTCATCATCGCCCGCGAGGAAGCCCTCCATCAGAGGCTCCGCAAGGTCCTCGTCCTCATGGGCGGCACGATGGACCCCCACCAGGCCTGGCTCGTCCTCAGGGGCGTCAGGACGCTGGCCCTCAGGGTCGAGAAGAGCCAGAGAAGCGCCGCCGTCCTTGCGCCCTGGCTGGCCGCCCACCCTAAGGTGCGCTGGGTGAATTACCCGGGACTCGAGAGCCACCCTCAACATGCCCTGGCCAAGGAGCAGATGAAGGGCTTCGGATCGATGATATGCTTCGGCCTCCACGGCGGGTACGAGTCGGGCCGAAGGATGATCAACGCCGTCCGCCTGTGCACGCTGGCCGTCTCGCTCGGCGGGATCGAAAGCCTCATCCAGCACCCGGCCAGCATGACCCACGCCGGGATATCCAAAGAGCATCGCGAAATGGCCGGCATCACCGACGACCTCATCCGCCTTTCGGTCGGTTGCGAAGGCGTCGAGGACATCCGGGCCGACCTCGAACAGGCCCTGGAACGGGCTTGAGCGGTCCTTGAAGGGAGGACGATCATGAAACTCGGCCGGACGGACTGGAAATACATCGTCGACACGTTGATGGTCCTCTGCATGCTGGGGATCATCCTCATCGGATTGCTGATGGCCTTCGTCATTCCCGAGGGTCGCCTCGGGGCCGGGCAATCGAAGTACTTCCTTGGCCTCCACCGCCACCAGTGGGGGGACATCCATCTCTATCTTTCTCTCGCTTTCACGGCGGTCGTCGTTGTTCATCTCCTGCTCGCTTGGACCTGGATCAGGGGTAAGGCCAAGGGCCTTTTCGGGAGGGCTTGGAAGGCCGTCATAGGCCTAACGGTCCTGGCCGCGGTTCTCGTTCCGGCCGCTTTGTGGCTGGCCGCGCCGAAGAACGACCCCGCATATGCCGAATTCGGCGAAGGGCGGGGCGGTCTGGGCCGACGGTTCGCTGAGACAAGCCGCCCTGCGGCCGAGCCGCTCAACGAGGTTGCCGCCATGGACTCTCCGGAAAGCCCGGTTGCCGCGCGGGAGCCGAGTGAGCCAGCCGCCGCGGCTCCTCGGCTCCATGAAGAGAAGACCGTCGCCGGACGGATGGAGGGAGGGCCGGTCGATGCCGTCATCACCGGTCAGATGACCCTTCGCGGCGTCGAGCGGGCCACGGGCGTCCCGGCCAAGGAGATCGCCGCCCGGCTGGGGCTTCCGTCCGACGTCTCCCTGGACGAGACGCTGGGGCGCCTCCGGAAAGTCCACGGATTCGAAATGCAAACCCTGCGGGACACCGTCGCCGAGCTGCTCAAAGCCAGGCGGCCGCCCGGGGCGGCCTGATCCAGTCGAGCACCCGTCCTCGCCTTGTCTTTGACTTGAACCGGTTCCGAACGTAAAATACTCCTCTACATCCCCGACGAAGGAGGAGTCGTTATGAAGCTTTCCCGCCGTTTTATCCCGGCCATCCTGCTCGTTCTCGCGTTCGCGGGAGCGGGCCTTTTCGCCCAGCCGGCCCGGCCGGCCGCCCCGCCGGCGACCGACGAGGCCAAGATCCTCGAGGCCATGCATCTCATCGAGAGCCAGCCGCTCTACGAATACGTCAAGGAGCTCGTCTCCGAGAAGTACGGCGGGAGGCTGACCGGGACCAAGGAGTTCGAGGCCTGTGGCGCTTGGATCGAGTCCCTGCTCAAGGGCTGGGGCATCCAACCGGCGGGCGACAACGGGACCTACCGGCAGAATTTTCCCAATCCCTATACGACCGTCTACCCGGGCGGCGTATGCGTCCTTCATATGCCCTACGGGAAGAACGGTGCCGTCAAGAAATACTACAAGTACGAGGATGAGTTCATCCCCGGCGGGACGTCGGGGTCGGGGGAGGTCACGGCCGAGGTCGTCTACGTCGGCTACGGCATCACGGCTCCCGAGCTCGGCTACGACGACTACAAGGGCGTCGACGTCAAGGGGAAGATCGTGCTCATGGAGTCCGAGGTACCGGTCGGGCCGGGCGAGAAGACGCTCGAACTGTTCATGAAATGGCGGCCCTACTCCTTCCATCAATACAAGCTCAAGAACGCCGCCGCCCACGGGGCCAAGGGCATGATCTACAACTACGGGCCCATCGGCAACCCCAACAATGCTTATGTGGACGGGTTCATCTATCACCACGTCGGCGCGGCCGTGACCGGCGACGTTTTTGCGGGTACGAGCCGGATCCATAAAGATACGGTGGCCAGGATCCGCGCCGAGCTCAAGCCCCAGTCCTTCGCTACGGGCAAGACGATGACCATCAGCAATAAGACCAAACACCATCCCGACGGCGTCGGCTTCAACGTCATCGGCCAGATCCCCGGCACCGACCCCAAGCTCAAGGACGAGGTCATCATCATCGGCGGGCACCTTGACCACCTCGGCCGGATGTGGGAGCTCATGCCCGGGGCCAACGATAACGCCACGGCGGTGTCTGTCACGCTGGGCGTCGCCGAGGCCATGGCCAAGTGCGCCGTCAAACCGAAGCGGACCGTCGTTTTTTTCTTCTTCGGCAGCGAGGAACAGAGCGAGGACCAGGGGACTCAAGGTTCGCACTACTACACGGAGCATCCTCTCTTCCCTCTCGATAAAACAATTGTTTTCATCAATATGGAAGGCCCCGGCAGCGGCGACAAGATCTCCGCCTCCGGCGGGACGACCTATCCCAAGTTCTGGGAGTTCGTCGAGAAGGCCAACAAGGGCTTCATTCACCGGACGCTCACCACGGGACCGGCGTCCTACCCCGGCCGGCCGCGGCAGGACTCGGCCTGGTTCTTCTGGAAGGGCGTGCCGTCCCTGACCTTCGGCTCCGACGGTGCGCCGCAGCCGCCCTACCCCACCTACCACACGCCGCATGACGACATCCGCCTCATCACGCCGGAGATCATGGAGGACATCGCCCAGCTCCTGTTCATGACCATCATGGACATGAGTGATGAGCCCGTGCTCAACTTCCGGAACAATTAGATGTGGAGTTCGACCACGTCCTCGTCGGCGAGGACGTGGTCGCGGTTGACCCGGAGCCCGTCGAGACCGGCCGCGTTCCAGACGCGCGCGTACTGAAGCTTTTCCGAAAAATCCTTGTGGACGGCCTTGGCCATGTCCAGCACGGTGCTCCCCCTCTTGAGGGCAAAAGGGGAGACCCTCTCCGCCTTTTTCCCGGGGATCTTGCTGTAAACGCGGACGACATGGAGAAGCCCGAAGATCGCCCGGCGGAGCGTCTCGAGGCCCCGGCCGGTCGTGGCTGACACGGGGATGCGCTCGAAGGGCCCTTCGAGGAGGACGCCGAGGTCCTCGAAGGCCTTCAGGGCGCCTTCCGCATCGATCTTGTTCGCGGCGAGGACGGTCCGCTTCAGGAACGGGAACCGTTCGGGTGGGATGACCGTCGCCGCGGGAACGAGGCCCACCTTCCGCTCCTTGAGCCGGCGAAGGACGCCGTCGAGCGGATCGGCGGTCGCCGGATCGGACAGGTCGGCGACGAGGAGAACGGCGTCGGCCATTTTGACCATCTCCGGGAACCACGTCTCCATGATCTCCCCGGTCACCGGGGGGGTGTCGATGAGCTGGATCTGGATCGTCTCGAAGGGCATCATGTAGGGTGAGGAGAGGCGGGTGGTGAAGGGATAGTCGGCGACTTCGACGTCGGCACCCGTGAGCGCCCTGACCAGGCTGGACTTGCCGGCGTTCGGCGGTCCGGCGCAGACGACCTGCCCGGCGCCCGATTTTTCGACTTTGTGCGTCGGGGCGTGCTTGGCCGTGGCCTGCCGGCGTTCGCCATCCTCGCGGGCCTTGGCGATCTTTTGCCGGTACATGGCGATGAGTTTGTCCGTGCCCTTGTGGTGGGGGATGACGGCGATCAGCCGCTCGTAGATGTCGATCTTTTCCTGCGGTGTCCGGGCCGCGCGCAGTTCGGCCTCGATTTTGTGGTACTCGGGCGGCAGATTGGCCGGCATGGAAAAATTATAGCAAAAATAGAGGGTCAAACCTACGGCGGGGAGCGAATTCTGAGAAGCGACCAACAGAAGTGCGGCGGAGCGGCTCGGAGCCGCACTTCTGGGAAATATCTGAATCGAGCTGAAAAAAGTGTAAAAGGTAGGTTTGACCCCTTCTTGATCTTCCGGCTTTTTTTGGTCCTAACTGTGAGAAAATTCGGCACCTTCGGGCGTCCTTTACAGAGGACCGGCTGGGTGGCCGCGCCAAGGCGCTCCAAAAACCGTTTAAGATATTGAAAAAAAAGAGATTAAATTTTATGAAAAGCGAAGATTTTCCTTTACTTTTAGACCCCTTTTTTGCTATAATATTTTCTTGGAAAATGCCCACCGGGTCCCGTGACGTTCCTGCGCCGGAAACCCGCATTTCTTCACAAAGTGAACGGACATGACGCAAGAAAAGTACACCGCTGAAAGCATCAAGGTCCTGAAGGGCCTGGAGGCCGTCCGGAAGCGGCCGGCCATGTACATCGGGAGCACCGGGACGGAGGGCCTCCACCACCTCGTCTACGAAGTCGTCGACAACAGCGTCGACGAGGCCCTGGCCGGCTACTGCACCGAGGTCGACGTTTTCATCCACGTCGACAACTCGATCACGGTCATCGACAACGGCCGCGGCATCCCTGTCGGCGAGCACAAGAAGGAGAAGAAGTCGGCGGCCGAGGTCGTCATGACCATGCTCCACGCCGGCGGCAAATTCGACCAGAAGAGCTACAAGGTCTCGGGCGGCCTCCACGGCGTCGGCGTTTCGGTCGTCAACGCCCTGTCGAAGCGCCTCGACCTCGAGATCAAGAGGGACGGCGGCATCTTCACTCAAAGCTACGAGCGGGGCAACCCTGTCACCAAGCTGAAACAGATCGGCAAGACCAAGAAGACCGGGACCAAGGTCACGTTCTGGCCGGACGATGAGATCTTCGAGGCGACCGAGTATAACTTCGAGATCCTGACCCAGAGGCTGAGGGAACTCTCTTTTCTCAATAAGGGCCTCAAGATCACGATCACCGACGAACGGACCAACAAGTCCCATGAGTTCCAGTACAAGGGCGGGATCCGGGAGTTCGTCGAATACCTCAACCAGAGCAAGCAGACCATTAACCCCAAGCCCATCATATTCGAGGGCGAGCGCGAGAATGTCTTCGTCGACCTGGCCATCCAGTACAATATGTCCTACGCCGACACCATTTACTCGTTCGTCAACAACATCAACACGACCGAGGGCGGCACCCACCTCATCGGCTTCAAGGCCGCGCTGACCCGGTCTCTCAACACCTACGCCGGCTCCCACAACCTCCTCAAGGACCTCAGCGAGAACATCACCGGCGATGACTGTCGCGAGGGATTGACGGCCGTCCTGAGCATCAAACTCCACGACCCCCAGTTCGAGGGGCAGACGAAGACCAAACTGGGCAATTCCGAGGTCAAGGGCATCGTCGAGTCCATCGTCAACGAGCAGCTGGCCACTTACCTCGAGGAGAACCCGACGGTCGCCAAGAAGATCGTCATGAAGATCATCGACGCGGCCCGGGCCCGGGAAGCGGCCCGCAAGGCCCGCGAGCTGGCCCGGCGCAAGGGCGTCCTCGAGTCGACGTCCCTCCCCGGCAAGCTCGCCGACTGCCAGGACAGGAACCCGGAAACCTCCGAGATCTTCATCGTCGAGGGCGATTCGGCCGGCGGCTCGGCGAAACAGGGGCGCGACCGCCGCTTCCAAGCCATCCTGCCCCTCAAGGGCAAGATCCTCAACGTCGAGAAGGCCCGTTTCGACAAGATCATCAAGAACGAGGAGATCGGGACGATGTTCGCCGCCCTCGGCATCGGCGTCGAGCAGTCCGAGGAAAGCCTGGACAAGCTCCGCTACCACAAGGTCATCATGATGACCGACGCCGACGTCGACGGCTCCCACATCCGGACCCTGCTCATGACCTTTTTCTACCGCCAGATGATCCGGCTCATCGAGCGGGGCCACCTGTACATCGCCCAGGCGCCCCTCTACAAGGTCACCCGGGGCAGGGACGTCCAGTACATCAAGGACGAGCGCGACTACGAGAAATTCATGGTCCGCAAGATCTCCGAGGAGTTCAAGGTCCGGGCCGGCGGCCGGAAGGAGATCCTCGAGGGCGACAAGTTCCGCAAGTTCTTCCGCAACCTCATGGCCAAAAAGAACTACGCCCAGTTCTTCGAGCGCAAGAACTACCCCCTCTTCCTCATCGAGATGCTCGTCCGTAACGGGGTCGACGGCCAGGAGTTCCTGAGCGTCAAGAAGAACGTCGAAAAGGTCATGAAGCTCGTCGCCGAGAAGGGCTTCACGACCAAGCTCGGCCGCGACGAGGAGTACGGCGTCTACGAGTTCGAGTTCGCCTACCACCTCAACGGCCTGGCCGTCGGCGGCAAGATCGGCATGGACCTCGTCACCTCCGCCGAATACAAGAACCTCTACCGCATCACCCAGGAGCTCGAGGACATGAAGGGGCCTTATGCCGTCCTGACGAACGGCGACGGCGCGGAAAAGCAGATCCTGGAGAACGAAAACAAGCTCCTCGACTACCTCTTCGAGAGGGGGAAGAAGGGGATCAACATCCAGCGCTACAAGGGCTTGGGCGAGATGACCCCGACCCAGCTCTGGGAAACGACGATGGACCCGGCCCGGCGGATCCTCCTCAAGGTCTCCATCGTCGATGCCGCCCAGGCCGACCGGATCTTCACCATCCTCATGGGCGACGAGGTCGAAGAGCGCAAGAAATTCATCGAGACCAACGCCCTGGAGGCCCTGAACCTCGACGTCTGATGACCCCGCCCGCGGGCGGGCCCGAGAAGGAGTTCCCATGGACAGCGAACAGAAAGAGAACCACCCGGTCGTCAGCCTCGAGGAGGAGATGCGGCGGTCGTACCTCGACTACGCCATGAGCGTCATCATCGGCCGGGCCATCCCCGACATCAAGGACGGCCTCAAGCCCGTCCACCGGCGCGTCCTCTACGCCATGTACGAGAGCGGGACCTACTACAACAAGCCCTACAAGAAATCGGCCCGCATCGTCGGCGACGTCATCGGCAAATTCCATCCCCACGGCGACCAGGCCGCCTACGACACGCTCGTCCGCATGGCCCAGGACTTCAGCCTCCGCTACCTCCTCGTCGATGGGCAGGGGAACTTCGGCAGCGTCGACGGCGACCCTCCGGCGGCCATGCGTTATACCGAGGTCCGGCTGAAGAAGCTGGCCCATGAGCTCATGGCCGACCTCGACAAGGAAACGGTCAACTTCGTCCCCAACTACGACGAGAGCCTGACCATGCCCGAGGTCCTGCCGTCGAAATTCCCCAACCTCCTCGTCAACGGCGGCAACGGCATCGCCGTCGGCATGGCCACGAACATCCCGCCCCACAACCTGACTGAGGTCTGCGACGGCGTCATCCACCTCATCGAGCACCCCAACGCCGGCCTCAAGGACATCCTCAAGTACGTCCAGGGACCGGACTTCCCGACGGGCGGCATCATCTACGGCCGCCAGGGCTTCCTCGACGCCTACAAGGACGGCCGCGGCATCCTCCACCTCCGGGCCAAGACCGTCATCGAGCGGGCGGCCAAGGGCGAGAAGGACAAGATCGTCGTCACCGAGATCCCCTACCAGGTCAACAAGTCGCGCCTGCTCGAGTCGATCGCCGCGCTCGTCAACGAGAAGAAGATCGAGGGCGTCGCCGACATCCGCGACGAGTCCGACCGCGAGGGCATGCGGGTCGTCGTCGAGGTCAAGAGAGGCGAGCTGCCCGAGATCATCCTCAACAACCTCTACAAGCACACCCAGCTCCAGATCTCCTTTGGCATCATCATGCTGGCCATCGTCGACAAGCAGCCCAAGGTCCTGAGCCTCGTCGACATGATGAAGTACTTCATCGCCCACCGCAAGGAGGTCATCTTGCGGCGGACGCGCTTCGATCTGCGGAAGGCGGAGGAGAGGGCCCACATTTTAGAGGGCTTGGTCATCTGCCTCGACAACCTCGACGCCGTCATCAAGCTCATCCGCGCGTCGAAGACCGTGGACGAAGCCCGGCGCGGCCTCATGGAGAAGTTCGGGCTGACCCTGATCCAGGCCCAGGCCGTCCTCGAGCTCCAGCTCCAGCGGCTGAGCCAGCTCGAGCGGCTCAAGATCCAGGAGGAGTACGCCGAGCTCAAGAAGAGGATCGCCGAGCTCCGCCGCATCCTCAAGGACGAGAAGCTCGTCTTGGCCATCATCGTCAAGGAGCTCAAGGAGGTCAAGGAGGAGTACGCCGACGAGCGCCGGACCGAGATCCGCGACGAGGCCATCTCGGAGCTCCGGCCCGAGGACCTGGTCAAGGAGGAGGACGTCGCCATCGTCTGCACCTCGAGCGGCTACATCAAGCGGACGTCCCTGACCTCATACAAGTTCCAGGCCCGGGGCGGCAAGGGCCGCAAGGGCATCGAGATGAAGGCCGAGGACGTCGTCGAGGACCTCTACGTCTGCTCGACCCACAGCTACCTCCTCGTCTTCACCAACCAGGGCCGCCTCTACTGGCTCAAGGCCCTGGAAGTGCCGGACGTGGGCGTCTCCGGCCGGGGCAAGGCCATCGCCAACCTGGTCGAGCTCCAACCGGACGAGAAACCCCGCAGCGTCGTGGCCGTCAAGGAATTCCGCGACGACCAGTTCGTGGTCATGCTGACGACCGACGGCATCATCAAGAAGACGAAACTGAGCGAGTTCAAGAACGTCCGCCGGGGCGGCATCAACGCCATCAACCTGCGTCCGAAGAGCGACCTCTTCTCGGCCCAACTGTCGGGCGGGAAGAACACCATCGTCATCGGGACGAAGCTCGGTCGGGCCCTCCGATTCAAGGAGAGCGACGTTCGGCCGATGGGCCGGACGGCCTCGGGAGTCCGGGGCATCCGCCTCAAACCCAAGGACAAGGTCATCGGCATGATCGTCGCCGGTCTGAACGAGAAGTTCATATTCACGGCGAGCGAGCGCGGTTACGGCAAGAAGACCGCCGTCGACCAGTACCCCCTGAAGCGAAGGGGAGGGCAGGGTGTTCTCAACCTCCGCATCACCCCCAAGATCGGCAACGCCCTGGGCATGGTCGGCATCAACGAGGAGGACCTCCTGGTCATCACCGTCGAGGGCAAGGTCATCGGCATCCCGACGGACAAGGTCAGGCCGCTCAGCCGGGCCACCCAGGGCGTCCGCATTATCAACCTCGACGACAAGGACCGCGTCTGCTCCATCGCCAAAGTTAGGGAAGACTGAGACCGACCGACGGGCGGGTGGGCGAGGCGCGTAATAAGATCTTTCCGGACCGGTGTGTCGCCGCGAGAGACAGAGATCAGATCAGCAGGAACGGCGACATCGCCTGCCATTTCTCTTTCCAGGCAGAAGGGATGAGGTGCCGTGTTACGACCGGTGGCATCATGTCCGACAAATAGGCACGGTCCTCCCGGGGCAGATTGAAGAGGGTGAACGGGACAACGAGATAATCCGGGCCGGAATGTTGTTGATTGGCCTCGCCGATCTGCGCCAGAAGACGGGCCTGTTCATCGGCGCCCATCACGGCATCGATCTTCGCCGAAGAAAAATGGGCTTCCTCAACCGCGATATGGGGCCGCCAAATATCCCCCAGCGCGGTCATGAGGTTGTCGATCCTCTCGAGAGACTTGGGGGACTCCGGGTCTTCAACGACGCGCTCGATCTTCAAGCTGATCTCATCGACGAGGGGGATGATCTTAAGATGTTCGTCAGCCAGCTGCTCATAGGGGGCATCGGGCAATAGCTCCCCGAAAAGGGGGAACGCCAGCTGGTCCTCCACCACGCGGTGGGCGTGCAAGACCGACGTCAAGCTCCGGATATAGTCAGCGAATCCCGGACGCAACCTCCCGCCCGGGATACCGGTCCCCGTGAAGATACGGCTGTAAAGACCGGACATATGGATCCCCCGGCTGATGCCCCGATGGATCAGGGCCAGGGCATTGCCAACCCGGAGTTGATTGTCGCCTTCCATGACAGCCTCGTCTTCTTCACGAATGGACTAAGCAAACTCCATGCCAAGATTTTCGGCTTTTGAATATACCCTCAGGACGGATCTCATGGCCGCCTTACTCCTTTGGGGTTCTTTTTCCGCCCTAAAAATGGTCCATAAAACGGCACATTTCCTATGAAGCAGGACAGCTCCTGCCGTTCTCCGCCAGCCCCCAGGGCGTTGGCATGCTTCTTGCTGAAATAACGGACAAGATGACATTAATAGCCGCACTTCATCGGCGAACCAAGGCCACACTTAGAAATGCGCCCCAAGTAGGGATGTCACTTATTCCAGAAGAGGAGGTCGTTCCATGAGATCTAAAAGCATGCGTGTGTTCATTATCCTTTCGTTGGCCCTGGGGTTTTTACTGGGGAGAAAGAACGTCCTGACCAGATTTCCCTCGGACAGCTGAAGGCCCCCTCAATGAAAGTGGCCGGGGCGGGGATTTTGTCGGCGGCCTTTATTTGCGCCCTGGCCTTCTTTTCCTCCTGCGGAAACATGCCACCGGTCCCGCCGGTCGAGTCGGCCCGGGACGTCCTTGAGGCGAAGATCGGCCCGGCCGGAACCACGGGACCCGTTTATTGCCAACGTGACAGGATCTGCGGCTCCAACGTCCTGCCTGATTTTTACCGGGCCCGGGATTTCCGCCCTGCCTGGACCGACGCCGGCCTGGTCCTCGCTGACGCCGCCGCCTTTATTGACGCTTTGCGCCTCGTCGTTGAGGACGGGCTCGATCCGGAAAACTACCACCTGGCCACCCTTGAAGCCCTGCTCACCGAGATCAACACGGCCAAAACGAAAAAGGGCGGCAGTGTCCGGCCCGAAGCTTTGGCCGACCTGGAGATGCTCCTCACCGATGCCTTCCTCCTCTGCGGGTCCCACCTTGTCCACGGCCAGGTCAATCCGGAAACGAACCAGTCCGAATGGTTCGTCAAGGGCCGCTACGAAGATCTGGCGGCCGTCCTTGAAAAGGGCCTGGCGGCGAACAATGTTCCCGGCGCACTCGACTCTCTGCGGCCGGGCCATGCCGTTTACCGCGGGCTTAAAAAAGCTCTTCGGGACTACAGGGCCCTCGCCGATGTGGGCGGCTGGCCGGAATTGCCCCCGGGCCCCAAGCTCGTCAAGGGAGACCGGGATGCCCGGGTCGAGGCCCTTCGGAAGACGCTCGCGTCGACGGGAGACCTCATCGCCTCAGAGGGGAACGGAGACCCGGCCTTTTTCGACGACGGGCTGGAGCGATCGGTGAAGGCCTTTCAACGCCGCCACGGCCTTGAGCCTGATGGCGTCGTTGGGGTCGGAACGGCGATAGACCTGAACGCGCCCGCCGCCGAGCGTCTGGCGCAGATCCGGGCCAACCTCGAGCGCTGGCGCTGGATCACCCAAGACCTGGGGGAGAGATACATCCTGGTCAACGTCGCCGATTTCAAGGTCGGCGTCGTCGAGGCGGGCCACGAGGTCCTGTCCATGCCGGCCATCGTCGGGAGCGCTTACAGGCACACGCCCGAATTCAGCGGCAGGATATCCTATATCGAGATCAATCCCACCTGGACCGTTCCGCCGAAGCTCGTTCTGGAGGATATCCTGCCCAAGGTCGCGAAAAATCCCAATTATCTCAAGGAAAAAGCGATCCGGGTCTTCAGGGGCTGGACGGAAGACGCCCCGGAAATTGACCCCGCTACGGTCGACTGGTCACAGGTCAATGCGGACGAATTGCCCTTTAAATTCCGTCAGGACCCGGGACCCCATAACTCGCTGGGCCGGATCAAGTTCATGTTCCCGAACAAGTTCGACGTCTACCTGCACGACACGCCCGAGCGGGGACTTTTCAGCCGGGCCGTGCGGGATTTCAGCTCGGGCTGTATTCGGGTCGAAAAGCCCATCGAGCTAGCCGAATACGTCCTGCGGGACGATCCGGACTGGACGAGGGAGAAGATCCTGGCCGCGATAGACGGCCAGGAGACGCGGGTCATCAACCTTAGGAACCCCATGGGCGTCCATCTCCTTTACTGGACGGCGTGGCTGGCCGACGATGGGCGGGTGCAATTCCGGAAGGATATCTATCTCAGGGACGCGACCCTCTATAGGGCCTTGGAAGAGCGCGCGTCGCCGTCCGGCTGGTAGACCGGCTCACCAGGTCCGGACGGGGCCGACGTCGACGTGGACGAAATCCGATCCGGGATAGATCCCCACGCCTCCGCGGCGCAGGTCGACCGCTGCCCGATAGAGATCCTGGAGCCTGAGGCCGGGCACGCGGATGTCGACCGCCCGCCCGAGAAGGTGGAGGCTGTTCGCGGCGACGCCCCCGCTGCTCGCCCGCAGGGCGGCGTTGGTCTGGGGGGATCGATAGCCGGAGATGACGTGGAAGGGCACGTCCTTCGCTGTCTTCCGGGAGAGGGAGTGAAGGAGGTCGAGGAGGCGGACGTCGATGTCCTTCATCTCCCCGGTCCGGTGGTCCCTCAGGATGTGGTTGATCTTCTCGAGCGAAGGGGGAATGAGACAGCCCGAGCGGCAATATTTGACCGCCTCGAATTCCCCGGTGTGGATATTGTAGAAGGACAGGCCGCGGTCGGGAGGCAGGAACGGGTCGGAAGCGGCAAAGGCGGAAAGCCGCGATAGGAACGGAAGGGACAGCGCTGCAGTTCCCATTGCGAGGAACCGCCGCCGGCTCACTGAGCCGGGAGGCGAAATATTCCGGGCCTTTTCTTCCATCGGGCTTCCTGGCAACGCCGGCCCATTATACCATCTATCGCTAGTTGAGTCGCCCCAGGTCCGGAAATATTGGCATGAATACTGCATAAATCAAAGATGGTATCTCCCAGGCCCAGCCTATTTTCCTAAAAAATAGGCCCATCGGAGCGGGAGCCCAAGAATAAAAAGGAGTAAAAAATGAAAAGAGCTTTAACGATCCTCGTGATCGCGGCCATCGCCGGCCTCGCCGCGATCCCCCAAACGGCCGCCGCCAGTGTCCAGTTCGGCATCAAGGTCGGGGGCAATATGGCCAAGCCGACGGGCGCCGATGCCGATGATCCCCTGGCCACGCTGAAATCCAGGGTGGGCTTCACGGGCGGCATCTTCCTGGCGATCAACTTCGGCAGCGTTCTGACCATCCAGCCCGAAATCGTCTACACGATGAAGGGAGCGAGTTATGTGGCCCTGGACGACAGCTACACCGACAAGCTCTATGCCGACTACATCGAGATCCCTCTTCTCTTGAAACTCAGGATCCCCTTGCCGATCATCCAGCCGTTCGTTATCGCGGGACCTTCCGTGGGCTTCAAGCTCAGCGAGAAGCTCGAACGGGACGGCGTTCCATTCACCGACGCCATTTTCAAGAACAACGACTACGGCGCCATCTTCGGGGCCGGCGTGAACCTGGGGCGGAACTTCATGATCGACGTCCGCTACAGCATGGGCCTGCAGAAGGTCATCCACACGATCGAGGGCGAAGTCGATCCCGACTACAAGAACGGCGTCTGGGCCGCGACCATCGGCATCGCCTTCTAAGCGGCTTTTCGTCGGAAACGGCAAAGGCGCTTCCGCCGGACGGAAGCGCCTTTTTTTTGCAGATTCGGCGCCGGGTAACGTTCGCTCTCTGAGTGCGTGAAGATCCTGGCACGAAAACGGCATTAGGTCGGGTGGCGTCTCCCAAGCCCGGAGTACTTACAAACGAAAGTCCCGGGACAAGGAGAGGCCAAGAATAATATGGAGGATGAAATGAAGAAATTTTTGACCGCAACGACATGCCTAGTCTTCCTGGGTCTGCTCGTTCACGGCGCAGGCTTCGCCCAGCGGACGACAACCGGCGACAGGAGGCTCGATTCCTACCTGGGGAAGATCGACGAACGGGCCAAGGCCGACCCGGACGGATTTTTCCGCCAGCTCAGCCTGAGGCATAACATCCCGGAAGAAGAGATCCGGCAGGCGAGCGAACGGCACGGTTTCAGCTATGGAGACACCTACATGGCCGCGGCCCTCGCCCACGGGGCCAGCCGGCGCGTGGGTGACGTCGCCGCCGAATACAAGCAGAATCAGGGCAAAGGATGGGGCGTGATGGCCATGAATATGGGCATCAAGCCCGGTTCCGCGGAATTCAAGGAGCTCAAGACGAACGCCCGCGGTTCCTTAGGCCACATGAAGACCGTGGCCAAGGCCAAGAAAAAACAGCAAAAAATAGAGATGGAGAAAGAGCGGGAGCACGTTCGCAAGATCAAGGATGAAGCCCAGGGCAAGGGCCAGGGGAAAGGCAAGAAAAAATAGTAGCGGGTGCGCGAAAAGGTCATCAATCGAAGGAGGACGAAATGGTCATCAAAAGAATTCTGACGTTATGCGTCGTGATGGTTGTCTTGTTGTCAGCCGTGAACTGCGCGTCCTGGAGCAAGAAAGCGCGGGGCGCCGTGATCGGCGGGGCCGGCGGGGCCGTCGTCGGCGGGGTGATCGGCCATGCCGCTGGAAACACGATACTTGGGGCGATCATCGGGGCGGCGGTCGGCGGTGCGGCCGGAGCCATCATCGGGAATTACATGGACAAACAGGCCGCGGAAATGCAGCGCGATCTTGAAGGGGCCGACATCCAGCGCATCGGGGAAGGCATCAAGATCACGTTTGACAGCGGGATCCTATTCGACATCGATAAATCCGGCCTCCGGCCGGTCAGCGAAACGAACCTGGCCAAGCTGGCCGTCATCCTGAACAAATACCCCGATACCAACATTCTCATCGAAGGCCATACGGATGACACCGGTACGGATGAACACAACATGGCCCTTTCGAAGGACCGGGCCCAGTCAGTGTCCCATTACCTTGCGACAGTCGAGGTGAAGTCGGCGAGGTTCTCGATCGCCGGCTACGGTGAAACGCAGCCGATCGTGACGAACGATTCGCCCGAAGGCCGGCAGAAGAACCGCCGGGTGGATATCGCCGTTCTCGCCAACGATAAACTGAAAAAGGCCGCGCAGGAGAAGGCCAAAGGCTGAATCATTTAATCATTTCAAGGAGGCCATATGGACATTTTATGGACGATCGTGATCGGTTTTGTGGTCGGGGCCATCGCCAAGTTGCTCACGCCGGGAAGGGATCCGGGCGGATTCATCATTACCATCCTTCTCGGTATCGGCGGGTCCTTCGCGGCGACCTACATCGGGCAACGCCTCGGCTGGTATCGAGAGGGTCAGCCGGCCGGTTTCATCGGGGCGATCCTCGGAGCCATCCTGATCCTCATCGTTTACCGGCTGATCAGGAGGAGATAGCGATAACTCCGGGCGGGATCGCGGGGCAGGAAATATCCTGCTAAACAGGAAAAGTGCTGATTTATAATGCAATTTCTTAGCTGGGAAAGCAGCCGCAAGGGTTCACTTGGATGGCTTGGGATCGAAGGTCGCCTGGAATCCCGTCCTTTTCAGAGGGGGGATCGATTTCCAGAAATTGTGAGAACGCGGGAAGATCCTGGCATGAAAACTGCTCTTAGGAAGGTAGCTTCTCCCGAGTCCCTCGTGCCGTCCAACAATGGCCGGGCTTAGGACAGCGAGAGGCAAAATAACAAAAAGGAGGTCGATATGTTAGAGGCAATTTTGATCGTCCTGGTCATCCTCTGGGCTCTGGGGTTCTTCGCGTTCCATGTCGGCGGGCTGATCCACGTTCTCATTGTCATCGCCCTGATCGTTCTGGTCATACGACTGTTGCAGGGCCGGAAAATTCTTTAACGGGGAAAACGTCAAAATGATTCGGCCGAAGGTCCGGGCCTCGAGACGGATAGGAGTATTCCTCGCAGGCCTGGGCCTCGTCACCCCCTGTCTTTTTTCCGCTCAGATTTTCCAATACCGGAAGATCAAGCCTGAAAAAGGACATTTGATCCAGACGGTCCCCTTCGAAAAATGGCTGAAAAGGAATTATTGCGGCCCGGCCTGTTTGGCCATGGTCCTCAACTCCTGGGATGAAACGCGGTCCTTCAGCCAGGGGAAGATCGCGGAGGAGATCTTTGATTCCGGAAGCCAGGCGACCTATAACTCCGAGCTGGTCCTGTATCCGCGAACCAAAGGATTCGAGAGCTACTCTTTCCAGGGGGACATGCGGATCTTGAAGGAGTTGGTCAGCAAAGACATCCCGGTGATCGTCCTGACCAAGACCATCAAACAGGTCGCCAAAGGACACTACCGGGTGGTCATCGGGTTTGATGACGCCGAGGACCAGATCATCTTCCACGACCCCTTTTTCGGGGGTCGAAAAGCCATGAGGTCCAAGACTTTCATGAAGCTCTGGCAGCTCGGAGAGGGACGGAACCAGTCCCGGTGGATGATGGCCGTGGTCCCCGGTCAACGGCCTTTCCCGTTTCCCGATCTGCAAAACGACCCGCTGACCTCCATCAATCTGGCCACGGCCTTTTACCGGAGGTCGGATTTCATGAAATCGAGGGAGGAGTGGGAAAAGGTCAAGGGATCCCTCGGCGGAGATCCCTATCCCCTCTACAGCATAGCCATGGTCAGCCTGAGAGAAGGCAAGTTCGAAGAGGCTGAGACGCTTGCCCTTGAGGCCCTCGCCTTGGACGCTAAAAGCGCTTTCGCCCACGACGTCCTGGGCCTGGCTTATGCCAATCAAGGGAGGATGTTCCAGGCTTTGCAATCCCTCGGTCAGGCTCTCCGGCTTGCCCCAAGGGAGGAGTTCATCCGAAAGCATTATCTGCAGGTTAGGGCCCTTTACATCGAAAGGGCCCGGCTTGAAAACATTTCAAACAAGGAGAAGTCGAATGAAAAGACAGGTTAAGATCGGAAGTGTCCTGTTGATGATCGTGTTGCTCTCTACCTTCGCCGCCGCTGCCATTCAGAAACCGGCGGCTCAGACGACGGGCCAGCTCGTCATCGGCGCCCAGGACGTGATCACGGCCTCCGATGCCGGGGGAGGCGCTCTCGCCACGAGAGATATCATCATCATCATCGCCATCATGGTCGGGGTCGTCATCCTGATCCTGGTCCTTTGATTCGAGCGTGTCCGACGGCGTCATTCTTACGGAGGATCTGACGGGGAAGTCATCCTCTCGACCGATCTGAAAAGGGCGTCCTCTCGCGAGGGAGGACGCCCTTTCCTAAACTTCTTGAGGGAGGCATCATTTCATGAAGCTGGCGGGGATCATATTCGTCGTTCTAGGAGCCTTGGCCCTGGCCTATCAGGGGATACGCTACACAACTCGGGAGAAGCTGATCGATATCGGACCCCTCAAGGTCACGGCCTCAGAGAGGAAGAGCATCCCGTTGCCTCCGATCGTGGGCGGGATCGCCCTCGTCGCGGGTGTCGCCTTGATCCTTGCGGATCAAAAAAAGAAATAACGGGATTTCCGCGGATCACAGGGAGAAGGTCTCCCTCGAGCCCTGAGAAAAAGCCTTTGGCCTCCCTCCGGCGCGTTGGGGAGGGGGGGGTTGACTTTCTTCTTTTTTTTTTTATAATTTTCTTGAAATCCAAAACAGGCTGACATCCGTGGCTACCGTTCTGATCATCGATGATGACAAGATCATTTGCGACTGGATCGCGAGTGTCGTCACCCGGCTAGGTCATCATCCGGTTTCGACGCACCTTCTCCGGGAGGGGCTCAAGAAAGTCCAATCCGAATCGTTCGACATCGTTTTTTTGGACGTCCAGATGCCCGATGGAAGCGGCTTGGAGAGCATGCCGAAGATCAAATCCACCCGGTCTTCCCCGGAGATCATCGTGATCACCGGGCTGGGCCATCCCGATGAGGCCGAATGCGCCATCAATAACGGTGCCTGGGATTACATAGAAAAGCCGGCTTCGTTCGAAGCCATCAAACTTCCACTTCTCCGGGCTCTGGAATATCGAGCGGAAAGAAAAACGGGGCCGTCGATGTCCGTTTTGAAAAGAAACGGCATTATCGGGGATTCGCCGAAGATCGCGTCTTGTCTGGAAGTTCTGGCCCAGGCCGCGAACAGCGATGCCAATGTTCTCATCACCGGCGAAACCGGCACTGGGAAAGAGCTTTTCGCCAAGGTTATCCATGCGAACAGCCGTAGGTCCAAAAGGAATTTTGTGGTCGTTGACTGTACGGCGCTTCCCGAGACGCTCGTAGAAAGCGTTCTTTTCGGGCACGCGCGGGGAGCTTTTACCGGGGCTGATACGAGTGAGGAAGGGCTGATCAAGCAGGCCGATGGAGGAACTCTCTTTTTGGATGAGATCGGCGAGCTGCCCTTGGTGATCCAAAAGAAATTCCTTCGGGTCATTCAAGAGCACCGTTTCCGTCCCGTCGGGGGACGTCGAGAGATCCAGAGCGATTTCCGGCTCATGGCGGCGACGAACCGGGAACTGGAAACCATGGTCCAGGAGGGACGATTCCGGGAAGATCTCCTCTTTCGACTCCGGACCATTGTGATCGACTCACCCGCGCTGCGAGAGATCCCCGAGGACATTAAAAAATTGACGGTCTTTTATATGAAGGACTTATGCAAGCGGTTTGGAATAGTTGAAAAACAAGCTTCTCCTGAATTCTGGGATATCATGAAGGGCTATCGGTGGCCCGGCAATGTGCGGGAACTGATCCAGGCCCTGGAGAAAGCGTTGATCTCGGCAAAAGATGAACCCATGCTGTTCCCCAAGCACCTTCCGACGTATATTCGTATTCATGTGGCCCGGCGCTCTTTCCCGCAAAAGCTGGTAAGCCCGGGCGAGCCGGAGATGGTCTCGGGCGTTCCCAAGGCGCCGCCCAAATTGAAAGAGATCCGAAAGGCCGCGGTCTCTGAAGCCGAACAGAAGTATCTGAGAGACCTGATCTCTTTTGTGGGCGGAGATAACAACAAAGCCTGCCGGATCTCCGGCCTGTCCCGCTCCAGATTCTATACTCTTCTCAAAAAATACCGACCCGCTGATGGGCATTAGCCGGCGCGACGCCGGTCCTGGTCTATCCAAGAAACAGCGAATGAGTGCTCATTTATTGGAACGAGTGCTATTTAAGAGAACAAATGGCCGCTGATCAGGGGTGAGATCGGCTCATCCAATTCCCTCCCCCCCTATTACACGAATCGTCTGATCATATGGACTTGGCATGTTTCTTGATTGAGATTAAATGGGCTGAAAGAGAATAGCCATGCAATTGCTTTATTATTCAAGTGGGGATGATCTCAATAGCGGGAGACTCGAGGCGGCTGTCCATAAGGCGGTCCCGGAAGGGAGAATAGAGCTTTTTAGAACACTGGACGACTTCCGGGAGAGACTCCGGATGCCCGTAGAACCGGATTCTATCGCCGTTCTCCTGGCTTCGGATCGGGAAGAGCTTCAGAAAATGCAGCTGCTCCGGGGGCTGTTGACGGAGATCTATGTCGTGCTCGTTATCCCGGATCGCAAGAAGAGCACGATCGAACTCGCCCATCTCTTGTTGCCCCGGTTCTTGAGCCGTAAAGACGGTGATTTCTCGGATCTCAAAATCGTCCTCAACAGAATGTATCTCAATTCTCAAAAGTTCCAAAATGAGGGATCGTTAAAGGAGATGTAGCATGAATCGACGCATCGTTTCAAAGACCGTGGCCAAAGCCGCAGTCGTCCTTCTGATCGCCTGGGCCGTTTCCTGCGCCCTCAATCCGGTCACCGGCAAAAGGGAGCTCATGCTCATGTCCTCGGCGGACGAGCTCGCGATGGGACAGCAAACGGATCCACAAATATTGCAAACCTACGGCAAATACGAGGATGCCGACCTGGCTCGCTACGTCAGCGCCCTCGGAAAAAGACTGGGCGCGTTAAGCCACCAGCCGAATCTGGCCTATACCATCCAGGTGCTGGACAGCCCGGTCGTCAACGCTTTCGCCGTACCCGGCGGGTATGTTTACCTGACCCGGGGGATATTGGCCTACCTCAACGACGAAGCCGAATTGGCCGGCGTCGTGGCCCATGAGATCGGCCACATCGCCGCTCGTCACAGCGCCCAACAGTACAGCAAGGCCCAGTTCGCCCAACTCGGATTGGGCCTGGGGTCCGTGCTTTCGAAAACGTTCCGTAAATATGCCGGCGTAGCCCAAGCCGGGGTCGAATTGCTCTTTTTGAGCTTCAGTCGATCGGATGAACGCGAGGCGGATGCCCTGGGGGTCGAATATTCCGCCAAGGCCGGATACGACTCCAATCACATGGCGAACCTATTCGTCTCGTTGGAGCGGCTCAATCCGGGAGAGTCTCAAGGCGGACTTCCCGGGTGGTTCTCCACGCACCCCAATCCTGAAAATAGGATCGCCGCCATCCAGCGAGACACTCAGGTCTGGCGGGAAAAGATCCCACAAACCCGATTCACGGTCAATCGTGATCAATATCTCAATCAGATCGACGGTATCGTCTTCGGCGAGGATCCGCGCCAGGGCTATGTCGACGGCAATGTTTTTTACCACCCGGAGCTCAGATTCCAGTTCCCGGTCCCCGCGGGCTGGAAGGTCAATAACACGGCGACCCAGGTGCAGATGATCAATCAAGAGCAGAATGCGGTCATTCTTTTCTCCATGGCGTCCGAAAAAAACCCCTCGGCGGCGGCCAATGCGTTCATCAGTGAAAGCAAAGCCGCTGTCGTCAAATCGGAAAGTACCAAGGTCAACGGAATGCCGGCTCAACGGATCATCTCAGACATCACCACGGAACAAGGCGTCATTCGCGTCATGTCTTACTTCATCCAAAAGGGACAGAACGTGTATGCTTTTCTCGGATATACGGAACAGTCCAGGTTTGACGGCTATTCCTCCGTTTTCAACCAGACCATGGGTCGATTCAATAACCTGACGGACTCCAGGAAGATCAATGTCAAAGCCGATCGACTGGACCTCCGAAGGACAACGAGCCAGGGGAGCTTAAGCCAGGCCCTCGGGAAATTCGGTGGATCGGCGGCTAAATTGGAGGACCTGGCGATCCTCAACGGGATGAAGCTTAATGATGCCGTTCCCAACAATACTTTTCTGAAGGTCGTCGTGAAATAGGCATTTATCCAGTCCGGGGCGGGGCTATCGATCTACGGTCAGCGGAGGATAGGTCATGACGAACCGCAAGAGGACAACACTCCGCATCGTCGGGGCGGGGCTCCTGGCCATCATCGTCCTGATCATCCTTGTCCTCCTGTTCGGGGCCAAAGCACTCAGATCCCGGTTCGAGGCGACCGTATCGAGGACCCTGGGAATGGACGTTCGTGTCGAAGGCGGGGCCCGCGTATCTGTTCTCCCGGTCTTTGGCGCTTCGTTCGCGGACATCACCGTCAAGAGCGGCGGGGCAAACGTGGCGACCGTGGCCAATATGAAAGTAGGGCTGAAGCTCCTGCCCTTCCTCATAGGCAAGGTCAGGATCAGCCGGCTGGAGCTCGCCAGACCTGTCATC
>JBFYOD010000127.1:0-5153 GCA_041303965.1 Candidatus Aminicenantota bacterium
CGCATTTGTGCGTAAAAAATAGGTTTGACCCCTTCCTGAATCCGGAGGGAGGAACGTCATGATCGAAGGACAAGCCTCGGGAACGAAGACGCCGAAGCTGCGCTACGGCATGGTCGGCGGCGGCCAGGGCGCCTTCATCGGCGAAGTCCACCGCAAAGCGATCGCCATGGACGGCAAGGCGGAGATCGTCTGCGGCGCCTTCTCCCAGAGCTACGATAACAGCCTGGCTACGGGCGATTCGCTCGGGCTCCCCGTAGAGCGCCTTTATAGGACATTCGAAGACATGATCCGGGCCGAAGCCAAACGCACCGACCGGCCGGACTTTATCAGCATCGTCACTCCGAACAGCACCCACTACGCGGCCGCGAAGCTGGCCCTTGATCACGGCTTCGCCGTCGTCTGTGAAAAGCCCCTGGCGACGAGCTCCCGCGACGCCCAGGACCTGACCCGACTCGTCCACGCCAAGGGGCTCCTCTTCTGCGTCACCTACGCCTACTCGGGTTACCCCATGGTCAAGCACATCCGGGACATCATCGCCCGGGGCGAGCTCGGCGAGATCCGCTTCGTCAACGGCGAGTATCCGCAGGAGTGGCTGGCGACGAAGCTCGAGGACACGGGGCAGAAGCAGGCGGCCTGGCGGACCGACCCGGCGCTCGCCGGCGCCTCCAACTGCGTCGGCGACATCGGCAGCCATATCGAGTTCATGGTCAGCCACATGACCAGCCTCCGCATCGAGTCGCTTTGCGCTCGCCTCGACCGGTTCGGCTCCGGCCGCCCCCTCGACGACAACGCCACGATCATGGTCAACTACAAGGGCGGGGCCAAGGGTGTTTACTGGAGCTCTCAGATCGCACTCGGCCACGACAACGCCCTCCGCATTCGCATCTATGGCACAAGGGGCGCCGTCGAGTGGTTCCAGGAAACGCCCAACACGGCCCGGGTCTCGTTCCTCGACCGGCCGACCGGGACGCTCTCCCGGGGCCGCGACCCGATGTCGCCCCGGGCCCAAAACATGTCGCGCCTCCCGTCGGGCCATCCCGAGGGATACTTCGAAGGCTTCGCCAACATCTACTCGACTTTCATCACGGCCCTGGGGAAAAAGCTCCGGGGAGAGGCCCCCTCGGCCGACGACCTCGACTTCCCCGGCGTCGACGAAGGCGTCCAGGGTGTCAAGTATATCGAGAAATGCGTCGAAAGCTCGGCGAAAGGCGCGATCTGGGTGAACTTGGATTAGGGATTATGGAGGAATAAATGGCGCGACCCGTAACGTTATTCACCGGCCAGTGGGCCGACCTGCCCTTCGAAGAGGTCTGTAAAAAAGCGGGCGCCTGGGGCTACGACGGCCTGGAGATCGCCTGCTGGGGCGACCACATGGACGTCCGCAGGGCCGCTACCGACCTCGCCTACGTCCGCGAGAAGAAGCGCGTCCTCGAGAAACACGGCCTCAAGTGCTGGGCCCTCGGCGCCCACCTGGCCGGCCAGTGCGTCGGCGACGAATACGATCCACGCCTCGACGGCTTCGCGCCCGACGCGGTCAAAGGCAAACCGGAAGCCCTGCGCAAGTGGGCCATCGAAGAGATGAGGGCCACGGCCAGGGCCGCACGCAACATGGGCTGTTACGTCGTCAACGGGTTCATGGGCTCGCCCATCTGGAAGGCCTGGTATTCCTTCCCCTCGACGACCGAGGAGATGGTCGAGGCCGGTTTCCAGAAGATACTCGGCCTGTGGACGCCCATCTTCGACGAGTTCGACGAGCAGGGGGTCAAGTTCGCCCTCGAGGTCCACCCGACGGAGATCGCCTTCGACATTTACACGACGAGGCGCCTCCTCGACGTCTTCAGCTGCCGGCTGACCCTCGGACTCAATTTCGACCCCAGCCACCTCGTCTGGCAAGGGATGGAACCGCATCTCTTCATCCGCGAGTTCGCCGACCGCGTCTACCACGTCCACATGAAAGATGTGGCCGTGACCCTCGACGGCAAAGCCGGCATCCTCGGCTCGTTCCTGCCCTTCGGCGATGTCCGCCGGGGCTGGAACTTCCGCTCGCTCGGCCACGGCGACGTCGATTTCGAGGCCATCATCCGCGAGCTCAACGCGATCCAATACGACGGCCCCCTCTCGGTCGAGTGGGAGGACAACGCCATGGATCGCGATTTCGGCGCCGAGGAAGCCCTCGACTTCGTCCGCGCGACGAACTTCTCGCCGTCCAAGGTGGCTTTCGACAAGGACATGAAGAAATAGGGACGCACGGTCCCCGGGTCAGCTGCCGCGACGGGCCGGGCTGACCACCCGGAACGTCCGTTCCAGACGCCGGCCTTCGCCGTCCGTCAGGACCAACCGGTGCTCGCCGGGCTCGGGATTCAGCGCGATCTGATGGAACACCCTGGTCGAGGCCAAATAATTCTCGTCGAGATGCCAGTGGATGGTCGCGCCGTCCTCCCGGTGGACGGCCTCGAAGACGACCTCCCCGGGGCGGCCGTCGAGGCCGATGGGGACATAGACCGACATCTCCGGTTCCGGGTAGATCAGGTTCATGGCTTTCGAACCCCGCTCGGCCGCAAGGCCGCCGCCGCAGTCGGCCCGGAAGGGAGGCAGCTGCCGGTATTCGGGGTGGTCGGCCCTGTAGTAATATTCCTGGACTGGGGGAAGGACGAACCAGGATTCGTGCCGCATGCGCTCCACCGATTCGCAGCGGCTGTCCACCCGGAAGCGGCCCGCGTCGTCCAAATGCACCGTCTGATGAAAGGCGCACATCCGGTCGAAGCGGCTCTCCTCCGGCACCCAGACCGTCTCCACCGGGCAGAGCTCGGTCGCCAGGAAACCCGAGTCCCGGCAGACCCGGACCTCCTTAAGGCCCGACCAAGGCCGTTCGATCCGCCCGCCACCGTCGACAACGCCGAGAAGGTCGAAGAGGACCGGGGCCGCGGCCGCGAGCCCGGAGAGGCCCGGCTTGCCTTCGCCGTCGGCGTTCCCGGCCCAGACGCCGATCGTGTAATTGGGCGTCACCCCGACCGCCCAGGCATCCCTCAGCCCGAAGCTCGTGCCCGTCTTCCAGGCCACCCACTTCGACGAGCTGAAATTCCGCCAGAAGCCCTCCTCGTCCGGCCGGTTGACCGCGGTCAAAGCCTGGAGCGTGAGGTAAGCCGAGGCCGCCCCGAGGTCCTTCATCCTCGACGGCCCCTCGCGTTCGTCCCGCAACAGCCTGACCTCCCGGCCGCCGCCGGCCGCGTTCGAAGCGAGCTCAGCCAGCTTGGCGTAAAGCGCCGCGATCTCGACAAGCCGGCCCTCCGCGCCGCCGAGGATGAGCGTCAGGCCATAGTCCTCGGGCGACCGGTCGAGGGTCGTCATCCCCCACTGCCTCAGCCGGTTCTCGAACCGGGGGATGCCGTACTCCCGGAGCTCTCGCACGGCCGGGACGTTGAGCGACCAGGCCAGCGCCGTCCGGGCCGGGACGGCGCCCCGGAAAAGCCGGTCGAAATTCTCGGGCTTGAAGCCTTCGAAGCGGACGGGTGTATCGGGGACGAGGGTCACCGGGGTGATGCCGCCTTCCTTGATCATGGCCGCGTAGAGGAACGGCTTGAGGATGCTCCCCGTGCTCCGCCGGCTTTGGAGGATGTCGACGCTCTGGCCCTGCTCCTCGCGCCGCTCCAGCCCGACGTTGCCGATATAGGCGACGACGGCCGCCTCTCGGTTGTCGATGACGACGGCGGCGAGGTTCCGGATATCCCGGCTGAAGAGCCGCTGGCCGTGCTGCTCGACGACCCGCCGGACCGTTCTCTGCAAGTCGGCGCCGACGAAGGACCGGAAGGGCGGCGCGGCGCCGGGGCGGGCGGCCAAGGTGTCGAGGAGATGCGGGGCATCACGGGGCACGGGCCGCGGGCGCTCGGGCATGGGCTCGGCCAGGGCCAGCCGGCACTCGAGGCCGGGCAGCGTCCCCTTGGCCCTGAGCCGCTCCAGCAGCCCGTTCCTTTTAAGAAGCAGCCGGGCGCGTCCGGCATCCGACCCGATGAGCCCCGGGTCGTTGGGCAGGGCGGCGAGGAAGGCGGCCTCGGCCCAGCTCAGCCGCTCCGGGCTCCGGCCGAAATAGAGCCAGGACGCGGCGTCGATGCCGACGACGTTGCCGCCGAAGGGCGCGTGCGCGGCGAAGAGGGCCAGGATCTCTTTTTTCGAGCGCCGGGCCTCGAGCTTCACGGCCAGCGCGGCCTCCTTCAGCTTTTCGAGATAGGTGCGTTCCCTGTTCTTCCGGGCCAGGCGGACGACCTGCATGGTGATCGTGCTCGCCCCGCTCTCGACCCTCCCGGAGCGGAGGTTCTGACGCACGGCCCTGGCCACGGCCAGGGGGTCGACTCCCGGATGGAGATAGAAGCGGCGGTCCTCGAAACGGACGAGGACGCGGAAAAAGCGCTCGGGGACGCGGTCGCCCGGCGGGAAGCGCCATTGGCCGTCAGCGGCCGGGCGGGCCCCGAGGAGCTCGCCCTCCGCGCTGAAGAGCACCGGCGAAACGGGATCGTCGAAGCGGACAGTGGGAATTGCCAGCCAAAGCAAGAGGGCAAGGGAGACGCAAAGGCCGAAAAGCAGGAATCTGGGCTTTTTAAAAAGGTTATTCTCCCGAAAGCGGGGAAGTCGCTCGTGAGGCAGCGATGGATGTCGCCCTGAAGACCCCCGTAGCGGGGGGGGACCCGCCGAAGGCGGGGGGACCGCCGGGACTGGTCCCCGGGGGGGCCGGGGGGCTAAGGGCGATATCCTGAGCAAAGCCGAATAGAGGACTTCCCCGATCAGACTCATTTGACGATCTCGATCCATTGTCCTTTCGTGTTGGCGTGGACCGCCGCGTCGTACATCGCCTCGACGGCGACGCCCGGTTGGTAATAGCGGCCCCGGTAGGACGCGTTCATGACCACGAGGAAGACCTTCTCCTCGCCCGCGCCCAGCTCGAAGTAGGTGTAGACGCGGTCGTCGCGGATGTCCTGGTAATCGACGTCCGCGACGGCGCCCGCCTCGCCGCCGAACCGCGGGTTCTTGATCTGGAAGCCCGCGGCCGTGAGATGGGTCAGCACCAGGTTCCGGAGCCGTCCGAGGGTCAGGTTCTTGACCCGGACCTCGGCGACGAGGTCGAGCCCCTGGGAGATCTTATCGATGGGCATGGCGTTCAT
>JBFYOD010000128.1:0-6783 GCA_041303965.1 Candidatus Aminicenantota bacterium
GGCGGTCGGCCGGCCGCCGCGCTGGATGTGACCGAGGACGGCGATGCGCGTCTCGAGTCCGGTCGAGGCCGTTACCGCCGCGGCGACCTTGGCGGCCGTGGCCCGGCCTTCGGCGACGACGATGATCCAGCTCGCCTTGCCCCGGGCCCTCCCGGCGACGATCTCCTCGCACAGGGCTTCGAGCGGCACGTCCTTCTCCGGGAGCAGGACTTCCTCACAGCCGCCGGACAGGGCGACCTGCATGGCGATCCAGCCGCACTTCCGGCCCATGACCTCGACGACAAAGATCCGCTCGAGAGACGTCGCCGTGTCGCGGATCTTGTCGACGGCGTCGAGGGCGACGTTGACGGCCGTGTCGGCGCCGATGGCGCTCTCGACGCCGGGGACGTCGTTGTCGATGGTCGCCGGGACGCCGACGACCGGGAAGCCGTACTTCGAGGCCAGGACGCGGGCGCCGGCCAGGGAGCCGTTGCCGCCGATGACGATGAGTCCGTCGATCCCCCGGGCGCGCATGTTGGCCAGGGCCGTCTTTTGCCCTTCTTCGGTCATGAACGCCTCCGCCCGGGCGGTCTTGAGGATCGTCCCGCCGAGGCCGATGATGTTCGAGACGGAGCGGCGGTCGAGCGGCACGAAATCGCCGCGGATGAGGCCCTCGTAGCCGCGCAGGACGCCGTCGACCAGGAGGCCGCTTGCCGCGGCCGTCCGGACGACGGCCCTGATGGCGGCGTTGACCCCGCCGCAGTCCCTGGTCAGGATGGCGATTCTCTTCATGGCCGGATTATATCAAAAAACCGGCGCAACCGGCTTTCCGTATGATAAAATACTCAAATCGAGACCTAATCTAAGGAGAGTGACCGCAATGGCCAACAAGAAATACTTCGCCATCGGCTGCCTCGGAGTGATCCTCCTGGGCGTCCTCATCGCCGTTCTGTTCGTGACGGGCACGTACAACTCGCTCGTCGGGCTCGACCAGAAGGTCCAGGCCCAATGGGCCCAGGTGGAGAACGTCTACCAGCGCCGAGCCGACCTCGTACCCAACCTGGTCGAGACGGTCAAGGGCGCCGCCGCTTTCGAGAAGGACACGTTCACGGCCGTCACCGAGGCCCGGTCCAAGGTCGGCCAGGTCCAGGTTTCCGCCGGCGACCTCAGCTCGGGAAATCTGGCCAAGTTCCAGGAAGCCCAGGACGGCCTCTCTTCGGCCCTGTCCCGGCTCCTCGTGGTCGTGGAAAAATACCCCGACCTCAAGGCCACTGAAAATTTCAGGGACCTTCAGGCCCAGCTCGAGAGCACCGAGAACAGGATCACCGTGGAGCGGATGCGCTTCAACGAGACGGCCCAGGCCTTCAACACCCGGCGGATGAGGTTCCCTGCCGTCTTCATCGCCGGGTTCTTCGGCGACCGGTTCAAGGAGAAAGCCTACTTCAAGGCCCAGGCAGGGGCCGAAACAGCTCCTAAGGTCAAATTCTGACGCGCTCCGGTTGATCGCTGACTGAACCGTGAACTTGCCCTGGTTTCGGCGAACGTTCGTTTTCCTGGCTTTGGCCGGGTCTGTCGCGATCTCCTTCGCCGGGGTCCAGGCCAAGATCCCTCCGTCGCCCGGCCGCTGGGCCACGGACGAAGCTGGTTTTCTTTCTCCCCAGGCGATCGCGGCGCTAGACGCCCGTCTGGAGAATTTCGAACGGCAGACGGGACACCAGGTCCTCGTCTATATCGGACGGACGCTCGGCGAAGGCGCGGTCATCGAGGATTGGGCCGTCAAAGCCTTCGAGGCCTGGAAAGTCGGCCGCCGCGGCCTCGACGACGGGCTCGTCCTGTTCATCATGGCCGAAGACCAAAGGGTGAAGATCGAGGTCGGCTACGGCCTCGAAGACCGGGTCCCCGACATCCGCGCTTTCCGTGTCATCAACGACATTCTCGTCCCCGGCTTCCGGTCCGGGCGGCAGGACGAGGCCGTGAGCAACGCCGTCTCGGCCCTGCTCGGCTACATCACCGGCGGGGAGGCCCCCGCGGACGAACAGGGGCGGCCCTCCGGCGCCGTGCCCCGTGCCAAATCCATCGTCAACATGATCTTCGTCGGCCTGGCCGTGCTCGTCTTCCTCTTCATCCTCATCACCAATCCCTCCCTGGCCATTTGGCTTCTCATCAACATCCTGAGCGGCGGCCGGGGCGGGGGAGGCGGAAGAGGCGGAGGGGGATTCGGGGGCGGCGGGTTCAGCGGCGGCGGCGGACGTTCGGGCGGCGGCGGCGCCTCGGGGTCGTGGTAGAGGAGGATGACGATGACCGTGCACGGCCGGCGCAAGCTCTTGAAGGCGATCGACGTCGAGCGGGTCAAAGCGGCCATCACGGCGGCTGAGCGCTCGGCGTCGGGAGAGGTTCGGGTGTCCGTCGCCCCGTTTTTCTGGGGGAGCGTTCGCCGCGTTGCGGAAAGGGCTTTTGTCCGGCTGGGCATGACCGGGACGAAGGACAGGAACGGCATCCTCTTCTTCATCGTCCCGGCCCGGAAGAAGTTCGTCGTCCTCGGCGACGAAGGCATCCATGCCCGGGTCGGCCAGGAGTTCTGGGACTCGCTGGCGGGCCATATGGCGGAGCATTTCCGGAAGGGCGAGTTCACCGAGGGCCTGGTCGCGGCGATCGAAGAGGCCGGACGCCAGCTCGCCGCTTATTTTCCCTGCGACCCTTCGACCGACATCAACGAGCTTCCCGACGACATCGATTTCGGATTAAAATAGACACCATCAAGGAGAGGAAATGAAAAAAATGGTTTTGATGTTCATATTGCTGTCCGTTGTCTTGGCCTTCGCGGCTTGTCAGAAGGAGGCGGCCAAACTCGCTTACCCCGTGACAAAGAAGGTCGATCAGATCGACGATTACTTCGGCACCAAGGTCGCCGATCCCTACCGCTGGCTCGAGGACGACAACGCCGAGGACACCAAGGCCTGGGTCGAGGCCCAGAACAAGGTCACCTTCGGCTACCTCGACACCATCCCGTACCGGCCGGCCATCAAGGCCCGGCTGACCGAGATCTTGAACTACCCGCGTTACTCGTCGCCCTTCCGGGTCGGCGAGAACTACTTCTTCTACAAGAACGACGGGCTCCAGAACCAGGAGGTCTGCTACGTCCAGAAGGGGCTCGACGGGACGCCCGAGGTCTTCTTCGACCCCAACGCTCTCTCGCCCGACGGGACGGTCCGGGTCGGTATCCTCGGCCCCTCGGCCGACGACAAGTACCTCGCCATCAGCCGCGGTGAGGCGGGCTCCGACTGGTCCGAGATCCGGGTCATGGAGATCGCTATGAAGCAGGAGCTGCCCGACAGGATCCTGTGGAACAAGTTCTCCGGCGCGGCCTGGCACGGCGACGGCTTCTACTACAGCGGCTACGACAAGCCGGCCCCGGGCGACGAGCTCAAGGCCAAGAACGAGTTCCAGAAGGTCTTCTACCACAAGCTCGGCGATCCGCAGGAGAAGGACGTCCTCGTCTGGGAGGACAAGGAACACCCGCTGCGCTACGTCGGCGCCGTCACGACCGAGGGCGAGGAGTGGCTCATCCTCGGGGTATCGGAAGGCACGAGCGGCTCCGAGGTCTGGGTCAGGGACCTGAAGAAAAAGAACGCGCCGTTCACGATGCTCTTCAAGGGCTTCGAGTTCGACGCCTGGCCCCTGGAGGTCGTGAACGGGAAGTTCCTCGTCCACACCAACGCCGACGCCCCGAACTTCCGCGTCGTGGCCATCGATCCGGCCAACCCGGCCAAGGAGAACTGGCAGACGGTCATCCCCGAGAGGCCCGAGGTCCTCAGCGGGGCCGGGACGGCCGGCGGCTATCTGTTCACGAACTACCTCAAGGACGCCAACACCAAGATCTACCAGCACCGGCTCGACGGCGCGCCCGTCCGCGAGATCGAGCTGCCGGCCCTCGGTTCGGCCGGAGGGTTCGGCGGCAAGCGCGACGAGAAGATCATGTTCTACACCTTCACCTCGTTCACCTACCCGTCGACGATCTACAAGTTCGATCCGGCGACGGGCGCGTCCGAGGTCTTCCGCAAGCCCGAGGTCAAGTTCGATCCCGCGGCCTACGAGACGAAACAGGTCTTCTATGCCAGCAAGGACGGCACCAAGGTGCCGATGTTCATCGTCCACAAAAAGGGCCTGAAGCTCGACGGCAAGAACCCGACCTATCTCACGGCCTACGGCGGCTTCAACATCAGCCTGACGCCGTTCTTCAGCCCGGCTTACATCCCCCTGCTCGAGAACGGCGGCGTCTTCGCCCAGCCCAACATCCGCGGTGGCGGGGAGTACGGCGAGACCTGGCACAAGGGCGGCATGCTCGACAAGAAGCAGAACGTCTTCGACGACTTCATTGCCGCGGCCGAGTACCTCATCAAGGAGAAGTACACCTCGACGCCGCGCCTGGCCGTCCAGGGCGGGTCGAACGGCGGCCTGCTCGTCGGGGCGGTCATGGCCCAGCGGCCCGAGCTCTTCGGCGTCGCCTTCCCCGCGGTCGGGGTCATGGACATGCTCCGCTTCCACAAGTTCACGGTCGGCTGGGGCTGGGCCGTCGAGTACGGCTCGAGCGACAACGAAAAGCAGTTCCCGTACCTCTATGCTTATTCGCCGCTCCACAACCTCAAGGCCGGCGTTTGCTACCCGGCGACGATGGTGACCTCGGCCGACCACGACGACCGGGTCGTCCCGGCCCACTCGTTCAAGTTCGCGGCGACGCTCCAGGAGATGCAGGCCTGCGCCAAGCCGGTCGTCATCCGCATCGAGACGCGCTCCGGCCACGGCTCGAGCAACCTGAGCAAGGCCATTGAGGACCTGACGGACCAGTGGTCCTTCATGTTCTTCAACATGGGGATCAAGCCGATCTATAAGTAATTAGGTTGGGGGACACGCCCTAAAGGGCTTTTACCAGGCCCTTTAGGACATGTCCCCATTTTTTTCTATTTCTCGGCGAGGGCCTTGGCCAGCGCCGCGCGGTACTTGTCCATGAGCTCCTTGTTCAGGTCGTTCGGCGGCGTCGCGTCCACGGGCAGGAAGGGCTTGTAGGGGTGGATCTTGGAATACTCCTCAAATTCCTTCCTCAGCTTGCCCAGCTCCTCGGGCTTGGTCAGGAGGTCGACGGCCGAGGCGGCGATGGCCTTGGCCCCGGCGTTCAGGCCTTTCCAGGCGGTCGAACCGTACCAGCAGGCGACATTGGACCAGTGGTGGCCGATCACGCTCGGCGCGGCGCCGGGAAAGGTGATCGTCGCCGTGGGGGCGATCAAGGACACATCGCCGACGTCCGATGAGCCGCCACCGTAGGCGGCGCCGCTCGGCGCCTCGAGCTTATCGACGTCCTTGGGCATGCCTTTCTGTTCGGCCCCCAGCTCTTTTTGGAGCGCTTTGGCGAAGGCCTGCTCGTCCTCCGACCAGGCAGGCATCCCGACGAGCTCGATATTTTTCTGGATGAGCTCGGCGGCGGCCTTGTTGGCGTGCCGCTGGTGGATAGCGCTGACGACCCGCATTGAGGCGAGCTCGACGCCCGCGGCCAGAGCGCCCGCCTTGGCGCAATCGACGACCCGCCGGTACATGTCTTCGAGACGTTCGTCCGTATTCCGGACGTAATACCAGACGCTGGCCTTGTCGGGTACGACATTGGGCGCTTCGCCGCCTTCGAGAATGACGTAATGCATGCGCTGAGAAAGCGGCAGGTGCTCGCGCAGGTAGTTCGTGGCCACGTCCATGATCTCGACGGCGTCGAGGGCGCTCCGCCCGACCCAGGGCGCGCCTGCCGAGTGGGCCGTTTTACCCTTGAAAGTGAAGATCGTCGAGTAGAGGGCGTTGCCGCTCACGCCGTAGTCGGTGCCGAAACCGCTCGAGCTGTGGTTGTCGATGACGGCGTCCACCCCTTCGAAGAGGCCGGCCCGGATCATGTAAGGCCGGCTGGCAACGATCTCTTCGGCCGGCGAGCCGAAGACCTTGATCGTCCCCTTGATGCCGTGGGCGATCATGGCTTCCTTGACGGCGATAGCTGCCGCGGCGGCGGCCGTGCACATGGCGTTGTGCCCGCAGCCGTGGCCCGGCGCGCCCTCGACGACCGGGTCTTTCTTCGGCACGCGCCCCTTCTGGGAGAGCATGGGCAGGGCGTCGAACTCGCCGAGAAGCCCGATGACGGGTTTCCCCGAGCCGTATGTGGCGACGAAGCAGGTCGGCATTCCGGCCAGGCCGCGCTCGACAGTGAACCCGGCGGCCTCGAGCGTGTCGGCCAGAAGCTTCGACGATTCGAATTCCTGGAGGCCGAGTTCGGCGTATTCCCAGATGGCGTCGGAGATCTTGCCGAATTTCTCGACCGTTTCGGGCTTGCTGAGCCAGTCGAGGACGAGCTGTTTTTCCTTGGCGATCTTCGTTTTGGCCGCGGCCCCGGCGGCTGGGGGGCCGGAAGCGAGGCCCAGCACGAGGCTGAAAACGAGCGCCGAAAGCAGGAATTGATGACGGATTAGATTATGGTTTGTGTTTTTCATGGGCCTCCTTTGGAAAATGGATATACATCAAAATAAAGATGGGGTCAAACCTGTTTGACCCCTTCTGGACGGCTTTGGTATAGTCGGCTCCGTGAGCGCGAACAGTCACGTCCGCCCCGAAAGGAGCCGGTTTATGAAAAAAACACTTTGGAGCGGCCTCGCCACCGCTGTCGTCCTGGCATCGCTTGCCCTCCCGCTTCGCGGGAACGGGCTTCTTTTCGAAAAACAGGAATACGCCGCGCGGCGGGCGCGCCTCATAGAGGCGATCCCCGACGGGGCCGCGATC
>JBFYOD010000129.1:0-29488 GCA_041303965.1 Candidatus Aminicenantota bacterium
GCTTTTCTCGGCCACTTCGATCATCGTCCCGGTCTCGTTGCCGGCGTCGGGGACGACAATGAGGTCCTGTCGGCGGAAGACCTTGTGGTTCTGGAGGACGTAGTCGATGCCCTTGCGGCTGCCCGTCTCCTCGTCGGCGACGAGGGCGATGCCGATGTCGTAGTTCGGCAGGATCCCCTCGGCCTGAAGGGCTTTCACGGCGAAGAGGGAAGCGACCATGTCCTGCTGGTTGTCCTCGACGCCGCGGCCGTAGACCCGGCCTTTCTCGACCCAGGCTTTATACGGGTGCCCGTGCCACAAGGACAGCTCGCCGGGGGGTACGATGTCGGTGTGGGTCATGACCCAGATCGTCCGCGCCGAACTCTTCCCCCGGCAGTAGGCGAGGATGTTGGGTCTGTAGCCGGATGGAGCGTCCAGGTCCGGGGCCTTGATCAGCGTGACGTCGACGAATCCGCTGGCCTTCAGGAAGTCGACGAGGAAGTCGGCCTTTTTGGCCTCTCCCTCCCCGCCGCTCGACGGGGCGATCGCCGGGATGGCGCAAAGGCGCACTTGCAGGTCGACCATCTCGTCGCGGAACTGCTCGATCCTCCGGGACAGCCGGTCGAAGGGTTCTTTGGGATTCATGCGGGGACTCCTCTTGACGGACACATCCTTAAAATTTTAGCATGGCGGCGGAAAAAAGCCAAGACGGACGACGCGGATGGCTTTTTTCAGTTCGCGCCCTCGCGGCGGCCGCGGAGCAGGGCGATCCCCCGGAATCCATACTGGACCCAGGAGACGCACGTGAGGAGAGCTGTCAGGACGTAGAGCCAGGCCAGGGCCTGGGGCGAGCGGCCCACGGCGTTCGAGTAAAGGACAAAGTAAAGCGCGAGGACCTGGCAGATCGTACTGGCCTTGCCTGCGAGCACCGGTTTGAACGTTTGTTTTCCCCTCAGGGCGATGAGGACGAGGGCGGTCAGGGCGATGGAAACGTCCCGGCCGATGCAGATGCCCGTCAGCCACAAGGGCAGGGTGTTGGGCTGGCTGAGCGCCGGGAGGGAGAGGACGACGAAGGCCGAGGTCAGAAGGACCTTGTCGCCGACGGGGTCGAGCCAGAGACCGAGGGTCGACTTGAGATGGAGCAGACGGGCGGTGAAACCGTCGAGCGCGTCCGTCGCACCGGCGACCAGGAAAACGATGAACGCCGCCCAGGGCCTTTTCTGGACCATCATTCCGACGAAGACCGGCGTCAGCAGGATCCGGGAGAGGGAGAGCAGATTGGGCAGGGTGAGTATTTCGGAGCGTCGCGCTCTACCCTTCGTTCCTTCGGGACCGTTGACGATTTCGTTCATGACGCGCTTTCCCTCCCATCCCTACCTGGCCAGGCCGTGGATGAGGTCCATGACCCGGATCGCTTCGTTGCCCGGAACGGTCCTCTCGGGCTCGAACTTCCGCTCGGGCGTGAGGGTCATGACCTGGAAGGAGAGCGCCCGGATGATGGCCTGGTAGTAATAGTTGTCGGCGGCGACGTCGGTGGCCTGGATCCGCCTCGTTTCGACAAGGGGAACGAACTTGGCCCCCCTGGACTGGAGGACCCCGATGAGCCGGACCGCCGTGTCGGCCAGCTCGGCCCGGTTGATGATCCGCCGGGGCTGGAACGTGTGGTTGTCGAAGGCGCTCATGATGTCGAGGGAGGCGACCTTGATGATATACCGCTGGGCCCAGGACAATGAGATGTCGACGAGGATCTCCGTCCGCTTGCCGGGGGGGGCGAGGAGGTCGTCGAACTTGACGCCGATCAGGGCGGCCAGGTCCTCCCGGGCCACGGCCGCCAGGGTGGGGATCTCGGAGTACTGACTGGGCAGCTCATAAATACCCAGCTTGGCTTTGAGCTCCTCGATGCGCTTGCCGACGGCCGCGTCCCGGGGTTCGAGCGCGGCCAGCTTTTCGAGGACGTCCAGGCTCTGTCCGAGCTCTCCGGACTCGGCCAGGTATTCGGCATACTCCCGGAGGACGGCCTTGTCCGCCATCCGGCCTTCCATTGCGGCCTTGAAGTGGAGGAGCGCGCTGGCGGCGTTTTTCTCCAGCCGGTAGATCCGGGCCAGGTCGAGGTGGGCCTCCACCATCTCGGGGGCGTAGAACAGGACCTTCAGGAATCCTCTCTTGGCGCCTTCCCGGTCGCCTGCGGCGAGGGCCGTGCGGGCGTCGGCCATGGCCGCTTTGACGAGGTCGTCGCGGAGGGCTTCGAACCGCGGCTTGGCCCAGCGATCGTCGGGGACTCTCTTGAGGATCTCCCGATACTCGATGAGGACCTTCTCGCTCTCCCGCCTCGACTCGTAGATCTGGGCCAGACCGATGCGGGCAGGGGTCATGTCCGGAAAGCTCAGGAGGGAAGTCTTGAATCCCTCCTCCGCGGCCGCGAGGTCGCCGAGGAGGAGATCGGCGTAGGCCAGCCCCACGGCGTAGGCGGGACTCTCCGCCCCCAGCTTCGAGACGAGCTTTCTCGCCTGTTCGGCCCGGCCTGCCTTGAGCGCGTCCCAGGCCTCCTTGACGGCGATCCGGTCGTCGAGGCGCAGGCGCGTCGAGATGTCCGCAGGGATGTCCCCGATGAAGAAATCGGACGGCCTGGTCGGGAGCGTAGCGCAGGACCAGGCCCCGAGGAGGGCGATGCCGATCGCGGCGAGTTTTCTCACCATGGCTCTTCTCCTTGGTCGATGTAAGGCAGGAAATGGACGATCCCCGCTGGATCGGCGATGACCTTGAATTCGAGGAAGCGCTCGCTCTCGCGCTTCTTCAGGACGAACGAACGCCGGGTCAGGGAATCCGAGATCTCGCGGGTCTCCTTGGGGACACGGATGTAATAGAGCTTGAAGCCGCCGAAGAGGACCTCCCGGAGCCGCCGGAGCAGGTCCGGGACGCCTTCCCCCGTTTTGGCCGAGAGGGCGATCGTTTGGGTCTGCGGGTCGCCGTTGCGCTTCAAGAGAAGCACCCGCTCGTCCTCGGGCAGGAGGTCGATCTTGTTGAAGACCTTGACGACCGGGACGTCGGCGATGCCGAGGTCGGCCAGGATGCCCTCGACCGCGCCGAGCTGATGCTCTGAGGCGGGCGAGGCGATGTCGACGACGTGGCAGATACAATCCGCTTCGCCGACCTCCTCGAGCGTCGCCCGGAAGGACGTGACCAGCTCGACGGGGAGCTTCTTGATGAAGCCGACGGTGTCGGTGAGGAAAAAAAACGCCCCGTCGGAAAAGGAGACTCGCCGGAGGAGGGGGTCCAAGGTGGAGAAGAGGTTCGGCGACGTGTATCGTCGCTCCTCGGCGAGGAGATTGAACAGCGTCGACTTCCCGGCGCTCGTGTAGCCGACGAGCGAAACCGTGGGGACGGGGCTTTCCCTCCGGTTTTGGCGCTGGCTCGAGCGCCTTTTCTGGAGGCCGTCGATATCTTTTTTGATCCGCGTGATCCGGTCGGTGATGCGGCGGCGGTCCACCTCGAGCTTCTTTTCGCCCGGTCCGCGGGTCCCGATGCCGGCGCCCTGCTGGGTCAGGTCGGGGCCCTTGCCCCGGAGGCGCGGCAGTCGATATTTCAGCTGGGCCAGCTCCACCTGGAGCTTCCCTTCGTTCGTCCGGGCCCGCTGGGCGAATATGTCGAGAATGAGCTGGGCCCTGTCGACGACCTTGACCCGGATCTCGTCCTCGAGGTTCCGCTGTTGGGTGGCGTTGAGGTTGTGGTCGAAGATGACCAGGTCCGCGGCCGATTCCCCCGCCAGCCGGGCGATCTCCTCGACCTTGCCCTCGCCGACGAACCAGCGGGGGTCGAGCCGGGGCCGGGCCTGGAAGATCTTCCCCACAACCTCGGCGCCGGCGGCGCCGGCCAGGCCGGCCATTTCCGCCAAGGACTCTTCGGCGTCGTCCCTTTCCCTTTTGGTCGTGGCCACGTTGATGAGGATCGCGCGTTCCATGGGCTTTGGCAGTCCTATTGTAAATGGTTTTGGACGTATTCCTCAAGGGCGGGGCCGTCGTCGGGCGAGAACCAGGCCACGTCGTCCATCTTCCGGAACCAGGTCGTCTGCCGCTTGGCGTAGTGGCGCGTGTCGATCTTAGTCGAGGCCACGGCTTCATCGCGGCCGATCTCGCCCCGGAGCAGCCTCAAGACGTGATTGTAGCCGAGGGCCCGGAAGGGCGGCGCGTCCTCGGCCACGCCCCGCTCGAGGAGACCCCGGACCTCTTCGACGAGACCCCGCTCGAACATCCGTTCGACGCGGTCGTCGATGCGCCGGTAGAGCGCGTCCCGCTCGAGCCTGAGCCCGAGACGCAGGATGCGCCGGCCTTTGACCGGCGATTCGGTCCTGAGGAAGTGCTCGGATATGGGGCGTCCGGTCGCGGCGTGGACCTCAAGGGCGCGGATGATCCGGACACGGTCGCGGCTTCGGACCTTCCGGGCGTATTCCGGGTCGACCGCCTGGAGGCGCCGGAAAAGGGAATCGAGCCCTTCCTCCCGGGCCATGGCCTCGAGCGAGGCCCGGATGGCGGGGTCACGGCCGGGACCGGGAAAGAGACCGTCCACGAGGGCCTTGATGTAGAGGCCCGTACCTCCGGCGATCAACGGGAGATGTCCCCGGGAAGCGATCTCGCCGGCAGCCTTGAGCGCTTCCCGGACGAAATCGGCGGCTGTGAACTGGACCTCCGGACCGACGATGTCGATCAGGTGATGGCGAACGCCACGCTGCGACGCGACCGTCGGCTTGTCGGTGCCGATGTCGAAGCCGCGGTAGACCTGGATGGAATCGCCGCTGATGACCTCGCCCCCGAAACGGAGGGCCAAGTCAACGGCCACGCGGCTCTTGCCGACGGCGGTCGGGCCGAGGACGATGACGATGTCGCCGCTGTCAGGTTCCAATTTCGATCAGTATCCAGATCGCGAGGGCCGAGGCGAACAGCAGGAGGGCGAAGAGCTGGCGCCGCTTCAAGGGGCCTCTCCGGCCTTGTCCAGGCCCCTGACGAGAGCGGATTCGTGGGCCGGGCCGAGAGTCCGCTTGACGGCCAGGACTTCGGCGACGAGGACCTCGTCCATGCTCCGGAGGAGGCTCCGGCGGCAGCCGTCCCCGACGATGTTGGCGTTCACCTTGAGCAGGGATTTGATCTCGAGCCGCCCGTCCGGCTTGAGCTCCGCGCCCTGGAAGGCCGGGTCGAGCCGGCCCCGGACTTCCTCCAGGGCTTTCTCGACGATGGAGAAGGCCACCGGTCCGATCTCTTTCGAAATGTACCTGAATACGTACGAGCACTTGGCGTTGAACGCGCCTAGGAGCCGGTCCATGCCGGCCAGGGACATGTCGGGGGGCAACTTCCCCGTCTTCGGTTTCGGGCCGGCCATCCCGGCCAGGCCCAGGCAGAGAAGGGCGAAGAGGGCCCTACGGGTCTCGGCTTGGCCGACGTCGCTCGCGGCGCCGAGTTCGGCCATGGTCTTGGCCGGGTCGAGGAGGCCGAGGACGTATCTCTCGGTGAAGGAGAGCCGGAAGGCGTCCGCTGAAAAGGACGGGAGCCGCCGGACCATGTCCCCGTCGGCCGGAAGGAATTCGTCCAGGACCGTGTCGTCCTTGATCCGCCGGACGCCGTCGAGCAAGAGGCTGGGAATGTCGATCCCCCCGACCAGGACCCGGGCGGGCGGGCGGGCCCGGACGTGGAACTCGCGCTCGTGGCCGCGGGCGCTGAAGAGCGACAGGGCCTCTTCCCGGGCGTAGGATTCGAGGAGCGTCCAAAGGCTCTCAGGCTCGAAGAGAGAGGTTTCGACGAGGGCCCGGAGGGCGGGCACTTCGTTCTTCTGGGCGTGCTCTTCGACCCGGGTCAGGGCGATGAGGTCCGCCTCCCCCGTGGTCAGGAGGAAGCGCAGGAAATCTTTTTCCTCGAAGGAAGCCGAATCCAGGATGAGGGCGCCGCATTCGAACGACAGGCATTTCGGGACGCCGTCGGCCTTGACGTAGAGCGACCCGCTCTGTCCCTGCCGCCAGATCTCGGCCAGGACGCGGCCGATGGGAGCGCGGGCGAATTCCTCGGAAGCGAGCCAGTCGTCCATGTCCTTAATGTATAGACGGGAAGGCGTGAAGTCAATCGGCGGCCGGCCGGGATCTTCCGCGGTGATCCCTTACCGGAGGAAGCTCACGCCGATCATGGCGATGCCGACGTTGACGAGGGCCTTGAGGAACCAGACGCAGTAGGACAGGAAGAGGGCTTTCTTGAGCTCGATCTTGAACACGGCGGCCAGCCCGAAGGCCAGGATGCCGAACAGCCAGATCTGGAAGAAATCGACCTGGGAAAGCATGATGTAGGACGTCGACGTGACCTCCATCTTGGGGAAGAGCAGGGCCAGGCTGGTCGACGTCTGCATGAGGGATTTCCGGGTCAGGGCGAGGACCATGCGGACGGCGTTGCCGAACAGTTTGTCCACCAGGCTGGCGTGAAGGAGAACGGACAGGACCTGGACGTAGGCCCCCTGCGAGGACAGGAAGCGGCCCAGGATGAGCAGGATCAGCGCCTGGAGGAGGAGCGCGATCAGGTAGAAGAGAGGCGTCGTCACGAACGTCTGGATGATCCGGCTCCTGGCCGAGGGGTTCTCCATGTTCTGGATCATCTGGTCGTAACGCTCCACACCGAGGCGCTCCTTGAGCGCGGAGTTGTCCTTCATGAGCAGGAGCTGGTCTTTCTGCATGTAGGGCGCGACGATAAAGTTGAAAGCGATGAGGGCGACGAGGACGATGATGAGGGCGTCGACCCAAACCGGTTTCGCGGCCAAACCGTCGAAGACGGGACGGGGATTGAAGAAGATGCCTTCGACGCGTTTGAAGAGGTCCATGGGCTAGGCTCCTTTCCGTTCGTCTTTTTCGATCTCGCCGTCGCGGATATGGATGATGCGCTGGGCCTGGTTCGCCACTTCCCGGTCGTGGGTGACCATGATGATCGTGTTCCCCTGTTCGTGGAGCTTGTGGAAGAGGTTGAGGATCTCACGTCCCGTCCGCGAGTCGAGGTTCCCCGTCGGCTCGTCGGCGAGGAGGAGGGACGGCTGGTTGACAAGGGCCCGGGCGACGGCCACGCGCTGGCGCTCACCGCCCGACAGCTCGGCCGGCTTGTGGTTCATCCGGGCCTTCATCTCGACCCTTTCCAGGGCCCGCCGGGTCCGTTCCTCGCGTTCGGCCTTTTTCATGCCGCCATAGATGAGAGGCAGCTCGACGTTGCGGAACGCCGAAGCCCGGGAGAGGAGGTTGAAGACCTGGAAGACGAATCCGATCTCGCTGTTCCGGGTGAAAGCCAATTCGTCCTCGGTCATGGTGCTGACGAGCTTGCCGTTGAGCCGGTAAACCCCCGAAGTGGGCGTATCCAGACAGCCGATGAGGTTCATTAGAGTGGACTTGCCGGAACCCGAGGGACCCATGATGGCCACGAACTCGTTCCGCTCGATGGTCAGAGAAACCCCCCTGAGGGCCTCGACCTCCTGCTCGTCGAGCTTGTAGATCTTCCAGAGGTTCTCGGCGAAGATGACGACGGGGTCGGTGCCGCTCATTTGGCCGGGGTGTCCTTCTTCGTCTCCGTCTTGATCAGGACGCCGTCCTTGAGGTCGCGCAGGGACGCATAGGGGCCGGTGACGATGTCCTGCCCTTCCTGCAGGCCCGATGTGATCTCGATCATCATTCCCCCGGTGATGCCCTTGCCGACCGGCTGGAACTTGACCCGGCTGTTCTCGACGGTGTAGACGCCTTCCTCATCCTTCTGCGCCGTTGAGGCGCTTGCGTCGGCGCCGGCTTTGTCCCGGAGGACGAGCGCTGAGATGGGAACGGCCAGGGCCTGCTTCTTCTCGGCGACGATGATATCGGCCGAGGCGGACAGCCCGGGCTTGAGCTTCTGGGACGGATTCTCGAGCGTGATGACGACCTTGAAGTCCTTGGACTCCTGGGTCGAGACGCTGCCCGTCGTCCTCTGCAGGGCGGAACTGCCGATCTCGGTGACCTTGCCCTTAAAAACGGTCTCGGGGAAGGCGTCGACGCGGATGTTGGACTCCTGGCCGAGGCCGACGCCGATGACGTCGGTTTCGTCGACCTCGACTTCGACCTCCATCACCGACAGGTCGGCGATGGTCAGCAGGACCGTGCCGGGGTTGTTCATGGTCCCGATGATGGCCACCTCGCCCTCTTCGACGCGGAGGCTGGTGATGACCCCGTCGATCGGGGAGCTGTAGGTCGTTTTGTTGAGGTTGTCGATGGTGCTCTTGAGGGACGCCTCGGCCTGCTTGATCTGGAAGCGGATGGCGTTCGTCTGGGCCGAGGAGATGTCGTATTGGGCCTTGGCCGTCTCGAGCTGGTCATTGGAGATCAGCTGCTCGTTGAAGAGCTTCTCCTGGCGCTCATAGACGTTTTTGTCCCTCTGGAGGCGGGCTTCCGCCTGGATAAGGTCCGAGTTCGCGGCCCGGATGAAGTTCTGGTCGCGGTCGGCGATGGCCTCGTATTGGGTGGAATCCAACTTGAGGAGAAAATCCCCGGCTTTGACCACCTCGCCCTCTTCGACGCCGATCTTGATGATCCGGCCCGGGACTTGGGCGCTGATGTTGATGTTCTTCTTGGGCTTGACCTCGCCGGACGCCGAGATGATCGAGGTCAGGTCCTGTTTCTTGACCTTGTCCACGGTCACCTTGACGGTCTTCTCGCGCTGGGACCGGAGGTTGGCGACGACGATGACGCCGACGACCAGGAGTATGGCCAGGATGATCAACGGCTTTTTCCGCCGTTTCAGGAAGCTCGTCTTTTCCGTCATGGTTTGAAGCCTTTCCCGTCGATTTGTGCGGTGATCAGTCTATTATACTACGGGAGTCCAGCGAATAAGTTCAAGATTTGCCTTGGGCTGGGGGAGTTGATAAGATTAGACCCGATGGACGTCGGAGAGGAGTTTTCGAAGGTCGGCGAGGCCGTTGTCCGCGAGGCCGGCCGGTACCTGCGTGAAAACCTCGGCCGGAGGGTCGAAGTGTCCCTCAAAGGGGCCGTCGACCTGGTCACCCCGTTCGACCTGGGGGCCCAAGAGATCCTCGTCGGCCGCCTATCGGCTGCCTTCCCGACGCACGGCTTCCTGGCCGAGGAGGGCCTTGCCCGGCCGGGGAGCTCCGACTGGCGGTGGATCATCGACCCTCTCGACGGAACGACCAACTACGCCCACGCCTTCCCCGTTTTCTGCGTCGCTGCGGCCCTCGAGCGCGCCGGCCGGGTCGTCCTGGGGTTCGTCTATGACCCGATGAGGGAAGAGATGTTCACGGCCTCGGCCGGGCGGGGAGCGTTCTTGAACGGCGCCGCGATCCGCGTCTCGGGCGTTTCCGACCTGGGGTCGAGCCTTCTCGCGACAGGCTTCCCCTACGATCTAAGAACGAGCCCCGTCAATAACATGGGCCACTGGGGGCGCTTCATCGTCAGGGCCCAGGCGATCCGCCGCTGCGGTTCGGCGGCCCTGGACCTTTCGTACGTCGCCTGCGGCCGCTTCGACGGCTTCTGGGAGCTCAAGCTCAAGCCTTGGGACGTGGCCTCGGGGGCCCTGATCGTCGCCGAAGCGGGCGGGCGGGTCAGCGATCTCCAAGGGGCGGAATTTGGATTAACGGCCCCGGGGATCCTGGCCACGAACGGGCGGATCCACCAGGGGATGCTCGATGTTCTCGCCGCGGACGAAACGGCAGGAGGGAGCGATGGCCCGGATGACCGCACCTAAGGTCTTATTAACGTCGGGAATTGTGGCTTTGGGCTTCGCCGCCCTCGCCCCGGGCGGGTTTGCGCCCCAAGTCCAGACGCTAGCTACGGACGGTCAGGCCGTTAAGAAGATCATCGTCCCGGCCGCTGCCGGCTGGGTGGACACGGGGATCGACGTCGGGCCGGGGGAGGCGTTCGTCTTCAGCGCCTCGGGCGAAGTCAGCCTCCAGCGGGGAAACCCCGACGCCGGCTGCGGCCCCGGAGGGCTCGACGTGTTTACCGTCGATCAGCCGGTCCCGGATGAGAACCTCGGGGCCCTCATCGGCCGGGTGGCCCAGCTCGTCTCCACCCGGGCGGACGAGGATTCGGGGATGGAGATCCGCGACGAGATCTTCGTCCTTTTTTTCATCGGCCCGGAGAGGACGGTGACCGTCCCCGTGAAGGGGCGCCTCTACCTCGGCCTCAACGAAAACGTCCTCAAGGATAACGCTGGGGAATTCACCGTTCTCGTGTCTCGGCGCCCGGCTTGAGATCGGGCAGGTCTTAGGGCGTTTCCTCGGCGGCCTTCGCGGCCATGTGCCCGTCCATGAATTGAGTGTTATACCGGCCGGCGAGGAAATCGGTGTTGGATAGGACGTCCAAGTGGAGCGGGATGTTCGTCTTGATCCCGACGATGGTCGTCGTTTCGAGGGCCACCCGCATCTTGCGGATGGCCAGGTCCCGGTTCGGCGCGTAGGCGATGATCTTGGCCACCAGCGAATCGTAGTCCGGCGGGACGACCCAGCCCCCGTAGGCGGCGGAATCGACGCGGATGCCTTCGCCTCCCGGCAGGACCAGAAAATCGATCTTGCCAGGCGAGGGAACGAAGGTCACCGGGTCCTCGGCGTTGATCCGGCACTCGATGGCGTGCCCCCGCATCACGAGCTCGAAGGGAAAGCTGAACTTCTCGCCCGAGGCGATCCGGATCTGGGCCTTGATGAGGTTGATCCCGTAGACCATCTCCGTGATGGGGTGTTCGACCTGGACCCGGGCGTTGGCCTCCATGAAATAGAACTTGCGGTTATCGTCGACCAGGAATTCGAAGGTGCCCAGGCTCTGGTAGCCGACTTCGGAGGCCGCGTCCTCGACCTCCTTCATCATCTTCCTGCGGGTCTTTTCGTCGATGAACGGGGAGGGCGTTTCCTCGATGAGCTTCTGGTATTTCCTCTGGACGGAACACTCCCGCTCGCCGAAGGCGGTGACTTTCCCCTTTTTGTCGCCGATGACCTGGATCTCGATGTGCCGGCCCCCGGTGACGTACTTTTCGATGTAGAGCGAAGGGTCGTTGAAGGCGGCCTTGGCTTCGCCCTGGGCGATGGGGAACTGGTCCTCGAGCTGGGACGACGAGCGGCAGATCCGCATCCCCTTGCCGCCGCCTCCGGCCGCGGCCTTGATGATCACGGGGAAGCCGATCTTCGCGGCGACCTTTTTGGCCACGGCGAGGTCGTCGATGACGGTGTCGCTCCCCGGCAGGATGGGCAGACCGGCCTTTTTCATCGTCTGGCGGGCCTTGTTCTTGTCGCCCATGAGCCTGATGATGGACGGCGGCGGGCCGATGAAGATCAGGCCGTGAGTCTCGCAGATCTCGGCGAACTTGGCGTTCTCCGCGAGGAAACCGTAGCCGGGGTGGATGGCGTCGGCCCCGGTGATATCGACCGCGCTCAGGATATTGGCGATATTGAGATAGCTCTCGGAGGCCTTGGCCGGGCCGATGCAGACCTTCTCGTCGGCGAGCAAGACGTGGAGGGACTGACGGTCGGCTTCCGAGTAGACGGCGACCGTCTTGATCCCCAGCTCGCGGGCGGAGCGGATGACGCGGAGGGCGATCTCTCCGCGGTTGGCGATCAGGATTTTCGAGATCATCGGGCCTTAACTCGAGGGCAGGATGGCGAAGAGCTTCTGGCCGTATTCCACGGGCTCGGCGTTTTCGCCGTAGATTTCGACGATCGTCCCGTCCACGTCGGCTTCGATCTCGTTCATCAGCTTCATGGCCTCGATGATGCAGAGCGTCTGGCCTTTCTTGACGACGTCGCCGATGTCGACGAAGGGAGGTGACGCCGGGTCGGGGGCCCGGTAGAACGTCCCGACCATGGGCGAAGTGATCATGTGATGGCCCTTGGCCGCCTCGATGGCCTGGGCGATCGCCTCGGCGGCGGCTTCCGCCACGGGGCCGGATGTCGGGCCGGCGGGCGGGGCGATGACCAAGGGCGCCGGCTGGGGCGCGTTCCGTCCTATCTTGATCTTCAGCCCCTCGACCTCGAGCTCGAAGACCGACAGGCCTTTCTCTTCGAGAAGGCCGATGAGCTTCCGGAGCTCGTCGTAGTCGATCTTCCCGCTCTTGGCGATTTCTTCCGGGCCAGCCGGCTGCTTGTTCTTATCGTTCATGCCCTTATCCACCTCGTGAAAGTGTATTTACCTTAACGGCATCCCCCCGAAATGTCAAGAAGGGCCTCGGGGATCATCCTCGCTCGCTGCGGCGAATCGAGCCCACTCTCTAATGCTCGAGGGGGTATTCCCGCCGTCGGCCGCTGAGGGACCTCGGGCATCATCTCCGTTCGCTGCGGTGATTTTTTACGCCTTCCCGGGACGGATTCGATGGGAGGAGTCCGCGTATCCGTCCCGGAAATGCTAAATCACCGCTTTATGCTCCCTCTGATGACACCCTCCGCCCCTTCTCCGCTTGCCTCCTCTGGGAATACCCCTACGCCACAGCCATCTCCCCTCGATTTGCCTGCCCAGTTGATTTGACTGGTCCTGCCGGTTCTCCTATGATGACCCGAGGGATAGAACGCGATGTTCGACCAGCTTTCCGAACGCCTCGAGAGGATGATGAAGTTCCTCCGGGGCGAGGTCAAGGTCACGGACAAGAACATGGCCGAGGCCTTGAAGATGATGCGCCTGGCTTTCCTCGAGGCGGACGTCAACTATAAGGTGGTCAAGGATTTCGAGGCCCGGATCAAGGAAAAGGCCTTGGGCGAGGAGGTCCTGCGGAGCCTCAATCCCGCCCAACAAGTCATCAAGATCGTCCATGACGAGCTCGCCAGCATCCTGGGGGAGCGGCAGAAACCGCTTCTTTTCTCGAGCCGGCCGCCGACGGTCATCATGCTGGTCGGCCTCCAGGGAAGCGGCAAGACGACGACCTGCGGCAAGCTCGCCCGCTGGGTCGCCGGCATCGGCAAGAGCCCCCTCCTCGTGTCGTTCGATATGAAGCGGCCGGCGGCCCAGGAGCAGTTGAAGACGATCGCTTCGTCGCTGGGCTTCCCGTTCTACGAGATGACTTCCGCCCGGATGGCCTCCCCAAAAGAAGCCCTCAAGGAGCTTCTCGTCCATACGTCGAACAGAGGTTTCGATCCGCTCATCGTCGATACGGCCGGCCGTCTCCACATCGACGACGAGCTCATGGAGGAACTCCGCCTCGTCCGGGCGATCCTCGAGCCGACCGAAGTCATCTACGTCGGCGACGCCATGACCGGCCAGGACGCGGTGCGGAGCGCCCAGGCCTTCGAGGAGAAGATCGGCCTCTCCTCTGTCATCCTGACTAAGCTCGACGGCGACGCGCGGGGAGGGGCGGCCCTGTCCATCGTCGCCGTGACCGGCCGGCCCATCAAGTTCATCGGTGTCGGCGAGAAGCCCGACAAGCTCGAGGTCTTCCATCCCGAGCGCATGGCCTCGCGCATCCTGGGCCTGGGCGACATCCTCTCGCTCGTCGAAAAAGCCCAGGGCGAAGCCGACGTCGCCGAGGCCGAGGAGATGGCCCGCAAGCTCCGCAAGCAGGAGTTCACCCTCGAGGATTTCAAGAAACAGATCGTCCAGATGAAGAAAATGGGGTCGCTCTCGGACCTCTTGGGCCACCTCCCCCAGGTGGGCCCGTTCAAGAACCTGGCCAAGGCCCAGGTCGACGACCGAAAGATCGCCCACTTCGCGGCCATCATCGATTCCATGACGCCCGGGGAGAGGGAGAACCCGAAGGTGCTCAACGGCAGCCGCAGGGCCCGGATCGCCCGCGGCAGCGGCCGCCCGGTCAGCGAGGTCAACCAGCTGGTCAGGCAGTTCCAAGAAATGCAGAAGATGATGAAGAGGTCAGCCGTTCAGAAGCTGCTCGGCGGCCTGAAGTAGCCCTCGCCGCTATTTCCCTTCGAGGACGTGGTCGACGCATTCGAGCCAGAACGCGGCGTAGTCTTCCCAAAAGACGAAGTTGCATCCCCAATGGGGGGCGGGATCGGACATGTAGGCCAGGACCCGGCCGCGGCCGCAGGACCTGACCGCCAGGAGCGGGTCGCCCGAATCCTTGACCTCGAGGAGGACCCTGCCCTCGGGGATGGACATCGTCTTGTTGTAGCCCAGGATGGGCGGCATGGTCCTCAGGTTGATCGCCTTGAAGAAGCGCTCGCCGGCCGCCGTCAGCTCGGCGTCGAACCCTTCCGTGCTCTCGACGAGGTCCTCGTGGTCGAGACAGCGGACGGGGAGGACCTCGCGGAGCCGGGTCCTGCCCCAACCGCCCTTGCCCAGCTCGCCCGTGAAGGAATACCAGCCGCCGAGAAAAAGGGCCGCCTTGCCGGCCTTGATGGCCTCGACCGTCAGGCGGATCCTGTCCGGATAGGTCAGGATGGCCGTCCCGAATTTCCCCCGGTCGAAGAAGTTCGGGGCGAGCTGGAAGAGCTTGGCGTCGACGTCGCTGAAGATAAGCACGTCGTGGGAGGCCAGGATGGCCTCGTAGTCGCCCGGGCCGAGCTTGTTGTAGAAATCCCAAGCTGGGACGGACTCGACCGTGTGCTTCCCGGTGGATTCCAGGGCGTCTTTCAGCCATTTCCCGTAGTTGACGATGTCGAGCCCCTTGGGGGAATGGTAAAAAGGTGTTTCGGCGAAGACCGGCCCCGTCAGGACGGCCCAATCTCCCACGTAATAGATCTTGGCCATGTCGATGACTCCTTCTGATGAAGATTAGGATAACAGATAAGGCCTTGGAGAGGCAACGGGTTTTCCTGTGCCCGCGGTGTCCTCTATCGGGGACATAGGGGAATTGCGGGAGTCTAGGGGTTGACTTGCCCCTCGAATTACGGTATTATTTTTCAGCAATTACCTCTACCACGAAAGTGAAACCACAATGATAACCATGCGCTTGATGAGATTTGGCACCAAGAAAAAACCGACCTACCGGATCGTGGTGATGGACTCGAAAAGAGCCCGCCAGAGCCAGGCCCTGGACACGCTGGGTACCTATACCCCGCTGGACGAGCCGGCCGGCGTCAAGATCGACCTCGAAAAAGCGAACCAGTGGCTTTCGAAAGGTGTTCGGCCGTCGAGCACTGTCAAATCCCTTTTGGATAGAGTTGCCAAGCCCAAGAAACCCGTTCAAGTCGCGAAATCTTAATGGAGGTCACTGTGAAAGAACTCGTGGAGTTGATCGCCAAGGCATTGGTGGACCAGCCGGACAAGGTGCAGGTCTCCCAGCTCGAGGGGGAGCAGACCACCATCCTGGAGCTCAAAGTGGCCCCTGAGGACCTCGGTAAGGTGATCGGAAAACAGGGCCGCACGGCCCGCGCGATCCGCATCCTTCTCGGCGCCGCGGGGATGAAGCTCAAGAGGAGATACAACCTCGAGATCATTGAAAAGCCCTGACCTCGTCGCACTGGGGAAGATCCTCAGGAGCCAGGGGCGCGACGGACTCCTCAAGCTCCGGCTCAACGAGAAGGGGCTTCCCAAGCCCGACTGTGCCACGATATATCTCCGGCGGGCGGACGGATTCGAAGCCTTCGCGGTCGAATCCCTGACGCTCGACCGGAACGCGTACTTCCTGAAGCTCAAGGGAATCGATACGCTGGCCGGGGCGGACGCCCTGACCGGGCTCGATGTTTTCGTTGCCGAGGCCGACTTCCGGCGCCTCGAAGAGGGCCTCTTTTACGACTTTGAGGTCATCGGTTGCCGGGTGGTCACGAGTGACGGGGCCGAGGTCGGAGAGGTCGCGGGGATCCTCCCCGCCGCCGGCTCGGTCCTCCTGGTCGTGAAGCGGGGAGACAAGGAGATTTACGTCCCCTTCACGGAGACGATCTGCATCAAGGTGGATCCGGAGGCCAAGGAGATCCTCATCGACCCTCCGGACGGCCTTTTGGAGTTGAATGAGATTTGATATAATCACGATCTTCCCCGAGATGTTCGCCAGCGTCTTTTCGGGGGGGGTCGTCAAGAGGGCCCTGGAGAGGGAGACGGTCCGGATCGCCGTGCACGACCTGCGGGATTTCACCGAGGACAAGCACAGGCAGGTCGACGACCGGCCCTACGGGGGCCTGGAAGGAATGGTCTTGAAGCCCGAGCCAATCTTTCGCGCCGTCGAGGCCGTCCGCGAGGACGCCGCGAGCCGGGTCTACCTTCTTTCCCCGCAAGGCCGGCCCCTGGACACGGCGCTGGCCCGGGAGCTGGCCTCTTGTGCGCAGGTCATCCTCATCTGCGGACGCTACGAAGGCGTGGACGAGCGGGTCGTCGAGCACCTGGCCGACGGGGAGATCTCGATCGGCGATTACGTCCTTTCGGGCGGAGAATTGGCCGCGGCCGTCGTCGTCGACGCGGCGGCCCGCTTCGTACCGGGCGTCGTGGGCAAGGAAGGGTCGGTCGAGAACGATTCCTTCACCGGGGGGATACTCGATTTCCCCCAGTACACGAGGCCGCGTGAATTCCGGGGGCTGAAGGTCCCCCAGGTCCTGTTCTCGGGCGACCATAAGAGGATCGAACGCTGGCGGCGGAAAAAGGCCCTTGAAAAGACGGTCCGGCAGCGGCCGGACCTTGTCTCGCATAGAACACTTGCCCCGGAGGATCGGCGTCTTCTGGAGGAAATTCCGAACGAAAGGAAAGACGAATGAACCTGGTCGACATGGTTGAGGATAAGCAGTTAAGGAAGGACCTCGATCCCTTCAACGTCGGCGACACCGTCAAGGTCCACGTCATCATCCGGGAAGGCGACAAGGAACGCACCCAGATCTTCCGGGGAGACGTCATCGGCAAGCGCGGCACCGGCATGAAGGCCTCCTTCACGGTCCGCAAGGTCTCGTTCGGCGTCGGCGTCGAGCGCGTCTTCCCCCGGCACTCCAAGATGATCCGGAAGATCGAGGTCGTCCGCAAAGCCAACGTCCGCAGGGCCAAGCTGTACTATCTCCGCGATCTCAAAGGCAAGGCCGCCCGGCTCAAAGAGGACCAGGGGTAACGCCGGGGGCCGTGGCCACCCTCAGACTCGAGAAGGAGCTCTTCCGGGGTGGCTATCGGTTCGTCGCCGGGGTCGACGAGGTTGGCCGCGGCTCGCTGTTCGGCCCGGTCGCTGCCGCCGCGGTCATCCTCCCTCCGGACTGGCTTGTGCGGCGCCCCCCGTCATGGGCTGGCGCCATCGACGACTCGAAGCTCCTTTCCCCGGCCCGGCGCGCGGAACTCGCCGCCGCCATCCTCCGCGAGGCCTCGGGCGTGGGGGTCGGCCTGGCCTCCGCCTCCGAGATCGACTCCTTGAACATCCTCCGGGCGACGCACTTGGCCATGGTCCGGGCGGTCGAAAGCCTGCCCAACGCCCCCGACATGCTCCTTGTTGACGGGTTCCCGATAAAAGATGTAAAGTACCGACAGATGGGCATCCCGCAGGGAGACCGGAAGAGCCGGTCGATCGCTGCGGCCTCCATCGTGGCCAAGGTCTTCCGGGACGGCCTGATGGGTGTTTTCGCCGGCCTCTACGAAGGCTACGGCTTGGACAGGAACAAGGGCTATGGGACCGAGGAACACATCCGTTCGCTCAAGGACCGGGGGCCGACCGGGCTCCACCGGACTTCCTTCAGGCTCGGATAAGCACGGAACATCATGAGCGCGCGCAGCGACCGGGTCAGGGTCATCGAGCAGGCCGAGAAGCACGTCCGGGCCGGCCGGGTCAAGGATGCCATCGCCGAGTATGAGAAGCTCGCGCTCACCGACCCCCAGGACGTCGGGACCCTCAACATCATCGGCGACCTCTACATCCGGCTCGGCCATAACGACCGGGCCGTCGGATTCTTCTTGAAGGTCGCCGGGGAATACGAACGGCGGGGCCTCTTCTCACAGGCCCTGGCCATCTACAAGAAGATCCATAAGCTCAATCCCGAAAACGTGGATTATGCCCTCAAGCTCGGCGACCTCTACAGCCAGCAGGGTTTCCTGGCCGACGCCAAGAACGCCTACCTGGCTGTCGCCGGCCGCCTCGTCGAGGCGAAGAAGTTCCCGGACGCCATAGCCGTGTTCGAGGGGGTCATCAAGATGGACCGGGAGGACCTCGGAGCGCGGAAGGCGCTGTCCGGCCTGTACCGGGATTCCGGAAACCTCGACGCCGCCCTGGAGCAGTTGAACGCCATCGCCGAGTTCCGCGCGGAACACGACCAGTTCGAGGCCGCGGTGGGGGTCCTCAACGAAGCCCTGGCCCTGAGGCCGGGGGACAACAAGAGCGTTGCCAGCCTGGTCGAGGTCTACAAGCGCCAGAACCAGACCGGTAAGGCCATCGAGCTTCTCGAGAGGCAGCTCGAATCGGCCCCCGACAACGTCCAGTTCCTCAACCTCCTCGGCAATATCCACTTCGAGGCCGGGAACACCAAGAAAGCGGAGGAGATCTTCTCCCAGATCGTGTCCGGCCATCCTCTTAATGTCAACGCCCGGATCAAGCTCGGCCGCATCCAGATCCTCAAGGACAAGCTCGACCAGGCCTACGAGCTCTTCGAGCCCCTGATCAACAACCTCGTCAAGAAGCACCGGGACGAGAAGGCCATCGGCCTCTTGGGCCTCATCCTGGAGAGCCAGAAGCCCCACCTTCCCGCCCTGGAGCGCCTGGCCCTGATCTACCGGTCGAACAAGGAAGTTAAGAAGCTCGAGGTCGTGGACAGGGCTATCCTGGACGAACTCAGGAAGCAGGGAGACAAGGGCCGAATGGTCGCCATCTATTCGGAGCTCCTGGAGCTCCGGCCCGACGATGCCGACATCGCCCGGGAAGCGCGGGCCCTCCGCCTCGAGAAAGGCCTGCCCTCGGAAGAGGCCCGCGAGGAAACGCCGGAGCTTTTGGAAAAGGACCGCGAAGCGATCGAGGAGGGCATGGCCCAGGCGGATCTCTACATGCAACAGGGCCTCGTCCGGATCTCCCGCCGGCTCCTGGAGAACCTCCGGTTCCGTTATCCCGAGGCTCCCCAGATCCAGCGGAAGATCGCGGTCCTCGACGAAGTCCGGACCCACATGGACGAAGACGAGATCCGCCGGCGCATCGAGAAGACAAGCGTCCTCGAAGCCGAGTTCAAGGAAAAGACCGCGGAAAAGAAGGCTGACGATAGAAAGGCCGACGACGCGAAGGCTGAGGACAGGAAGATTGAGGACAGGAGGGCCGAGGACCGCAAGAAGACCGCGGGTCCGTTCACGGACGAGGTCCTCGAAGGCGACAAGGTCAGCACGGCCGACATCTTCGCTGAAACGGACATCCTCCCCTTCGTCAGTTCCGAAACCGGCCAGAAAAAATATTACGACCTCAAGGCGCTGGCGGTCGAAGAGCTTCGCTTCCTAGCCGCCGCGCGCGCCCAGCAGCTCCAAGGGGAGACGTCCCCGTACGAGCGGGAGCTTTCCGGGATCGTCGCCGAATTCCGGAAAGACCTCCGGGCCAAGGTGGAAGGGGAGTCTGCCGAGACCCACTACCAGCTCGGCCTGGCCTTCATGGGGCAGGGCCTCACCGGAGAGGCCGTCGAGGAGCTCACCCAGGCGGCGAAGGACAAGGGGCTCGTTATCGACAGCTACAGCTTGATCAGTCAGTGCTACAGGCAGAAGCGGAATCACGACGAAGCGGAGAAATGGCTGAAGATGGCTCTCGCTGCGGCCAAGCCGGGCACCGACCAGTATTACGCGCTCCTCTATGAGCTCGCGGAGATCATGGAGGAATCCAACGACCGGGAGAAGGCCGGCTCCCTTTTCAAGCAGATCTACGATTGGAACCCGGGCTACCGGAACATCGCGGCCAGGCTCGAGAGCTTGGAGAAAGCGTCCGCCGGCTGAACCGGCGAGGCTCCTCAGAACCCCAGAACGAGCCCTGCCCCCAATCTCATGTGGTCTTCGTAAAGTCCCTGGAATACGTAAGTCGTCTCGACCGTCAGGCGCATGTTCCGCCGCAGCAAATACCCGTAGTGGAGGGTCGCGGAGGTATACCTGAGGTCCGGTTGGTCGGAATCCACCCAGTTGAAAAGCCCGGCCCCGTACCAGCGGCTGTCGTCCCCTTTCGGGAGATAAACGAGCTCGGCGAACGCCCCCCGTGTCATGACCTTCTCGATCGGCAGGATGATGGAGAAATAGGGGTTGCTGTCGCGGCGCTCGACGTACTGCAGGTTGAGCTCGAACGGTTTGAAGGACAGGGTGGCGTCGCCGCCGGCCATCCAGACCGAGTTCACGACCTCGTCGGGCCTCTCCTTGCCCGAGTAACCGAAGGCGCCCAGCCGGAAGGCCGGGGCCACCTCCTGGGAGACGCGGAGCATGACGTTCTTGTACTTGTCGTCGTCGAAGTTCCGGAAGACGTTGGCCTCGCCGATGCCCGTGCCGTTGAGGACCTCGAAGGTGACGTCCGTGCCGGTGGGGAAGCCGTAGGTGAGCATGACGCCGCGGTCGTAGGTCAGGTTGATCCGGGAGTCGCCCGGCGTCGCCCGGTAGATCTGGTAGTCCTCGAAGGGCAGACGCACCTCCCGCTTGAAGAGCGGGTCGGAGATCTGGAACTGTCCGACGAAGAGGTCGAGATCGGAGCCGAAGAGGTCGTTGAACATGACGAAGGCGTCCTCGATGCCGGCGATCTCGCCCCGCTCGCTGAAGAAAAAGTAGAAATAATAGGCGATGTCCTTGGTGATGGCCCCGCCGGAGAGGAATTTCAGGATGTAGGGCGAGAGGAAGTCGACCTGGCGGGTGTCGGCGTTATTGTAGGCCAGGAACCCCTCGAGGCGGAGGGCGATCGGGAGCTCCCGGAGAAGGGATAGCGCGCTATCGCCGGTATCGACGAAGTAACGCGGCGTGTCCTTGTCCTTGATGACGAAGCCGTTGGCCGCGAACTCCTCGCCGTAGGGCTTGAGCTTGGGGAACGGCGCGTGGCAGGTCTTGCAGCTCATGCTGTACTTGCGGGCGAAGGCGGGCATGGCCTGGAGGCTGGACAGGGAGACCGCCGCGAGCAGGGTGACGGCGAATCCGGTCCGGAGGAAACTCTTCATGGTCGGTTCTCCTTTCTCAAGCGTCGTCAATCGACGATCTTGACCGTCGTTGAATGCCGGTTGACTTCGATGACTTCGGCTTCGTCGGCCGGGACGCCCAGGAAATCGGCGACCGGTTTGACCAACTTCTGGTAGTTGAGGACGGCCGTGACCGTCAGGTCGCCGAGGGCGACGCCGTCGGGGAGACGGAAGGTGCAGGTTTCGAGCTTGGTCTCGCGCGGTCCGAGCCGGTAGTCGGTGCCCAGGGATTTTGTGTTCCACTGCTGGATCGTCATCCGGCCCTGGGGGTCGAAGTAGGCCATGCGGAAGATGCGGTCGCCGGCAGGGACGCCGTCGCGCTGGACTCCCTTGAAGGCGGGATCGTTCAGGGCGATGCCCATGTCCTGATAGGCCAGGACGTCGGCCCCGATCGTGTACTCTTCTCCGGCGAAGCCCTTCTTGTCCACGGGCAGGTGGTAGACCTTGCCTTTGGAATCGACGGCCTCGACGTGCATCCAGACGATGCGGTCCTCGACGGAACCTGAGGGGAACTTATGGCCTGTTTTCTGGTTGAAGAGGGCGACGGTGAACTTGACCGGGTCGCCCGGCACGGCCTCGCGGATGTCGGGGTGGATGCGCAGCTCGATCGTGCCGCGGACCTTGCCCGGGTCATGGGCGCCGTGGAAAAGATGCTGGCGGGCGTCGGGATACGAGTTGCCCATGGCCGCGGTCTTCCCGGGGGCGTAGGTCATGTGGCAGTCGTGGCACTTGACGCCCTGCTCGGCGTAGGGGCCTTCCTTCCATTCGAGGTGGGTGGACTTGACCCAGACGCCATAGGGGCTCATCTCGTTGTGGCAGGTGCCGCAGAAGTCGGCCGTTCCGAGGAATTCCGACTTGGCCAGATTGTGCTCCGGCGAGTTCTTGCCTTCGCGCGGGCCATACTTGGTCTTGCCCGGCTCGGAGACCCAGTTGAAATTGTGGGGGATATCGCCCGAGAAGCCGGTCACGGTATGGCAGAGCTCGCAGGAGACCGATTCGTTGGCCCGGCTGTTCTTGGAGGGCAGGGGCGGCGGGACATCGCCGGCCAGGAAGGCGATCGGGGCGTGACAGCCGTTACAGCCGGCCTTGACTCCGGCCACCATGCTGTCTTTTTCGGCATGGGGGACGGCCAGCTTGAAATATTCGATCTCGTCCCAGTGGTGCGTGTAGGCCTGGGACATCATGGCCTGCTGCCACTGCCGGTAGATATCGGTATGGCAGGCCGTGCCGCAGAACTGAGGGGTCTGGTAATCGCCGTATTTGCGCGTCCCGAGCGCGGCGTCGCCCGCCTTGGGCGCCTGGGACGCGGTCAGGCCGAGGAAGAAGACTATGGCGAAAACGAGAACGATGGACAGCGCGGATCTTCTCACGGGGACCTCCTCGAGGCGGTTCTTTTTGTTCGGGCCTATTCTACCAAAAGACGCCCGCCATTAAAAATCCGTTCGCTATTTTGATCCGGGAGAAGTCAAGCGTGAGGCGGCGATGGATATCGCCTCGTCCGGCAGGGAGCGGATCTTCTGAATAATTCCGCTCTTTTAAGATATCTATCAGAATTGCGGCTTCGGGGACTCCACCGCAACTCTGCAGGTCGCTCGCTGAAGCTCGCTTCCCGTCGGTCCCTAGGGGGCCGGGGGGCCAGGGGTGATATCCTTCGCAAAGCCGAAAAGCTGACTTCTCCACAATGAAGAGAAAAAAGGGGACGGTCCCCATCCCCCGGGGGTGGGGGCTGTCCCTCTTGTCTGGTCTTGTATCAGTCGACGATCTTGCCGGAGATGATGAGGATCAGACCCTTGCCGCTGCCGTCGAGCTTGGAGACGCCGACGACGGTCCGATCGCCGGACTTGATGTTGAGGGTCGTCCCGATGAGGTTGGTCGTGATGTACTCGGGCTTAGACGAGGTCACGTTGGGCGGCGTCCCGGCGATGAGGATCCGCCGCAGGCGGATTTCCGTCTGGATGAGCGAGGACTTTTCGTCGCGGATGACCTTGGGCCTGAGCCACAGCTCGAATTCGGCCCTGTCGCCGAGCCGGACTTCGGAATTCTGGGTGTCCAGCGCCCTGAGGAGCGACGTGTCGAGGAGAGAGTAGTGCTTGTATGTGAGAAGGTTTCGAAGCTCCTTAATGATGGGGTCGTTCGGCGTATCTTCGACGCCCTTTTCCGGCTCCTCCGACCCAAGGACGAGTTGGACCGTAAAGAGGAGGTCGGCCGGCTTGATGTCGAGCTCCTTGATGATGGCGAGGGCCTTGCCGATGTTTTCCGCGGTTTCACTGATGATCAGGATCTTATCATCGGGCGACGAGCGCATCTCGCTATCCTGGCTTAGAAAGGGCCGGATAACTGCCATCATCATGCTGGCCCGCTGGTATTTCATGTGGATGAGCTCGGTCTTGACGGGAGCTCTCGTCGAGGGCTTGGCTTCCTGGGCCGGTTCCTCGGCAAAGACGGGCGCGGTCACGAGAAGCGTGAACGCCAAAGCCAGAAAAACGAGAATTCCTTTTTTCAATTTTCGTCTCCTTTCCATTCAAAATTCTTGTCGAGGAACCAGACGACCTGAAGTCCGGTCTCCTGCGAGACCATGGTCATGGACACGATGTCCTGATTCCGGACTGCGGCTTCTTGGTTCGTGCGCCCGGCCGTCGCTGCCCGCTCCGGGCCATCCATCGGTCCCCTAAAAAGAACTGCCAGGACGATAAGTCCGAGGAACGCGCCTATAACCGACGCGGCGGCCCAGCGCGGCCGGGCGAAGAACGCGGGCCGCTTTTCTCCGGAGCCCGCCGGCTTGAACCGGGCCGCCAGGGCCCGCCATTCGCCCTCGCTCCAGTCGGGAACGCTCTCGGCCTTCGCTGCCGCCTTGAGCCGCGATAAGGACTCCCGGTATTCCCCGAGTTCTCCTGAGCAGTCAGGGCAAGCGTCGACGTGGGCCCGGACCGCCGCCAAGAGCCGCGGCTGAAGGTCGTCGCCGGCGTAGAGCGGGATGAGCTTCTTCGCTTTTCGGCACGTCATCGTCCCTCCTTCAGGTGGGGAAAATTGTCCCGGATCGCTTCGCGGAGCTTTCGCCGCGCCGATGAAAGATTCACCCGCACCGATATGCTCGAACAGCCCAGGGCCCGGGCCGTTTCCTTGATATCGAGCTCCTCGAGGTCCCTCAGGACGAAGACCTCCCGCTCGCGCGGACCGAGCACGGCGAGGCATTGCAGGATATCGGAGCGGATCTCGCGGCGTTCCCGGCCGGCCTCCGGGCCGGCGGACGGCGGCCTATCCCGGGCCGCGTTCTCGAGCGCCGCCTTCTCGCGCGTCCTCTTCCTGAGCCTGTCCCGGGCCTCGTTGGCCGCGATCTGGAACAGCCAGTTCCTGAAACTTCGGGAAACGTCGTATCGGGCGAGGGATCGGAAGGCCCGGAGGAGGGCTTCCTGGGCGACTTCCAGGGCCTCCTCCCGGTTGCGGGTCAGCCGGAAGGCCAGGGCGAGGAGCGGCCGCCGGTAGGGGGTGACCAGCGGCTCGAACGCCTCGGTGCGGCCGGATAGAACCATCGCCACGAGCTCCTTCTCCGTTTCGCTCATCCGCATGGTTATACCGGGGCCCGGGTGAAAATGTTAACGGATCCGAGATCCGGGCGAGGCGGCCGCGGCCCGCGACGCTATTCTTTCCGGCCGACGATGATCAGGTTATCCGTGTCGACCAGGCACACCCCGTCCTCGACCTGCATGTTGTAGGCGGCCTTGACCTTCTGGCTGGCGCCGAGATGCATGTTCAGAACGAGCTTTTGTTTCGCTTTATCAAGCCCGGAGTTGACGAGCCAGTTGTTGATATTGAAACGCTTCATCTTGTATTGATGGACCTTGACGTCCCGGAAGCCGTTCTTGACGAAATAGTGCACGAGGAGACTTCGCGTGAAGGTCCTGCGGACTTCCTTGTGCTTGAACATTTCCGTGTACCAATCGACGATGTCCTGGTCCTTGCTCGGCGGGATGCCCTCGGCGATGATCAGCCTGCCCTTGCTCTTGAGCAGGTCGTAGCAGCGCAGGAACGCCCGGTCGAGGTTGTCCAGGATGTGATGGAAGACCATGCGCCCTACGATCTTGTCGAACAGATGGTTGTGGAACAGGCTGTCGGTGATGTCCCATTTCACCATGGAAATGCCTTCCCACTGGCCCTGCTTGAGCATCGAGTCGGAGAAATCCATCCCAACGACGTGCCTGACGTGCGGACGGATCGACCGGGCCATGGCCCCGGTCCCCGTGCCGATGTCCAGGACGAGATCGTTCTTCGAGAAGGCGGACGCCTCGATGATCTTCTTGATGTACCCCTCGTCCTTCGTCCAGAAGAGCTTATCGTAATTCCTGGCCCTGACGTTCCAAAAGTGCCCATCGGCCATGAGGGATTCTCCTGTCAGCCCCCGATGTGAACGAGGTCTTTCACTTTCCGGAAAACTTCGAGGACCCGGTCGATCTGCTCGTCCGTGTGGGTGGCCATGTAGCTCGTGCGGAGAAGGGCCAACTCGGGCGGGACGGCCGGGGGCAGGGCCACGTTGGTGTAGATCCCGGCCTCGTAGAAGACCTTCCAGGCTTGTATCGTCTTCATCATGTCGCCGATGATGATGGGGATGATGGGCGTTTCGGTCTCGCCGATGTTGTAGCCCATGGCCCTGAGCTCGGTCCTCATCCGTTCGCCGATCTTGTTGACCCGCTCGACGCGCTCCGGCTCCTTCTCCAGGATGTCCAGGCAGGCGATGACCGTGGCCACGTTGGACGGGGGCAGGCTGGCGCTGAAGATGAACGGCCGGGCGAACATCTGGATCCAGTGGACGGCCTCCTTGGGGCCGGCGATGAAACCGCCGACCGAGGCCAGGGACTTGCTGAACGTGCCCATGACCAGGTCGACGTCATTCGGACAGCCGAAGTGATGCCCGGTGCCCCGGCCGCCGCCGAGGACTCCCAGGGAGTGGGCGTCGTCGACCATGAGGCGGGCCCCGTATTTCTTGCAGATGGGGACGATCTCGGGCAGTTTGGCGATGTCGCCGCTCATACTGAAGACGCCGTCGACGATGACCAGTTTCGCCGGCCCGGGCGGCAGGGAATTCATGATTTTTTCCAGGTCGGCCATGTCGTTGTGCTTGTAATAGCGGGTCTGGACGTTTTTCAAGACCTTGGCCATCCGGACGCCGTCGATGATGCTGGCGTGGACCTCCTGGTCGGTGATGATGATGTCGTCGCGGTCCATGACGGCCGGGATGGTGCCGAGGTTGACCTGGAAGCCCGTGCTGAAAACCAGGGCCGCCTCCATGCCGACGTACTTGGCCAGGCGCTCCTCGAGCTCGATATGGAGGTCGAGGGTCCCGTTGAGGAAGCGCGACCCGGTACAGCTCGTGCCGTACTTCTTGATAGCCTCGATGGCGGCTTCCTTGACTTTCGGGTGGTCGGTCAGCCCGACGTAGTTGTTCGAGCCGATCATGATGAACTTCTTGCCGTGGATGTAGACTTCGGTCCCCTCGGGGTGTTCGATGGGGATGAAATAGGGGAACATGCCCATGGCTTGGGCCGTCTTGGGATTGAGGGGGTAGCCGTATTTTTGGGCGACCTTGGGGTCGGAGTAAAAGCCGATGCACTTTTCGAAGAGGTCCATTGTCACGTCCTTCGGGAGGATTTCAGCCCTCAAGTATAGAGTTCCCAGCCAAATTAGTCAATTTCGGGCCTCCCCATCAGGCGGAACGGAGGAGGGGGCGGGTCAGGCAGGTCGGGCCGCCGGCGCCCTTGCGCGAGATCTCGGCCCCGTCGTAGGTCGTGACTTCGATCCCGGCCTTGTTCAGGACCGCGGTGGTTCGCGGGTTGCCGGTGAGCGCGACGCATTTTCCCGGCGCCACGGCCAAAACGTTCGTGGCCATGGTCGCGTACTCTTCGTCTGGCACCTCGAGGAGCGTGAAGCCCAACTCGAGCAGGCGCTTGCGGAAGGGTACGGGAAGAAGGCGGGAATAGACCAGGAGCTTCCCTTCGTCCACCGGACTGAGCATCGACATCAGATGAAGGACGTCCCCCGGCCCGTCCCAATGGGGGAGGGGCACCTCGATGACCTCGCCGCCCTCTCCGGCGACAAGTTCCCGGAACTGACGGATGCCCTCGGCGTTGGTCCTGTAGCCGTGGCCGACGGCCGCCGTCTTCTCGTCGAGCCAGGCGACGTCGCCGCCTTCGAGGGTGCCCGGCTCGCGGATGGTCCCGATGACCGGCCAGCCGGCCTGCGCGCAAAAATCGCCGACCGCGCCGGGTTCCCCCGCGCGCAGCGGCTTTCCCATCCGGCAGAGGATGACGCCGCGTCCAGCGACACAGGCGGCGTCGCGGACATAGATCGAATCGAGTCCGGTCCGGGCGTCCGCGTCAAGAAAATGGACTTCGGTTCCGACGCCGCGCAGGAGGTCGACGAAACGGTCGTATTCAGCGACGGCTTTCGCGAGATCCGGCTCCTCCGCGTAGCCCAGGGCTTTCCATTGAGCCCGGATATTTTCCTGGCCGAGCCAGGCCTCGCGGGGGTGCTTGAGGAGGATGGCTCTGATGGGGATCGTTTCGGATCGGGCGCCTAGGGTCATGGGAAGTCCCTTATTCCATAAATGTACCGAGTGAATATACCGCAATTCTCGATTTTTGCCGAATGTTCGCACGTCCCCCGTTTGGAAGACCTTGACCGTTATGCGTAAGTTACTGATAATTAAGAGATTAATGAAGATTTGTATTTTTTCACTGGATTTTCTTTGAAGGATAGGTTAAAATCTTTCGAAAATCAGGAGGTAAAATGAAAACACTCGTACGACTGTCTTTGATCGCCATCCTGGCGGCGGGCCTGACGACGGGCCTCTTCGCCAACGGCCTCAACCTGAACGGCAACGGCTCCAAGGCCAACGCCATGGGCGGCGCCTTCGTCGGCCTGGCCAACGATTTCAGCGCCGCGTATTGGAACCCGGCCGGACTGGCCCAGATGACCACGGCCAGCTTCTCCCTATTCGCCGCGGACATCTTGCCCTTCGGGACCTACCAGTTCGATCTGGCGGGGATCGACGCCAAGTCGACCTTCAAGCACTATTTGATCCCGGCGGCCGGCTATTTCCAGCCCCTTGGGGACAAGATCGTCGTCGGCGTCTACCTCAATGCTCCGTCCGGCGCCGGCGCGGTCTGGGACGGGGAGGACCTGGCTCCCCTCGTCAAAGGCGTCTATGATTGGAACAGCAAGCTGGGCATCTTCACGATCTCTCCTTCGATCGCGATAAAAGTCACCGAGAAGATCATGCTCGGCGCCACGCTGGACATCAACTACGGCATGCTCAAGATGGCCCAGCCGGTCATCGGCCTTGGCCAGTATTCCGAGGACCTGAAGGGCTGGGCCCTAGGCGGCACGTTCGGCATCCTCGTCAAGCCGGTCAAGCAATTCAGCTTCGGCGCGACCTACAAGCTGCCGTTCACGGCCAAGCTTAAGGGTGATGTCGAGATCCCGGCGGCGGAGGGCTTGGGTTTGCCGACGACGGACACCGGAACACGGACGGCTACGTGGCCGCAATGGCTGGCCGCCGGCATCGCCATCAAGCCGATGGACAAGCTGACGTTCACGGCCGACGTCCAGTATACGAATTGGAAGAAACTCCAGACGATCCCGGTCACCTTTGAGAACGTCGATTGGGAGACCTATTTCGCCGATGGCGCGGCCTACCAGCTTCTTTGGAAAAATACGACCCAGTTCCGCTTCGGCGTTGAGTACATGGCCTCCAAGTGCCTGGCCCTGAGGGCCGGCTATTACTTCGACCCGAATCCGGGCCCCGTGGAAACCCAGAATGTCCTGTTGCCCGAATTTAAGTACAGCTGGATAACCGCCGGCTTCGGCTACATGTCCGAGAAGATCGTCATCGACTTCTCGGTCGAGTACGGCACGGGCGAGGATATCACGGTCCCCCTCGGCCTGCCCGACGGCATGCCCGGCGTCCACGGCATGAAGATCGTGGCCCCGAGCCTCAGCTTCACCTACAAGTTCTAAGCGTATTCTGCGCCCGGGCTCTCTCCCCGCGGGGGAGAGAGCCCGGGATTTTCTCCCCTCCCGGCATCGATGCCGGGCTTCGTCCGCAGCCAAGCCGGGAAGGGGGCCGCGAAATTGACCCCCGCCGCGCGTTTGTGGTATAAGCCCCCTTGGTATCGGATACACCGGTTCCATGAGGACAATAACCGCCCCTCCGTCCCGCGATGATCCCCGCCCGGCATTTTCTCTCTTTTTTTTAGGCCCTCGAATTCGCGCATTCAATGAATTCTGCCCGATAAGGAAGGTGTGAACATGGACGAAGACAAAAAAACCGCACAATCCGGCGATTCGCTCTGGAGCCGCCGCAAGTTCCTCGGCGCGTCGGCGACGGCCGCGGCCGGCCTGATGGTCGTTCCCCGCCACGTCGTCGGGGCGACCCAGAAGAAGAAGGCGCCGAGCGACACCCTCAATATCGCCTGCGTCGGCGTCGGCGGCATGGGCTTCTCGGACACGCGTGGCGTCCGCTCGGAGAACATCGTCG
>JBFYOD010000130.1:0-21985 GCA_041303965.1 Candidatus Aminicenantota bacterium
GGAAGATCGCCCGCGGCGCCTTCGAGGCGGGCGTCGCGGCGATCGCCGTCCACGCCCGGAGCGTCGAACAAAAATACACGGGCCGGGCCGACTGGCAATTCCTCACCGACCTCAAGAGCGAGTTCCCGGACCGGACCCTACTCGGCTCGGGGGACGTCATGACGCCCGCCGACGCCCTGCGCATGATCGCCGAAACCGGCGTCGACGGCGTCCTGGCCGCGCGCGGGGCCATCGGCAACCCCTGGTTCTTCGAACAGGCCCGCGACCTCGCCGCCGGGCGGCCGCCCCGTAAGCCGGGCCTCGCCGAACAGCGGGAGGTCATCTATCGCCACTTCCGGCTCGCCTGCGAGGCCTACGACCCGCAGCGCGGCCTCAAGATCCTCCGCCACTTCAGTCTCCAGTACGCCAAGATGCATCCGCGCCGGACCGAATTGCGCAACGCCCTCGTCGTCGTCCGGACCGAGGACGAGTGGCGCGGCGTCATCGACGGGTTCTATGCGGCCTGAGCTCTTTACAGGCCGGGCCCGATGTGTTATCTAAGACGGTGCTCCGAGTCGAAAGAGCTACAGCCGGGACGGCCAGGCCCTTCGACCGACAGGGAGGAGCGGGAAACGGCTCCTCCTTCCGTGATTGAAAAGGAGACATCGTGCGCCGCCTCGCATTCATCCTTCTCGGCTTGATCCTCGCACTAACCTCCGCCTTGCCTGCCGAACGGACGCTCATGCTGGCAACGACGACGAGCGTCGACGCCACGGGTCTTCTCGACGTCCTCGCCGACGAATTCGAGAAGGACACGGGCATCACCCTCAAGTGGATCGCGGTCGGCACCGGCGCGGCGCTCAAACAGGCCCGGGACGGGAACGCCGACGTCGTCATCGTCCACGCCAAGAAGCTCGAGGACGAATTCGTCCGGGATGGATACGGCGTAAACCGCCGCGTCATCGCCAGAAATTATTTCATGATCGTCGGGCCCGTCGACGACCCCGCCCGTGTCGCCGGTTCGTCCTCCGCGGCGGAAGCCCTCGGCCGCGTCAAGTCGAGCGGCGCCCCCTTCGTCAGCCGGGGCGACAAGTCCGGCACGCACACGCGCGAGCTGGACCTCTGGGTCCTGGCCGGCGGAAAACCCGAGACAGCCTATCTCGAAACGGGCCAGGGCATGGCCGAGACCCTGCGCGTTGCCACCGAAAGACGGGGCTACACGCTGACCGACACCGCGACCTTCTACGGACTTCAGGGACTCGCCGGGCTCAAGCCCGTCTATGAGAGCGCGCCCGAGCTCGAGAACATCTATTCCGTCATCGCCGTCGACCCCGTCCGTATCCCCTCGGCCCGCTATGGGGAGGCCATGGCCCTTATCGCCTTCCTCACCTCGCCGCGCGGCCAAAAGATCATCGGGGATTTCAAGGGCAAGAGCGGTCGGGCGCTTTTCGAACCCATGGCCGCGGCGCCTGGAGTGGACCTCATCAAATGATCTTCCGCGAACTGGCCCTAGCCATCTGGGTTTCGCTCAAGACGAGCGGGCTGGCGGCCATCGTCGCCAGCGCCCTGGCCGTCCCGGCCGCGCTTTTCCTCGCCGGACGGGATTTTCGCGGCAAGCGGTTCGTTCTGCTCATCAATCAAACCTGGATGGCCGCCCCGACCGTCGTCATCGGCCTCCTCTTCTATACGCTCCTCAGCCGTAGCGGTCCCTTCGGCAGTCTAGGCCTCCTCTACACCCAGGCGGCCATGACGGTCGGCCAGGTCTTCCTCATCTTGCCGCTCATTATCGGCTTCTCCTACACGGCTCTTCGCCAGGTCGACAAACGGGCCCGCCTGACGGCGCTGACCCTCGGCGCCAGCCGGCGCCAGGCCGGATGGATCGTCCTCCGCGAGGCGAAGTACGCCCTTCTCATCGCCGTCCTGGCCGGCTTCGCCCGGGCCATCTCGGAAGTCGGCATCGCCATGATGCTTGGCGGCAACATCCGGAACGCCACCCGGAACATCACGACGTCGATCGCCCTGGAGACGGCCAAGGGCGAGTTCCGGAACGGCGTCGTCCTGGGCGCGGTCCTCCTCGTCATCACCCTCGGCATCAACCTCCTCGTCCAGACGGGGCTCCGGGGCAGGGACAAAGAGTGAAATGAACGAATTCATCTACCAGCTCGAGGGTATCCATTACGCCTATCCCGGCCCGAACCCGTCCTTCGCGCTCGAGCTCGAGTCCCTCCGCGTTCGCCCCGGCGAGATCTTGGCCCTCGTCGGGCCGAACGGCGCCGGCAAAACGACGCTCTTGATGCTCCTCGCCTTTCTCGCCCGATCCGGCCGGGGCCGGTTGGAATTCCTGGGCGGCGACCCTTGGGCGAGCGAAGCAAGCCTGGTCGTAGCCCATCGCGAGGCCGTCATGGTCACCCATCATCCCTACCTGTTCAAGGGGACGGTCGCCGACAACCTGTCGTTCGGGCTCAAGCTCAGAAAGGTCCCGGAGGCCGAACGTCCGGAGCGCCTCCGTTCCGCGCTGGCCCTCGTCGAACTCGGGGATTGGGAGAAGAAATCCGTCTCGGGACTGAGCGCGGGTCAGGCCCAGCGCGTGGCCTTGGCCCGGGCGTTGGTCCTCAGGCCCCGGGTCCTTCTCCTCGACGAGCCGACGGCCAACATCGACGCCGGCCTCGGCTTGCGGATGGAGGCCCTCCTCCGTGAGGTCAGCCGCGAATCGGGGACGACCGTCGTCTTTTCGACGCACAACTTCTCCCAGGCCTCACGCCTGGCCGACGATATCCTCTATCTCTCGGACGGCCAGCGCGTCGAGTTCAGCCATGAGAACTGCTTCAGCGGGACGGCCGCGACCGACGGCCGGCAAAGCTGGATCGAGCCGCGGCCCGGCGTCCGGATCGTCTTTCCGGGCGAAGCGCGCGGCCATGTGACCTGCGTCATCAACCCCTCTGATATCCGTCTTTTCGCGGCCGATAACGCCACGGCCGCGCTCCCCGGCCCGAACGTCTTCCGCGGCCTGGTCACCCGGCTGGAGACGACGGACACGATGACCGCCCTCGTCCGGGCCAGCGGCGACTTGACGTTCCGCATCGCCCTGCCCGTCTCCGAACTCGAGGCCAAGGGCATTTCCTTTTCCCGGGACGTTCTGTTAAGATTTGAGCCTGGATCCGTCGAAATCGTCGGACCAAGAACGCCTGGAAACTCCCATGGTTGATACGTTCGACAGCGCCAAACTCCGAAGGGCTGCAGACCGTGGCGCCGAATGGGTTGCCTACGAAGAGGCCCGGGCGCTCGTCCTGTCCTCCCTGAAAACGCGCCCGCCCGAGTCCGTCCTCCTGGCCGAAGCGCTGGGCAGGACCCTGGCCAGGGACATCAAAGCCCGCGAAAATATCCCGCCATTCGCCAAGGCGACCATGGACGGGTATGCCGTCAGGACGGAGGACGTCCGGGCGTCGAGGCAGGACGTGGCGGTCGAGCTCGAGGTCTTGGAGGACCTGCGCGCGGGCCGTGTCTCCCGAAGATCCGTCGGCCGGGGGCAGGCCGTCCGCATCATGACCGGCGCTCCCCTGCCAAAAGGCGCCGACGGCGTGGTCATGGTCGAGGATACGGAGAGATCCGGCGGCCGCGTAAAGATCCGCCGAGCGGTCCGGCCCACCGATAACACCGGCCAAGCCGGCGAGGATCTCAAGAAAGGCGAGCTCGTCCTCGAGCGAGGCGCGATCGTCGGGCCGGCCGAGACGGGGATGCTGGCCGCGGCGGGGCTCGTCCGCGTCCCGGTCGTCAGGCGCCCGGGGCTGGCCATCATCGCCACGGGCGACGAGATCGTCGAGCCCGGCGAGAGAAAAGCCGCCGGCCAGATCCGGAACTCCAACGGCCCCGCCCTCCTGGCCATGGCCCTCCGGGCGGGGGCGAACGCGAAATACCTAGGTATCGCCCGGGACCGGACCTCCTCGCTCCGGGCCAAGCTCGCCCGGGCGAAAGGGGCCGACATCATGGTCCTCACCGGAGGAGTCTCGGTCGGCGACTACGACCTGGTCAAGGACGAGCTCCTCGCATCCGGCGTCCGGCCGGTCTTCTGGCGGATCCGCATCAAGCCGGGAAAGCCCGTCTTTTTCGGCCGGCGCGGACGCCAGATCGTCTTCGGACTGCCGGGCAACCCGACGAGTGCCATGGTCACCTTTTTCCTTTTCGTCCAGCCGGTCATCGAACGACTGCTCGGCCGGAAACACCCCGGACCGAAGGAAGGCCGGGCGGTCCTCAAGGAGGACATCGTCCTCAAGCCGGGTCTGACGCAATTCCTTCGCGGCGTCCTTGGCGCGGAGGGGCCCACTCTTATGGTCACTCCTTATCCCGACCAGAGAAGCGGCGTCCTGAGGTCCATGGCCCGGAGCCGTGTCCTCATCATCGTCCCGGCTGACGTTTCGCGCCTCGAAAAAGGCCGCGAGGTCAAGATCCTCTATATCGATGGAGCATGATCCATGGCCAAGCTAAGCCACGTCGACCGCGAGGGAAAGGCCCGGATGGTGGATATTGGGGCCAAGGCCATAACCCGGCGCGAGGCCGCCGCCTCGACGTTCATCAAACTCGGCCCGCAAACGCTCCGGCTCATCAAGGCCAATAAGATCGCCAAGGGCGATGTCCTGAACACGGCCCGGCTGGCCGGCATCCAAGCGGCGAAAAGGGCCCACGAACTCATCCCGCTCGCTCATCCCATTCCGCTCGAGAACGTGACCGTCGAACTTGTGGTCATGAAAACGGGCATCAAGGTCCGCTGCCGCGTCGCCGCCGAAGCGAAAACGGGCGCCGAGATGGAAGCCCTGACCGGCGCCGCCCTGGCCGCGCTCACGATCTACGACATGGTCAAGGCCGTGGAGCGGGGGGCCGAGGTCGTCCGCCTGCGCCTCGACTACAAGAGCGGAGGAAAGAGCGGGACCTTCCGGAGAAGGGAATGAACGTGTCCGCCGGAACACGTACCGGCATCCTCGTCTCCGTCAACACGAGCCGCAAAAAAGGGCAGATCAAAACACCCGTCCCGTCGGCGGAACTCGTGACCGGAAAAGGGATCGCCGGCGACGCCCACCTGGGATTCGCCCATCGTCAGGTTTCCCTGCTGATGATCGAGGATATCGAGGAGCAGAGATCCCGGCTCGCGGCCGCGTCCACCGTCCCGCTCGGACCCGGGGCCTTCGCCGAGAACCTGACAACCGGGGGGATCGACCTCGGCGCGCTCGCGATCGGCGACGAGCTCGTGGTCGGGGACGGCATCCGGATGCGGGTCACGCAGATCGGGAAAGAGTGTCACACCAAGTGCGCCGTCTTCCATCTCACCGGCGACTGCATCATGCCCGTCCGGGGGATCTTCTGCGAGGTCCTGGCGGGCGGAACGGTCCGCGCCGGAGACGCCATTGAAAAACGGTAAGGTCCTGCGCATCTCGGTCACCGACCGCTGCAACCTGCGCTGCGTCTACTGCATGCCCGAAACCGGCGTGTCCCTGATGCCGATGGCGGACATGCTGACCTATGAGGAGATCGCCGCCGTGGCCCGCGCGGCCATGGCCCTGGGCGTCCGGCGTTTTCGCCTCACGGGCGGCGAGCCCTTGGCACGGCGGGGCGTCCTCTCGCTCGTGGACCTGCTGGCCCGGCTCGGAATCGAGGACTTGGCCATGACGACCAACGGCCTGCGCCTGGCCGAATTCGCGACCGGGCTTAAAGCGGCCGGGCTCAATCGGGTGACGGTCAGCCTGGACACGCTCCGCCGGGACCGCTTCGAAACGATCACCCGGAGGACGGGTTTCGACCGCATCTTCGATGGCCTCGACGCCGCCCGGGCGGCGAGACTCGTACCGATCAAGGTCAACACCGTGGTCATCCGGGGTGTCAACGACGACGAGGCCCTTGACTTCGTCCGATTCGCCGAGAAGGAGAACGTCGAGGTCCGCTTCATCGAGCTCATGCCGACGAGCGGACTCAGCCCGGAGTGCAAGGAGCTGGGGAGCTGGCGGCCGGCGCTCTTCGTCAAGGGCGCGGAGATCCGGGAGCGGATCGCCGAGGCCTTTGGCCCTCTGGAGCCGGTGCCGGACGCAGATGGCGTGGCGGACATCTATCTCGTCAAAGGGAAAACACGTCTGGGATTCATCACGCCCGTTTCGGACCCCTTCTGCCACGGTTGCGAGCGGTTGCGGCTCGGCCCGGACGGGAGGTTGAAGGTCTGCCTCTTCGACCGGGGTGGAGTCGACCTCCGGAAAGCCCTGCGCGAGGACAAGGCCGGGCCCGTAGAGCTCGAGGCCATCCTGAGGGCGGCTTTCGAAACGAAGATGACCTGGGAACGCGGCGACCTGGGATCCCTGTCGAGCGACATGTTCCGGATCGGAGGGTGACGATGAAGGTCGGAATTCTCACCGTTAGCGACAAAGGGGCGCGGGGCGAGCGCGAAGATAGGAGCGGTCCGGCCATCCGGGAAATGATGGAGGCGGCCGGAGGAGAGATCGTCCGCGCCAAGATCGTCGCCGACGAACAGGACGAGATCCGGGCCGCCCTCATCGAGTGGTCGGAGGAAGGCCTCGACCTCATCCTGACGACCGGCGGGACGGGCTTCAGCCCGCGCGACTGGACCCCGGAGGCGACCAAGGCCGTGATCGAACGCGAAACGCCGGGGATTGCGGAAGCCATGCGCCGCGCCGGCCAGAAGAAGACGCCGACGGCCATGCTCAGCCGGGCCGCCGCCGGGATCCGGAAGCGCACCTTGATCGTCAACCTGCCGGGGAGCGAGAAGGCCGTGCGCGAAAGTCTCGAGGCCATCCTGCCGGCCCTCCCCCACGGGATCGAGATCCTCAAGGGCGCGGCGGTGGAGTGCGCCAAGCCCCATCGCGGCTGACCGGATCGCCGCGTGTTATAATATCAGTCGCTGGCACGCGTTCATGTCAACTCGATCAAGTTCCGTTCCCATGAATAAAAGGAGGCCGCTTGTCCGCTTGGCGTTCGTCGTTCTTCTCGCAACATTCGTGACCTCCGGCCAGAAGCTCGCGCAGAAGGACCTCCCGGAACTCTACCGGGATTGGCTCGACCTCGTCGCCTACCATGTCCAGCCCGTCGAGCGGGACGTGTTCATGCAGCTCGCGAACAACCGGGACCGGGACCTGTTCATGGAAACGTTCTGGAAGCAGAGGGACCCGACGCCGGGGACGCCCGAGAACGAATACAAGGACGAGCTCCTCAAGCGCTTCCGGTACGTCAATGAATTCCTGGGACGTGGGACCTCACGGGCTGGCTGGCGGACCGACATGGGCCGCATCTACATGGTCCTTGGCCCCCCGGCGAGCATCGAGCGCTTCGAGGCGACGATCGGGCTCGTCCCCTGCCAGTCCTGGAGCTACTACGGCGACGCGCGGAAGGATCTCCCGCCGCACTTCATCCTCCTGTTCTATCAGAGGGGTGGGGTCGGCGAATATAAGCTCTACGACCCGGTTTCGGACGGTCCGGCCCGCCTCCTGCTGAACCAGCGGGATATCTCCGACCCCTTCGATTACAAGGCCCTCCACGACAAGATCCTCGACCTTGCCCCGACGCTGGCCGAGCTGTCCATCACCCGCGTCCCGGGCGAATACAACTACGACCTCTCGCCCTCGCCGCGCAACAACATCCTTCTGGCCACCATCCTCAACTCCCCCAAAAAGGACGTCAACCCGTCATACGCCTCGCATTTCCTCAACTACAAGGGCGTCGTGTCCACGGAGTACCTGACGAATTTCGTGGAGAGCTACTCGTCGACGGCTCTTATCCAGGACCCGGTCACGGGCCTGCGGTTCCTCCATTTTTCCATCGTCCCCGCCGACGTCAACGTGGATGAATACGCGCCGAACAACCAGTTCTACTGCAACTTCCGGATCGACGTCAGCCTGCGGGACGGCAAGGCCATCGTTTTCCAGTACAACCGGGAATTCCCCCTCTACTTCCCCGAAACCGACTGGGACCGGGTCAAGGCCAACGGCCTGGCCATAGAGGACTCCTTCCCCATCATCGAAGGCAAGTTCCGTCTGACCGTCCTCCTCACGAATACCGTGGGCAAGCAGTTCAGCGTCCTCGAAAAAGACGTGGAGGTCCCGCCGGCGAGAACGACCTCCTCTCTCGACGGACCTTTCCTCGGCTACAGGTTCGAGACCTATCCGCGCGACGTCCACATTCCGTTCAAGATCAATGACCGAAAGCTCGTCACCGATCCGCGGAAGACCTTCGCCCGGGCCGACGTGATCGCCGTCCTCTTCAGCGTGTTGAACGTGACCGAGGAGCTCCTCAAGGACGGGGAGGCGAAGATCGAGATCCGGGGACTCCGGGAAGCCGCACCGGTCCAGAGATCCTTCACGGTCAAGCTCAGCGCCCATCCTTTCGAGCGGACGCTGAGCATCTCCCAGTCGATCTCCGCGGCCGAGCTCGATCCCGACTATTATGAGTTCACCATCCGGCTCGTCGGGGCCGGCGGAACGGTCCTCGACGAGAAGAAGGACTCCTTCGTTGTCTTGCCGAGCCCCGCCACCGGACATCCCATCGCCAACGCCAAGGGCTTCGCCCTGGCCAATCGTTACCTCTATCTCTACATGCTGGCCCAACAGGCCGAGAAATCGAATCGCGCGGACGCGGCGAAGTCCTGGTACGGCGAGGCCTACCGGCTCAATCCGGAATACAAGGACGGGGTCGTGATGTACGGCAACTTCCTCAACAAGTTCGGGGCCTTCGAGGAAGCCTTGACGGTCGCGGAAAAGATCAGGGGGGACGAACGGCGTCAGTTTCCGTTCTTCTTCATGCGGGGACAGGCCTTCATGGGCCAGAATAAATTCGAGGACGCTCTCAAGGACCTTCTTCTGGCGAACAAGATTTACAATAGCGACACCAACGTCCTGAACTCTTTGGGAAAATGCTACTACCGGCTGGGCCGAAAAGCGGAGGCGCTCGACGCCCTCAACGCCTCATTGAAGCTAAATCCCGATCAGGACGCGGTCAAGAAGCTCATCCAAGAGATCGGCAAATAGGCCGCGTCTTCCCTCCTCAGCTGTCCGAAAAGTCCGGCTTGAACGAACGACCCTGCTTTTTCTCGGAAACATGGCGCTTGTCGGCGAGCATCTTGTCCTTGGCCCGCTTCGAGCGCTTCCGCTTCTGGCGCCGGATCTTGGCGATCCTCTGCTCTTCCGCGCTCTCCTTCCCCAGGATTGCCGTCTCGATCTTATCGACCAGGATGCGGCGGGCCAGGAACCGGTTGAGCGATTGGAAACGCTCCTGCTGGCACTTGACCTCGAACCCGGTCGGAAGATGCTTGAGGTAGACGCAGGTCGCGACCTTGTTGACGTTCTGGCCGCCGTGGCCCCCCGAGCGAATGAACTTCTCGACGATGTCGGCCTCGCGGATGCCTAGCTTCTCCATCCGCTCCGCGAGGGCCTGTTCTTTATCGGGGCTTACGCCGAATATCGCCATGCCGATATCCTACTTTAAAACGGGGACACAATACCAATTGCCGAAATAGGTCTTCCACCCTTGAGGAAAGGCCAGATGACCTCTATCGCCTGAGAGTGGGGAGTCATCGGGTCATCTTCAAGAAGGTTAAGCAAGAGCTCGTTATCGTCGTCGTCCGGATCGGACATCGGAAAGAGGTTCATTTTTCGCTCAATTGACGCCGAGGTTCGGGGAGAGCGAATTCGGAAATGGGTATTGTGTCCCCGAATTAATTGGAATAAACTCCCCTTTCTAAAGCAGACTCGAATCGTCTCGGATAAGGAGGCTTCCATGAGGTCAGTTCCCCAGAGCCGTTCGGCTTTCATCATTCTGTTGGCCGCGGTCTTATTGAGCCCCACATTCGCGGCCGCTCAAGCACCGGCCGCCGCCCCCAAGACGACCGCCGAAACGACAGAATACGCCGCGACGTCGACTTACGCCGACGTGCTGTCATTCATCCACGAGCTCCAGAAACTCTCGCCCCTCGTCCGGGTCGAAACGATCTGCACCTCGGCGGAAGGCCGCGACGTCCCGCTTCTCGTCATCGGCAAACCCTTGCCCCAGGACCCGCTGGCCCTGCGCTACGACAAGCGCGTCGTCGTCTACTTCCAGGCCAACATCCACGCCGGCGAGGTCGAGGGCAAGGAAGCGACCCTGATGCTCGTCCGCGACATCCTCCTCGACCCCAAGCTGCCCTATCTCGACAAGGTCGTCCTCCTCGTCGCGCCCATCTTCAACGCCGACGGGAACGACAAGATGGACCCGCGGAACCGCATGGGTCAGGTCGGGCCCGAGAAGGGCTCGGGCGTCCGCCACAACGGCCAGAACCTCGACCTCAACCGGGACGCCATGAAGCTCGAGAGCCCCGAGATGCGCGGCCTCGTCCGCAACGTCCTGCTCCGCTGGGACCCGCTCATCCTCGTCGACTGCCACACGACCGACGGCTCTTACCACGAGGAGCCGGTCACGTACTCCTGGCCGCTCTGCCCGAACGGCGACCCGGCCATCATCAAGTACGTGCGCGATAAAATGCTCCCCGCCGTCGACGCCACGCTCGAGAAAAAGTACGGCACGCTGTCCATCCCCTACGGCGACCCGCAGGACTCCAAGGATATGGAAAAGGGCTGGCAGACGTTCAGCCATCAGCCGCGCTTCGCGACCAACTACGTCGGCCTTCGCAACCGGCTTTCCATCCTCGACGAGAACTATAACTACGCCGATTTCAAGACGCGCGTCCTCGGTAATTACAACTTGCTCAAAGCCATCCTCGACTACTGTGAGGCGAACGCACCGGAGCTTTCCCGCCTCGTCGCCGACGCCGACGCGCGGACGGTCCTCCGGGGGCTTGCTCCGAAGGAGTCCGACACTTTCGGACTCGACATTGACGTCCAAGCACTCCCCGAGAAAGTGTCCGTCCGCGGCTACGAAATGGAGGTCACGCCCCGCGAGGGCAGCCCCTATCCGCAGATCAAGCGGACCGACCGCAAGAAGACTTACGTCATGCCCTATTTCGCCGACTTCGTCCCTAAGCGTACCGTACGCATCCCCTACGCCTACCTCATCCCCGTCTTCGGCACGGACGTTCTCGAAAAGCTGAGGCAGCACGGCATCGCCGTCGAGCGCCTGACGGAGGCCGTGACCCTCGAGACGGAGGCCTTCCGGCTCAAGGAGATCAAGGGGGCGGAGCGCCTCTACCAGGGCCACCGGACCAACGCCGTCAAGGGCGAGTACGCCGTCGATAAGCGGGAGTTCCCGAAGGGGACGCTCGTCGTCCGGACGGCCCAGGCCCTGGGCCGGCTCGCGGCCTATCTCCTCGAGCCGGAAAGTGACGATGGGCTTCTCGTCTGGAATTTTTTCGACAGGGACATCGTCAGCCAGTGGGGACGGGGGGCGCAGACCTATCCCGTCTACAAGCTTTATGCTCCCCGGAGCCTGGCCGCCGCCGGCGTCGACTGATTACTTTTTCTTTTTTTTGGCCGAGACCAGGTACTTGCCGCAGTTCTCGCACACGTAGATGTCGTTCGAGCCCTCCATGGCCGAATACATCTGGGTCGAGATGTTGATGTTGCAGCTCTGGCAGACCCCGTCGATCGCGTCGGCGACCGCGAACCCGTAGCGCTCCATCAGCCGGTCGAAGCGCGACACGAGGTCGCGGTCGAGCTCCTCGCGGATCATGGCCGCCTGTTTTTGGATCTCTCTCTGCTGTTCCTTCGTGCCTTTCTTCTTCTTGAGCTCGATCTCCTGGAGCTTCTTGAGGAGGCGGGCCCGACTGACGATCTTCTCTTCGTGGACGAACTTGAACTCGATCTCGGAGAGGATGCCGAAGAGCTCCGCCTTATCTTTGGCGACCTGGATCCGGCCCCGGTTCTCGGCCCGGATGAGGAAGCGGGCCAGCCCGGCGAAGAGGTGGTTGAAGAGCCCCGGCAACGTCGGGTTCCAGACAACGAGGATGATCACGTGGACCTTCTGGCCGTCATGGGCGTCGAAGTCGATGCCTTTCTCGGAACGGCCGACGGCGACGGCGATCTCGCCGCCCGAATCGACGCGGGCGTGCGGCAGAGCGACGCCGTAGCCGATGGCCGTGGAGACGAGGTTCTCCCGGTCGATGATCCGGGTCAGGATGAGTTTCTTGTTGTCGATGAGCTTCTGCTTGGCCAGGACGTCGAGAAGCTCTTCGATGGCCTCGACCTTGTCTTTGCTCTTGAGGTCGAAGACGACTTGAGGGGGTTTGAGATAATCCGAAAAATAGCAGCTACGGGGAAGGTTTTTATTCTCCATCACCGCCGGAGTCTAACACACTCCGCCGGAAAAGCCAACATTCAGTTTTTCCGCTTGAACGAGCTCGCCGGCAGGAATTGGGGCAGGGCTTCGCGCTCCTCAAGGATGGCGATGATCCCCCGAGCCCAGTCGGCGATCTGAAGGGTTCCGCGGAGGTCCCAGTCGGGCTGGATCTCGTCGGTCACCTTGTGGTATTTCGTCGCCCGGTAGTCCTCGAATTTCCGCTGGACGAGGCCTTTGTCGGGCCCCTTGGCGACGATCCCCTGGCTGAGCCAGACGCCGGGGATCCCCACCCGGGCGAAGCTGAGCTGGTCGGCCCGGTAGAAGAAGCCGAGCTCGCCGTTCCGTTCGGGGATATAGCGGAGGCCCAGCCATTCGGCCGCCCGCCGGCAGACCTCGTCGAGGTCCGAGTGCCTGGCCCCGATGGCGAAGACGTCCTCGGTCTCGCCCCAGACGTTGGTCATCTCGAGGTTAAGGTCCGCGATGACCGTGCCGTTCGGGAACGGCATGTGCCGGGCGAAGTAGTCCGACCCCAGGAGGAGCTGTTCCTCGGCGGTCACGGCGACGAAGCAGAGGTCGGCCTTGAGCTTGTCCGGCCTCTGGGCGTAATAGCCGGCCAGGGCAAGGAGGACGGCCGAAGCGGAGCAGTTGTCCACGGCCCCGTTGTAGATCTGGTCGCCCTGGAGCGTCTCGTCCTTGCCGAAGTGATCGTAGTGGGCCGAGAGAACGATCGTCCGCTTCCGGGCGGCGGGATTCTTGGCCCGGACGACGCCGGCGACGTTGACGCCGTCGACGGTGCGGAAGATCCTGTGTTGGCGCACCTTGGCCCGGAGCCCGAGCGGGACGGGCACGAAATCCGCGGTCTCGGCCTTGGCCCGGAGGGCCTGACGGTCGAGCTTGACGGCGCTTAAGAGCTTGTCGGCCGTCTCACCGCTGACCCAGCCCTCGAACAGGAGCCGGGGGTCGCGGTCGGGCAGGAAAAAGCTCTCGTTGCCCCAGGAGGCCCGGAGGACGTCCCAGCCGTAGGCCGCTCCCTTCGTGTCGTGGATGATGAGGACTCCGGCGGCGCCTAGCTCCTCGGCCTTTTCGAATTTGTAGGGCCAACGGCCGTAATAGGTCATGTCTTCGCCGTCGAAGACGCCACCGGAACGGTTGCCCGGCTCGTTGATCTCGACGAGGAGGACCTTGCCGGTGAGGTCGACACCCTTGATGTCATCCCAGTTCCGCTCGGGGGCCTGGACGAGGTAGCCGCAATAGACGAGGTCCCCGGCGGCCTCGGCCGGCGCGTCCTCGCGCTCCGTCCTGATGACGAACTCGTCCCACGGAACGGGGGTGATGGCCACGGCCGGCCCGGCGAATTCGAGCGACGCCGCGGGGTTGGGCTTGGACCCTTTCAGGGGGAACGTCTGCCTGTAGCTTGTTCCGAAGGCCGGCTCGAGGCCCATCGTCTTGAAGTAATCCTCATGGTAGCGGGCGGCCATCTCGATGCCCTTCGTCCCGACGGCCCGGCCCTCGAGAAGGTCGGAGGAGAGATAACGGATGTGGGACTCGATCTCCTTGACCGTGATAGGTTCCATCCGGTCCGATGAACCCTGGCAGGACCAAAGGCCGGCGAGCAGGCAAGCGCAAAGAAGCCCGATAAATCCATTTCGGACGTTCATTTTTCCTTTCTCCTCATCTTCCCATCGTTTCTGTCGCGATGAGGACTATACCACAGCGCAACCGGGACGCTAAAGCCCGAAATTCTTGACCGTCGCCGGGCTTTGGCTTAACATGGAGACCGGCGGCCGAAAGCGCCGACGAAAGGAGCTCATCATGATGACATCCCATAAATACGCCGCTGTCGTCCTCGCTGCGGTCCTCATCCTGTCCCTGGGCCCGGCCTCACTCTCCGGCCGGGGCGAGGAGGTCAAGGCCGAGCTTCCCGTCCTCGTCACATCCTGCGGCCAGAGCATCGGGCCGACGACGATCAAGGTCGTCCTCCAGCGCTTGAAATACGCCTTCGATATCGACCCGCTGGCGACGCCGGAGATGCTCCAGGCCAAGGCCAAGGCGGGGACGCCCTACAAATCGCTCATCATCACCATGGGAGCCAGCCTCAAGGGCATGGGAGCGGCGGGTATCGAGATCGAGGACGAGCTGGCCCGCGCCGCGGCCCTCATCGCCGAGGCCCGCAAGCTCGGGATCAAGGTCATCGGCGCCCATATCGAGGGCATGAAGCGCCGCTCCCAGGGGGCGGCCGCCGGCGACACGACCGACGAGCAGAGCATCGACGCCGTGGCCCCGAACTCGGCCATCCTCCTCGTCTTGAAAGAAGGGAATTCCGACGGCCGCTTCACGGCGATCTCCCAGGCCAAGAAAATCCCGCTCGTCGAATTCGAGAAAACCCTGGACCTCATCCCGGCGTTGGAAAAGCTTTTTTCGAAATAAAGCCAGTTTATAGTTACCCCCCAAGTGCGGTAGGGATCTCCGGCGGCGATGAAGGTCGCCGTGAAGACCCCCGTAGCGGAAGGGGACCCGCCGAAGGCGGGGGAACCGCCGGGACTGGTTCCCGGGGGGCCGGGGGGCAAACGGCGATCTTCGTCGCCGTAAAGCCGGAGATTCCTCCCGCGCCGGGGGCTATGACTTTACTTTTTCCGAATGGTCACGAGCCCGAGCTTCTCCTGGACGCCGACCCATTTCTCGACGTCGAGAAGGTCGAGCGGCTCGTACTCCGCCGAAGCCGCGTCGCGGATGTCGAGGATCGACCGCTTCCCGTCGATGAAGTTCCGGAGCTCCCTCTGGGCCATCATGATTGACACCGGCGGCTGGTACTTGAGCTTCTGGAGCTCTTCCCGCAGCGCCCACATGCTCATCATCCCGCCCATTTTCGCCGTCCGGACCGGGACGAGCCCGGCCAGCCGGATCTCGTCCTTGGTCGGAGCCGCCTTTTCGGACTTGACGTTCAAACTCCGGCAGCGCGAGGCGTATAGGTCCTCGATCCCTTTGAGGTGGGCCGCCCGGACCATGTCGAGGCCGGCCAGGCGGCCCGCCAGGAGACCCTCCAGGCTCCCATCCTTGCGGAAGAAGAACCGTACGGAGGCCAGCGCTTCTTTTTCCCGGAGGAAAGCCTGGTTGACCAGCACCCGCGCCTCCTTGGCAGCCGAGGAGACGGTCTTGGCGTCGGCGTCCAGGAGCATCCGCTCCGCCCGGACCTTTTCGGCGCCGAGCCGGCCCGATTGCCGGCCGGAAATATCGGCCATCATCAAGTCGGCTTCGGCGGGGCCGGCGTTGGCCAGGAACTGCGCGGCCGCCGCCGAGATCGTCACGACCCTCTTGAATTGGGTCGGGTCGGACTTGTCGGGGGTATCGCCGCTCGTGTGGTACCACTGGTCGGGCCAGACGATCATCAGGACGGCCGGGATGCGGACGTTCCCGTCGACGAACACGTCGTGGTCGCTTCCGCCGGAATAGCGTTCGACCAGATTGTAGAAGGGGTCGCGCGACCCCGTCGGGGCGACGATCGCCCCGTACTGCCAGTTCGACTCCTGGGCGTCGCGCTGGGAATCCCCCATCCATTCATAGTAGGACGCCATGACGTCGTTGAGGTAGCTCGGCAGGGACCAGGGTGTCTGGTTGAGGCGGAATTGGCTCAGGTTCTTGACCAGGCCCTCGCCGACCATGTCCAGGTTGATGTCGGCGAAGATCTTCTTCTTGATGTCCGGGTTCATTTCGAGATAGGCCTCGGTCCCCGAGATCTCCGGGATGAACAGGAACCTCACCGATCTCTTGAGAGGTGGGATCTTGCCCTCGGCCATGAGCTTCTTCAAGACCCTGGCCGTCTCCAGGATGGCCGTGCATCCGGAGGCGTTGTCGTTGGCGCCCTGCTTGGCCCAGCCTTCGAAGAGGTGGGCGGTGAAGACGAGCTCCTCGTCCGGGAACTCGGTGCCCTTGATCAATCCGACCGTCATCTGGTCCTTGAAGTTCGGGACCTGCTCCGTCCTGACCACGGCCCGGACGACGATCTTCTGACCGCGCTCCAAGGCGTCGCGCAGATCCTGGCCCTGACGCTCGGAGACCATGAAGCCGAAGGTCGGCTTGTCCTTTTCCCCGCCCCGGATGCCGGACCAGCCGACCTGGTCGCGGTCGTGCTCGGGATGGCTCGAAGACCAGCCGACGAGGCCGGCGGCGCCGTGCTTCTCCACGCCCAGCCGTCGGGCGCCGTCGAGATAGCCGTTGACAAGGAGGATCTTGCCTTCGACGTTCTTGTCCTTGTAAAAGTCCTCGCGGTTCCCGGGCCCGACATAGACCAATTCGGCCGTTTTGTCCGCGGACGCGCTCCCGGAGCAGAGGCAGGCCGGGACCTCCTTGAGGTCGGCGATCTTACGCAGATCCGGCTCCACGATCCAGAGCTCGGCCGCCTCGGCATCCCACGTCGTTTTTTCCTCGACGGGCAGGTCGACGATGACGGCTTCGTCGATCCCGTATTCCCGGAGCTTGTCGAGGATGAACGCGGCCTCGAAATAGCCCTTCTGGTATTCCTCGGGCTTGCGGTTCCTGTTCACGCCCGTCAGGACGATCTCGTTCTGAAGGGCAAGCTCGCCCGAGGCCTCGTTGACGATGGCCCGGAGGATGTCCGGAGGCGAAAGGGGGAGCCGGGCCGGCGTATCCTGGGCGCCGACGGGCGCAAGACCGGCCATGAAAAGGATCAGGCCGCAGACGACGACGATGTGTTTCATGGGAACCTCCTGGCGGGACATGGAAGAGCATTCTAAGACCCTTGCGGAAGAAAAGCAAAGGGCATCTGTGTTACAATACCGCCGGGACAGAGGTGGTCGGTGGGGGTTGGTTCGAAGGGAGGTTGGACAATGATCGCCACGGAAACCGTCAAAACGGTCGTGCTCGTCCTTTTCGGACTTTGCATCCTCTGGATCATCATCATCGTCGTCAAGAACGACATGCAGACGATCGTCCGCGCCCTGCTCGTCACCGCGGTCATGGGATTGGCGCTCTACTTCGTCAACCGAACCAAGCTCGAGACGCTGTCTTATACAGCTGTCAAGAACGAGCTCTTCCCGGTGAAGATGCGTAGCTACGCGTTCGAAAAACTGGAGGGACAGCTCGCCGGCAGCAAGACGACCACTTACATCTTCCAAGACCCGGGCCCGCCGCTCCCCCTGGCCCTGTTGAGCGGCGGAAAGTATATGGCCATCAAGGACGTCCGGTCGATCAACAACGTCCTGGAGTTCCTCGGCCTCCCGCCCGTCACGGAGGGCGTCAGCGAACTGGCCGCGATCACCCACCAGACCATCGACGCTGACAAGTACCTTTGGGACGATTACGCAAAGGGGATCCTCCTCATCGAGCGGGGAATATGCCGCGACATGACCGCGGCGCAGTCCTTCACCTGCATCGCCCGGATCACGGTCCAAAGCCGCTAGCGGCAGGGGGGTGCTGAGAATAGCCCGATGAACGCAACGACGTCCGCCACCATCGTGCTGGCCGTCATGGTCGCGGCCTACGTCCTCGCAAAGACCCTCAAGGTTTCGACAGAGCTCTCGCTCTTCGCCGCCGCCCTGGCCGGGGCCCTGGCCGGAGGCAGCGGCATCCCGGCCCGCCACATCGTCGAAGGCGCCTTCACCTACTTCGACATCGTCCTCATCTTCGTCACCGCCACCCTGTTCATGAACCTGCTCAAGGAATCGGGAGCGGCCGTGTTCGTCGTCCGAGCCATCCTCCGCCGGTTCCACAGGCATAAAGCCCCCCTGTTCGTCCTGCTGACGCTCCTCCTCCTCGTCCCGGGCGCGCTGACGGGGGCCGGCAGCGTCACCGTCCTCATCATGGGCGGCATGGCGGCCACGGTCCTCGGCACCATGGACATTCCCAAGCCGAAGGTCGCGGCCATCATCTTCGTCATCGCCGGCTTGAGCGCCGCCGCCCCGCCCGTCAACCTCTGGGCCATGCTGACCGCCGCGGGTACCAACATGCCCTACGTCGGTTTCTTCCTGCCGCTGCTCGTCCCCTGCGTCGTCCTGGCCCTGCTGACGATCTTCATCCTCGGCTGGAAGGCCAAGCCCGTCGACCTCGCGAAAGCCCTGGCCGAGCTGCCCGAGGCGCCTCCGAAGATGAACTGGATCCGCGTCGCCCTCCCCTTCCTCGTTTTCTGCCTCCTCGTCGTCGCCGGGCGCGTTTTCCCGTTTTCGTTCCCCGTCCTCGGCCTGCCGCTGATGTTCGCCGCGGCCGCGGCGGCCGCGGTCGTCCTCTCCCCGGTCAAGCTCGCCCTGTTCAAAACATCCAAAGACACGGTCCGCCAGCTCCTGCCCCTCATCGGCACCCTGACATGCGCGGGCATCCTGGTCCAGATCATGGCCTTGACCGGGGTCCGGGGGCTCATCGCCATCACGACGGTGACTCTCCCCGTCACGGTCGTCTTCCTGACCCTCCCTCTGACCCTGCCCGTGTCTGAAGCGGTCCTGATGTGGGGGGCGGCCCCGGTCCTCGGCGTGCCGCTCGTCCTTCTCTTTAACACGATCGGGCTCAACCCGGTCGTGGCCCTGGCCGGGATGAGCGTCATCTGGCCCCTCGGCGACGCCATCCCGCCCACGGCCATCATCGGGCGCCTGACGACGACGACGGTGGGCATGAAGGAGCCCTATTCCCGATTCCTGAAATACTGTCTCGTGCCGGCGGTCCTCATCGCCGTGGTCGGAACGCTGATGGTCGTTTTCAGCAAGAAGCTGGCCTTTTTAACGGTGTTTTAGCATGAACACGATCGTGACCGTCCTCTACTATCTCCTGACGGCTTACGTCGCCGTCCTCCTCGTCGCGGATTTCCTGAAGAACAGGAAATGGCAGGACGAGGTCCTCTACGTCATCGTCCTCATCCCGTTCGTCCTGAGACTGCTGAGGCTGAAATGAAAAGGAAGATCGCCATCGCGGCCCTCGGGACGGCCTTGGCCGTCTTCGCCGGCCTGAGCTTCTACAGGAGCCGGCATCTCCGGGAGCCGGTCGTGCCCGGTCCGAGCGTATCCCGGGTGGCCCATCTCGGCGATTATTTCGAGCCTCTCAAGGGCTCGATCAACGACGTCAACGTTTACGTCCTCGAAGGGAAGGAGCCCGGCGGTACGATCCTTCTCCTCGGCGGCACCCACCCGGAGGAGCCGGCGGGGCGGCTGGCGGCCTGGATCTTCGCCGAGAACGCCGAGATGGCCAAGGGCCGGATCTTCGTCATCCTGACGGCCAACCGGAGCGCTTCGACCGTGACCCGCCTCGGCGGGGCCTATCCGCGCGACTTCACCATCCCCACGGTCTGGGGCGGCCAGAAGTTCCGCATGGGCGACCGCTGGTCCAATCCCCTCGACCAGTGGCCCGACCCCGAGGTCTACCTCCACTACCCGACACGCCAGGAGCTGGCCTACGTCGACATCCGCAACCTCAACCGGGCCTTTCCCGGGCGGCCGAACGGGACCCTGACCGAAAAGACATGCTACGCCATCACCGAGCTCATCCGCCGCGAGAAGGTCGACATCGCCATCGATTTCCACGAGGCCGAGCTCCAGTATCCCGTCATCAGCACCATCGTCGCCCACCAGAAGGGCGCGGACCTGGCCGCCGCGGCGTCCATGTTCATCAGCAGCATGGAGGGATTCGCCATCGGGGTCGAGAACTCGCCCAAGGCCCTCCGCGGCCTGTCCCACCGCGAGATCGGGGACGCGACCGACGCGATCTCCCTCCTCCTCGAGGCCCCGGAGCCGTTCCTCGACGCCACGCGCGGCCGGACCAACCGCGAGCTTCTCCTCGACGGGAAGGACGAGTTCGTCGTCCGGGCCGGAAAACGCGGGCTGCTCTTCGAGAAGATCGACGAGAAGGGTTGGCCGATCGACATCCGCGTCGGGCGCCACACCTCGACTGTCCTGCAGATCCTCGAGATCTGGTCGGGCGACAACCCGGACAAGGCCGTGGTCCTCTCCGGGGTCCCCCGCTACGGCGACGTCGTCCAGAACGGGACCGGGGCCTACCTCAAGGACCCGAAGACGGTCGATCCGGCCAAGCTCGTTTTTGAATAGGAAAACCACAATCCGACTCTGACGCCGCCGGTTTCTATCGGCCAGCGTCTGCATCGGATAAATCAAGGGGGCATGACGGGGACGCTGCCCTTTATTGTCAAGGATAGGGGCTATGCATAGCCCCCGGCCCCCCTTTTTTACATCTTCTCGTTTCAGATATTTCCCAGAATTGTAGCTTCGAGCCGCTCAGCCACAATTCTGTCGGTCGCTTCCAAGAGTCCGCTCCCTGCCGGTCCTCGGCGCGGGGTTTCATGTCAGCCTTCATCCAGCATCAGATGATCTCCAAGCGAAAACAGAACCTTCCCCCCTTAATTTAGGTCAAACGCCGGCGGGTCGTGAACATCACGACGATTATCGCCAGAATATAAACCACGGTCAGCGCAGCGGCGGGCCATGAGCGGATCGCGGCATCACGGAAGATCTTTCCCTCCCCCGGACCGGGCAGCGGCCGGGGGTCCCAGGGAAGGCCGTAGCGTTCGCAAAGGCCCTTGATATTGAGCAAGTGGATGACCGGGATCTTTTCCGCGGCCATGGCTTGAAGGACGCCTCGCTCGCCGGGCGGAGGGATAAAAGCGGCGTCGGCGAGGCCCGGCCGCAGTTTCAGCACTTCGGGGTTCGTGCCGATATTGGCCCAGCTGCCGCCGATGTTGACGAACACCTTGATGGACCGGTTTCCGGCGCGCTCGCGATAGAGTCTTATACGCGACGCGACATTCCGTTCGAGGTCGGATTCCTCAAGAAACACCTCGCCGCGCGCGCGGATGAGCGACTCGAGGAAAGCGCGGCCCTTCGAACTCATGTCCTGTCCGACGTCCTCGTCCCCCCCGATGGCGCGGGCGAGGGGCCGGACATCGAGAACGCCCGCGGCCCGAAGGCCGTCTTCCATGTCGGTCCAGTTGAACTCGGGAATGTTCGCGCCCCACTGTGACGAACCCAGCGAGGAAATAACGAACGGTTCGAGACCCATGACCTCGGCCGCGGCGAGCAGCGCGACGATGAGCGCCGGGAACGAGCTCGAGGCGCCGACGGCGACGGCGTCCCCCCGCCTCGCTCCGGTTTTGTGGAGGAGAGAAACGACCAGGCCCGCGAAATTCGGGTTCGTCGTCGTTCTTTTCGCTTCGAGCCGGCCGGCGGAAGTCGTGATCTCCGACGTCTCCAGGCCGATGAGCCCGGTCCCGTTCGGATCCGTGTCCCGGTCGACCTTGACGCCCCGGCTCTCGCGGCAGTCCTTGAGGGCCGCATCCGCCGCGGCCATCAACCGCGAAGCCTCGGCCATCTCCGAGCGAAGGGCCGGTTCGGGGAAAGGAAGGAACCGGACGAGGAGAAAATAAACGAGGCTCAGGGCCGCTGCCGCGTAGGCGGGCCCGAACAGGCCTCTCCCGAAAAGCCGTTTCACAGGAGCGACACCAACCTGACGACGGCGAAGGTCATAGTCGCCACGGCGGCTAGGGAGGCCAGGGTCGGCAGGACCTTCTGCCGGACCAAGCTCGAGGCCAGGATGCCGGGGATGACCCAGCCAATGACCCGGAGCTCGAGCGGCGCATCGAAAAGCCCGGGGAGGACGAGGAGCCAGGCCTGCGAAAGGACCGCCCCGACGAGGACCATCAGGACGAAGCGGCGCCGGCCGAAGAGGATCAGGTGGCGGGCGAGGGACCTGTAGACGGCCAGGGTCAGCAGGGCGACGGCCAGGGTGGCCGCGGCGCGGAGCGGCC
>JBFYOD010000131.1:0-4882 GCA_041303965.1 Candidatus Aminicenantota bacterium
TCGGGCTTGCCTGCCGAGAGACCACGCACGTACCGGGCGGTTCGGTTGAAGTCGGTGATGATCCGGTATTCCTGGAGGTCGAAACGGGTCTTCAGCCAGTCGTCGTGGGCCGGCGTGATCCGCTCGCCCCTGAGGATCCGGTGGAGGCGGGGAGAGTAGTCCTCCTGGATCCTGATGGCGCTCTCCAGGGTCAGGTTCTCGACCTTGTCGGCCATCTCCTCGAACGTCCCGGCTTCGCCGTCGAGGAAGCGGCGGATGGCGAGATAGCGACTCATCTCCAGGTCGACGGCGACGAGGTCGAAGCGCCCCGGCTCTTTAAGCGCGGGGAAGCGCGAGACGAGTTTCCTGGACGCTTTCTGCATGGCCTCGGGGATGAGATCGGCGATCGTGATCTGCGCGGGAAGGTCGCCGCCGCCGACGAGGAGTTGCTCGACGAAGTTGCCTGTTCCGCCGCCCAGGTCGAGGAGCCGGTCCCCGGGCCTGAGCTCCAGCGCGTGGAGCTGGTCGCGCATCAACTGTTGATAGTCGTCGGAGAGGGCCATGACGTCGAAACCGATGAGTTTGTCGTCGCCGACCAGATAGTGCTGCCAGTAGCTCGTCCGGTTCTTGAGGTTGCGGGGCGGGAGCCGGTCCTTTTCGGCCCGCCGCACGACCTCCATGTCCTTCCGTCCCGGCAGGACCGGCTGGACGAGCTCCTTGTGGAGGAACCTATGGATCAGGGAGGTGATCGTCCCGAACAGCCGCAGGCCTTCCTTGGACGTCCGGGCGTTGTGCCCGATCGGGACCGAGATGACTTCGCGCGGGGCGTCGACCTGGACGCTCATGACGTCCCGGATGAACTCGGCCTTGACCCAGTTGTCGTACTGGCCGTAGATCCATGTGATCGGCAGGTCGAGATGACGCATGTCCTCTCGGGCCTGCTCGAGCGTGGCCACCGAGTTGGCGACGCCGTCGGCGACGTAGGGATCGACGTTGACGAGGTTGCCAAGGACCGGCATGACGCCGAGCTTGATCCCCAGCTGGTAGTGCTCCAGGAAATCGAGGCCGCAGTTGATCCGGACCATGAGGTCCCGGAATTCCGGCGTGCCCATGCAGGCGATCCAGTAGTCGATCCGCCGGCGCTCGTTCTCGTCCCTCAGCACGATCCGCGCTTCGAGCGCCGAGAAAGAGAAGGTCAGGAGGATGACCGAAGAGGCCTTGAGCTTGGGATTCGTCCGGAGCCAGTCGAGGACGGCCACGATGTCCTCGGCCCCTTGGCTGAAGTTGGTGTTGAGCATCTCGTAGGGCGGCTCGTCGGCCTCGGGATCGTTGTGGCTCTCGCCCTTCTTGCGGATCCCGTCGTAGCGGACGACCGCCAGGGGCTTGCCCAGGAGGCGGAAATTTTCGCAGAGGGTCAGGGCCAGGCCGAAAAGGGTCTCTTTGGTCTTGCCGAAAGCCGGCGGGACGATGACTACGGGGATGGGCCGGTCGTCCAGGGGGAGGGAGGTGTTCAAGAGTCCGACGATCTCCTCCCCCCGGCGGTTTTCCAGCCTGATGACGTGGGGGACCATGAGGGATGACTTGACGAAATCCGCCGACGGAGATGCGCTGCCCCGGCCGCCGGCCTTCTCCGGGGCGTCCTCGCCGTGGCGGGCGAAATCCGGGTCGGGGGCATGGACCGACTGGATGCTCATCCGCCCGATACCGAACTGGACGCCGTACTTCAATCCCCGGCCTTCGCCCTCTTCGGCCAGGCCCACGTGGCGGACTTCGCCGGTCTCCTCCCAGAGGACTTTATCACCGTCGAGGATGGCCAAGGATTCGAACGGAGTCCCTTTGAGGAGGGCAGGCGCCTCCCCGTCGGCGACGAAGCTCATCCCGTTCGGGCTGATGTCGGTGATGCGGCCCCTGATCTTCCGGTCGAACGGGGATGGCAGGGGGATCTCGACCCGCAGGTCGCCGGCCGGGCTGATCCTTTTTTCGGCCCGTTTTTCCGAGTAGAACATGACCCGCGGGTAGAGGCAGACGAGAGTCCGGCCGTCGGGGAAGATCCGGGAGATCATGGTCTCGAAATTGTAGGTCGCATAGCCGATCTGGTACGAGACGAAGAGAAGGTCCGAGGTCTTGAACTTGACGTCGAGCTTCTCTCCCGAGAGGAGGCACACGGACGGCGGCTGGATGTCGGCGAAGGACAGGATCTCGGGGTTGCCGGGGCGGGCCGGGACGGCCGCGACCTCGGCCTTGCGGGCCAGGGCTTCGCGCATGAGCGACTCGATCTTGACCGAGTCCGTGAACAGGACCATCTCGTCGGTCCGCAGGAACGGGTAGCGGAGCTTGAGCTCGACGAGGTCCCGGATGGCGACATAGTCCGACATGAACTGAAGGAGCGACAAACGGTTCGTGTCGTCCATGGCTTCGAATTCGACGGCAACGCCCCCCTGGTCGATGTCCTGGCGGACGACCCGGCCGTTCACCATGTATTGCCGGCCGTCGGGAAGCGAGATGCTCAGGGGGACGGCCGAGCCTTCGGGCAAGGACGACAGGGTCTTGAAGAACATGCCGTTCTCACTGAGGTTGACCAGCTTGGCCTCGCCCAAGGGGCTGGTCTCGACCCGGATGTCCTTGGTGCTGTCGAGGGTGACCCGCATGGAGGAGCGCTTCTCACGCGACCGTTGGGCGATCAGGAAGCCGATCTTGCGCCGGATGGCGGCCGGGTCGGCCGGCTTGGCCAGGCAGCAGTCGATGCGGCCGTAGCTGGCCAGGTCGATGACGGACCCGTTCGTGGCGGATTCGGTCAGGACGATCTTGATGATGGCGTCGGAGTTCTTGAAAAGCTCGTTGAGAAAACGGAGGAGCTCGGTGCCCTTCATCCGAGGCAGGTCTTCGCTGACGACGAGGACGTTGACCTCGGGGAGGGCCTTGATCAGATGGATGGCCTCGACCCCGCTCGTCGTCGTGTATACGGCGTAAATGTCCCGCAGGGCCCGTTGGAGTTTCTCGAGATAGGCGAGGTCGTCGTCGACGACGAGCACGACGGGCAGGGCGCCTGAGGCGGTCTTTTCCATCTGCACTCGCGACATTTAAGGTCCGGCCTCCCGGGAAGACATGGACCCTTTGAGTCGGCCGGAGGGCGGTGGTGTTGAAAACGACAGGGGTTCAGACGCCAGACCACAACACCAAATTTTGTAGGACTCCATGCGTATCCATACAAAATCTAGTATATAACCTTATTCCTGTCAAGGGTTTCTTGGCTTGAGTCCCCTGATGATCGCGGCGGCCGCCTGGGAGAAAAGCCCGACGTCGATGCCCGAGCAGACCAGGCCGTAGCCTTCTTCCAGGGCCTTGATGGCGCCCGGAATGTCAAGGGCGAAGATCCCGGCCGGGACCTTCCTCCGGGCGCAGGCGGCCGCGACCGCCCGGACGGCATCGCGGACATCGAGGTCCTGGATGCGGCCGGGCTTGCCCAGGCTGGCCGAAAGGTCGTAAGGGCCGATGAAGACGGCGTCCACGCCGGAAACGTCCAGGATGGCCTCGATGGCCCGGACGCCGTCGATGTGCTCGACCTGGGCGATGACGACCGTTTCCGCGTTGGCCGACTCGACGCTCTCCTGGAAGCGGGTCCCGTAACGGTTGGACCGGCTGAAACCGACGCTGCGGCCGCCTTCCGGCGGATATTTGCCCCAGTGGACGGCCCGTGCGGCGTCCTCGGCGCTGTTGACATGGGGAACGATGATGCCCGCCGCGCCGGTATCGAGGGCCTTCTTGATCCACATCTCCCGGTTCTCCGGGACCCGGACCAGCGGGGCGCAGGGCCCGCGCGCCGCCTGGACAAGACGCAGGATATCCCGGGCCTCCAAGGCGCCATGCTCCATGTCGAGGAAGAGCCAGTCGAAGCCGGCATCGGAGGCGATCTCGACGAGCTCCGGCGAAGGCAGGCTGAGCAGGGTGCCTATGAGCCGGTCGCCCCGGAGAAGCCGATCACGGAAATTGTCGCTCATCATCGCCTCCTGTCCGGATGGGGAGCCAGGGTGAATAGGGGGAGGGTCGGGGCCACGGGTCAAGCCGGGCCCTTCTTGCGGAAGCTGAGGGAGATCCCGCCGGCCGACGGCGTTTCGACCGTCGTTTCCATGAAGTCGAGGCCCCGGACGTGATCCAGGAAGTCCCGGACGCCCTTCATGTAGCCAAGGCTCGAGACGCCGTGGACGGCGAAACAGCCACCGGAGGCGAGCTTGGGCAGCAAGGCCTTGAAATAGTTCAGCGTCCAGTTCTTGTCGGCATCGATGAAGACGAAGTCGAACGGTCCCGGCAGCTCCTCGACGAGCTTGTGGGCGTCGGCCAGCCGGGCGTCGATATTGCCGTCGAGCCCGGAGGCCTTGAAATTCCGGACGGCCATGAGATGCCGGAATTCCTCGATCTCGACGGTGATGAGCGAGCCCCCGGTCTTGCTCAGGGCCCAGGCCTGCCAGATGCCCGAGTGCCCCGTGGACGTGCCGATCTCGAGCGCTCGGGTGTAACCGCGCTTGAGGATGAGGTCGTAGAGGAAGCGGCCGTCGGCCTCGGAGACGTTCTCCTCGCGCCATTGGTCTTTCTGCGAGACGAGGAATTCCCGGACGCGATCGTCGAGGGACTGGGAGCCGGCCGCGGAGGATTGTCCGAAGGCGAGCAGAAAGACAAGCGGGCCGAAGATCAGAAGCAAACAGGCCGCTTTTTTCATCTCTCGCCGCCTACGAGCACTATAGGGGAGCCCCGCCGCCTTGTCAAACCGGATCCCAGGAACCGCCTGACGAGAAATGCCGGTTTGTTTTGATTTGGGACGCCGCCCGAGCGGTGATGGCAACCATCCGGTTCCCCCGTAGCGGAAGGGGACCCGTCCCGCTTCGAGAGAAGCGGGACGGGGGAACCG